>JBQCEL010000369.1:0-5244 GCA_051960255.1 Rhizobiaceae bacterium
TTGCGCCTGACGCCCGATGAAATCGCCTTCTACCGGGATGAGCGGCCTTGGGGCTTCATCCTCTTTGCGCGCAATGTCTCGGAAACCGGGCAGGTGAGGGACCTTGCCGCGTCGATGCGCGATGCCGTCGGCCGGCCCGACGCGCTCGTCTTCGTCGATCAGGAAGGCGGGCGGGTACAGCGCCTCAGGCCGCCTCTCGCGCCGAACTATCCGCCCGCTGCCGCTCTCGGCGACATCTACCGCCGCGACCGCGAGGCGGGGCTGCGCGCCGCCTGGCTGATGTCGCGGCTGCACGCGGTCGATCTCACCCGGCACGGGCTCGATGCCGATTGTTTGCCGGTTCTCGACGTGCCGGTGGAAGGCGCGCATGACGTTATTGGCCAGCGCGCCTATGGCCGGGTGCCGGAAATCGTCACCGCGATGGGAAAGGCCGCGGCCGAAGGGCTGACGGCGGGCGGCGTCCTGCCGGTGATGAAACATGTGCCCGGCCATGGGCGCGCCGGCGCCGATACCCATTTCGAACTGCCGGTGGTGGGCGCCTCGATCGAAGAGTTGCGCCGCCATGATTTCGCGCCCTTCCAGGCGTTGAAAATGCTGCCGATGGCGATGACGGCGCATGTCGTCTATGCGGCGATCGACCCCGAACAGCCGGCGACACATTCCGCCAAAGTCATTCGCGACATCATCCGCGGGGAAGTCGGGTTCGACGGGCTTCTGATGAGCGACGACGTGTCGATGAAAGCGCTTTCTGGGGATTTCGCCAGCCGCGCGGGTGCAATTCTCGGCGCGGGATGCGATGTCGTCCTTCACTGCAACGGTATGATGGAAGAGATGCGGGCTGTGGCGAGCAGGACAGGTCCATTGGCCGGAGAGGCGCTTCGCCGCGCCGATCGCGCCCTTGCCGCGCGGCGTGTTCCGGAGAGGGCCGACGAACAGGCGCTGCGCGAAGAGTTCGGCGGTTTCTTTCCCGAGGCGGTATAGGAGCAGACCGGACGGATGGCGGCGGACAATCCTCCTTTCGAGGCAATCTGGGCGGACAATGACGACCGGAAAGGCGTTTCCGAGCCTTCTCTCGTCGTCGATGTCGCCGGTTTCGAGGGACCGCTCGACCTTCTCCTGCATCTCGCGCGCAACCAGAAAGTCGATCTGGCGCGCATCTCGGTCCTGGCGCTTGCGGAGCAATATATCGCCTTCATCGAGAAAGTGCGCGAGCTGCGCATCGAGCTTGCCGCCGACTATCTCGTCATGGCGGCATGGCTCGCCTATCTGAAATCGAAGCTCCTCATTCCCAAGCAGCCGGATGAGGAAGGCGAGAGCGGCGAGGAAATGGCCGCCATCCTCCAGTTCCGCCTGAAGCGCCTCGAGGCGATGCGCGACGCCGCGGCGCGGCTGATCAATCGCAATCGGCTCGGCCGCGACGTTTTTCAGCGCGGCATGCCCGAAACGGTGATCGTCGAAAAGCGCAATGCCTATTCCGCCACGCTCTACGATCTCCTGACGGCTTATGCGGCGCAGCGCCAGCGCAAGGCCATCACCAATGTCCGCATCGCCAAGCGCGGCGTCTGGTCGCTCAAGGAAGCACGCACCATCCTCATGCGCCTCATCGGTGAATTCCAGGACTGGACGGCGCTCGATCGCTTCCTGATCGATTATCTCACCAAGCCGGAGGAGCGGGCGACCGCGATCGCCAGTTCCTTCGCCGCAAGCCTCGAACTGGTGCGCGAAGGGCATGTGGAAGTGCGTCAGGACGAGCCTTTCGCGCCGCTCTACATGCGCGCGAGACCTAGGGCGAGACCGTTGAGGGAGGTCGCCGGTGGCTAAAAGAGGACAAGCGCTCGCCATCTCCCTCCCGGATGCGCAGGAGGAGGGCAGCATGGACCTTCGCGACAATCCCGCCGAACGGCTGCATCTGGCGGAAGCGGTGCGGATGGCCGAGGCGATCATCTTCGCCTCGGCGGAGCCCGTCAGTGAGAAGGCCTTGGCCGCACGCCTGCCGGACGGGCTCGACATTTCGGAAATCATGCGCGAACTACAGCGCATCTACGAAAATCGCGGGGTCAATCTCGTCCATATTGGCCAGGCCTGGGCGTTCAGGACCGCCGGCGATCTCGCCTTCCTGATGAGCCGCGATGCCGTGCAGCAGAAAAAGCTCTCGCGCGCGGCCTTGGAGGTGCTGGCGATCATCGCCTATCACCAGCCGGTCACGCGCGCCGAAATCGAGGAGATACGTGGCGTCGAGACGTCGAAGGGCACGCTCGACACGCTGATGGAGACAGGCTGGGTCAGGATGCGGGGCCGCCGGCGCGCGCCGGGCCGCCCCGTCACCTATGGTACGACGGAGAGTTTTCTCGACCATTTCGGCCTGGAGGAACTGCGCGACCTGCCGGGGATAGAGGAACTGAAGGGGGCAGGCTTACTTTCGCCACGAATGCCCTCCAATTTCTCCGTGCCTCTACCGCCCGCCGACCCCGATCTGCTGACGGAGGAGGAAGATCCGCTCACCGACATCGATCTGGAGGAACTCGGCCTTCTGACGCCGAAGGTCGAGGACTGACGATCGATGCCGCTGCGTCAGGTGCGGCGCATTGTCCGCTTCCCGCGCTGCGGGTCAAAATTGAATTGCCTCGGGATGCAAGCTTCTGTTTGAAAGATTCGACAAAAGCGCATAGATGACCCCTGAGGGCAACGTTCGAAAGAGATAAAGACATGGGTTCATTCTCGATCTGGCATTGGATGATCGTGCTGGTCATCCTGCTTCTCCTGTTCGGTCGTGGTAAGATTCCGGACCTGATGGGCGATGTCGCCAAGGGCATAAAGAGCTTCAAGCAGGGTATGTCGGATGATGATGCCGCCGACGACAAGGACGCGAAGACCGTGGAGCATCGCAGCGACGAGGCGGTGAAGACCGCGCCTCGGGAAAAGGCCACGAAGTCCTGACAGGGACTTTTTCGAGGATCTTTCCTCCCTTTGAGGGACGCTTGTCATGTTCGATATCGGCTGGAGCGAGATATTGGTGATCGCGGTCGTCCTGATCGTGGTCGTCGGTCCAAAGGATTTGCCGCGCATGCTGCGGTCGTTCGGCCGCACTACGGCGAAGCTCAGGGCGATGGCGGGCGATTTCCGCCGGCAGTTCGACGAGGCGTTGCGCGAAGCCGAACTCGGCGACGTCAAGGACACGCTGGATTCGGTGCGCGGCCTCAATCCGATGAACGAAATCCGCAAGCATCTTTCCCCGCTTGAGCAGGCGGGGCAAGACGTTCGCGCCGGCCTCGAAGACGTCATGAAGCCGATGCCGAAGCCCGATCCTTCAGCGGAGCCGATTGCCGATGAGCCGCTGAAGAACGGCGCCGCCATGCTGCCGGGCGAAGGCGAGACCGCTCCGAAAGCCAAAGCGGCGCGGAGGACGAAGACGCCCGCAGCAAAAACGAGCACGAAGGCGCGAGGTAAGACCGAGGCGGCAACAGCCGCATCCAAACCCGCCACGCGTTCGGGCGCGGCTTCCAGGACTGTGGGTATAAAGGCGGCGAGCGTGAAGAAAGCTGCGACAGCATCCGCCCCTGCAGCGAAAGCCGCGGCAGCAAAGCCCGCCGCTGCCCGAACCGCGGCGAAGGTACAGGAAGCGAAGCCCACCGCAAAGAATGCGGCCGCCAGCAGAATTGTTTCTTCTAAGACGCGCGCCACGGGGGCTGCCACGCCGGGGGTGGCGAATAAGCCCGCGGCCAGAAACAAAACGACCGGAAGCGCGTCTTGACCCCCGAAGAAGAAGCCGAAATCGAAAAATCCTCAGCGCCGCTCATCGAACACCTGATGGAGCTGCGTACCCGGCTGATCTGGTGCATCGCCGGGTTTTTCATCGCCTTTCTCGGCTGTTTCTTCTTTGCCAAACGGATTTTCAACCTGCTGGTCATTCCGTTCAAAACGGCTGTCGGCTGGGCGCATCTCGACCCCACCAAGGTCGAACTCATCTATACGGCGCCGCAGGAATTCTTCTTCACACAGGTGAAGATCGCCATCTTCGGCGGCATCGTCATCGCCTTCCCGCTGATCGCGGCGCAAATATACAAATTCATCGCGCCGGGCCTATACAAGAACGAGCGCAAGGCCTTCCTGCCTTTCCTCATCGCCTCGCCGATCCTGTTCATCATGGGCGGCTGCCTCGTCTATTTCTTCTTCACGCCGATGATGATGTGGTTCTTCCTGTCGATGCAGCAGTCTGGCGGCAACGGGCAGGTCGAGATTTCTCTTCTGCCCAGGGTGTCGGAATATCTCAGCCTCATCATGACGCTGATCTTTTCCTTCGGCCTCGTCTTTCAACTGCCTGTCGTCACCACGCTTTTGACGCGTGTCGGGCTGCTGAGTTCCGAGACGTTGAGGAGCAAGCGCAAATACGCCATCGTCCTCGCCTTCGTCGTCGCGGCGGTCCTCACCCCGCCCGATCCGATGAGCCAGTGCGGTCTTGCGTTCCCGACGATCCTTCTCTACGAGGTCTCGATATGGACCGCGCGCTGGGTCGAGAGGGAACGGGCAGCCGCGAGGGCGGCAAGCGATCGTTCCTCTAACGGGACGATCGCATCGAGCGGCGACCCCGGAGCGGCCGAGTAACGGCCTCTCCCGCGCTTGACCGACGCGGTTCCGATACGACACCGTCCGTAACCGGAATCACGCCATGCACGACATCAAATGGATTCGCGAAAATCCCGGGGCACTTGCCGCAGCGTTGCAGAAGCGCGGGGCAGACGGCTCGGAGGCGCGCCGACAGGTCGATGATCTCATCCAGAAGGATGAGGCGCGTCGCGCCCATCTCGTGCGGCTGCAGGAAGCGCAGGAGCGCCGCAATTGGCTCTCGCGGGAAATCGGCAACGCCATGCGCGCCAAGGACATGGTGCGGGCGGAGGAACTGAAGGCCGAGGTCGCCGAGATCAAGGGCTTCATCCAGTCGGGCGAGGCGACCGAGCGCGAACTCGATCGCGCAATTCACGATGCGCTTGCCGTCATCCCCAACATTCCCCTCGAAGACGTGCCCGTCGGCCGGGACGAGCACGACAATGTCGAATTGCGCAAGTTCGGCACGCCGCACGCGCATTCCGACTGGACGAAAGAGCATTACGAGATCGGCGAGAGGCTCGGCCTCATGGATTTCGAGGCCGCCGCGAAGCTTTCGGGCGCCCGCTTCACGGTGCTGAAGGGCAAGCTTGCGCGGCTCGAACGCGCGCTCGGCCAGTTCATGCTCGATCTCCACACGAC
>JBQCEL010000370.1:0-16307 GCA_051960255.1 Rhizobiaceae bacterium
TGATCTCTTCTGAGAGATCGGAGGGAACGTCGATCCTGGCGTCGAAGGCGAGCGACGCGACGTCATAAGCGGAAGGGCCGATGAGCGCGTCCTGGAAATCGATGATGCCGAGCCTGTCGTGGCCCTGCCGATCGGCGCGCCAGATGATATTGGGAGAATGAAAGTCGCGCAGCACGATGCCGGATTCGCTTTTGCCGAGTCTCGCGATCAGATCGTCCCATATGGCATGAAACTCGATGCGTTCCGCATCGCTGGCATTTCGTCCGGATGCGAAGGGCATGAACCAGTCGAGGAAAAGCTCCACTTCGATCATCATTGCGTCGCGATCATAGGGCGGGAGGCGATGCGTGAGGCCGTTCGCAACGGGCAGTTCGGCCGGCCAGTTGCACGCGTGAATAGCGGCAAGAAGCTCGGCGGAGGCGAGATAGCGTTCCCTTATCGGGCTTCCATCCTGGCTGACAATGCCGGAATTGCCGAGGTTCTCGAGCAGAAGCAGACCTTTTTCGAGGTCTTGCGCGTGAATTTCCGGCGCCGCGAAACCTCGCTCCCTCAGCGCGCGATCCATCGCCACGAAAGACGCGACCGAATGGGCGAGATGCGCGATCTCGCCATAAGTCTTGCCGTTGCGGATCACCGGCCCAAGCGTACGGCGCGGCGCATTCATCAGAATGAGCGGCCGCGGACCTCTGGCGGATACCGTTTCATAGGCGCGGACCGAGGCGTCTCCGAGGAGATAGCGCCGATCCGCATCTCCCAACCCCGACTGCTCGAGAAAATGGCGGATGTCGAGTGACCGGCGGATGCGCGACAGCGCCTCATCGTCGCCGCGTATGCGAACTCTCCGTCCCGAGCTGGCCGTCTCGATTTCGACGGTTATTGCCTGTTCCGGCAGCAATTCCCCTGCGCGTTCCGGCCATTCGATCAGAACCGCGCCGTTCTCCAATCCTTCGTCGAGACCGAGTTCTTCGAGTTCGTCAGGACTTCCCAGGCGATAGAGGTCAAGATGCAGGACCGGAACCCGTCCCTCGTAGGCTTGGACGAGGGTGAAGGTCGGGCTTGGGACGTCAAGATCGGGATCGCCCGCCAGCGCCCGGACGAGCGCGCGCGCCAGCGTGGTCTTTCCGGCGCCGAGGTCTCCCTTCAGCGCGATCGCGTCGCCTTTGGCGAGAACAGCCGCAATATCCTCGCCAAGGCGGTTCGTTGCCGCTTCATCCGGTAAATCGAGCCGCAATTCGTTGTTGGCCATGGGCGGTTCTTACTCCGCCGCCGTCCTATAGCTTTCCGGCGATAGCGGGAAGCGGCAAGTGACGGTAGTGCCTTTTCCCTTGCCGGAATCGATCTCGACGCTGCCATGATGGAGTTCGACAAATCCCTTGACGATCGACAGGCCGAGACCGGCGCCGCGCCGGCGGCCGCCATTGCTGCGCGGTTCGAACCGCCTGAACACCGTATCGAGGATTTCCCGCGGCATGCCCGGACCGTCATCATGGACGGAAAATTCGACCCTATCGCCTCGTAGCCGGCTTACGAGCGTGATGATGCTGTGTTCCGGCGCGTAATTGGCGGCATTTGCGAGCAGGTTAAACAGGATTTGGCGCACCCTGTTGCCGTCGGCGCGGAAACTTTGCGGTGCGGAGGAGAGGTCGAGCGCAAGCTCGATCGAATGCTCCCGCAACCTCTCGCCCACAAGCTCCGCGGCCGCCTCCACGGTCTGGCGGACCGGCACCTCGCTGATATCGAGTTCCATGATCCCCGCATCGACCGTCGCCAGGTCGAGGATGTCGTTGACAATTGTCAACAGGACCGAGGAGGAGGAAGAGATGTGCTCGATATAGTCGCGCTGCCTCGCGTTGAGGGGCCCCGTGGCCTCGAGCGTCATCAGTTCGGTGAAGCCGATGATGTTGGTCAGTGGCGAGCGCAGCTCATAATTGACGTGCTGGACAAAGTCGTTCTTGAGCTGGTCGGCGCGTTCGAGCGCCTCGTTTTTCTCCTTTAGCGCCCTCTCTATGTTCACCGAATCCGTGACATCCACGAAGGTCATCATCACCTGGCCGTTCGGCAGATGAACCACGGCATATTGCAATACGGTTCCGTTTAGCAGATCCGCTTGGCCGTGGCGGTCGCGCCGCTCCTCGTCGAAACCCGTGGCGGCTGCCACGAATTGCCGCCACGGGCTGTTGGCGGCAAGCGCGTCGCAAAAGGCGCGGATGTCGGAAATATGGGTGGTCGGCCCGAGAAAGCCATCCGGCAGCCCCCACAGGCGCGAAAAGGCGGGATTTGACAATCGAACCCGTCCGTCGGGTCCGAAAACGGCGACGCCTTCCGCCAGATGGTCGAGCGTTTCGCCTTGCACGCGCACCGCCGTCGTGTAGCGGCTTTCAAGGTCCATCCGCTCCGTCAGGTTCTCGAACACCCAGGTCACGCCGCCATTCGGCTGGGGCGTGGCAATGACGCGGACGGTGCGCCCGTCCGGAAGATGCCACCAATGTTCGGCGGAATCGACGGAGCGGTAGGCGGAAAGCAGGTTCTCCTTCCAGCGCCGCCATTCCGGCTGCTCGGCGAGCTTTCCTTCGCTGCGCAGACGGTCGAGAAAAAGAGCGTTGTCGGGCGCGCTCGCGAGGAACGCATGGTCCAAATCCCACAATTTCTGGAACGCCTGATTGAAGAAGCGCAGCTTCTGCTTCGAATCGAAGATCGCAACGGCTGTGGTCAACTGGTCGAGCGTATCGGAATGGCTTCTCAGGGTGCGTTCGAATTCTTCCTTCAGCCCCTCGATTTCGCTTCGGTCGACCGCGACGCCGGCCGTTCCCGCCGCGCCGGCGAACTCCGTGACCGCGAAATGCCTGCGGTCTCCCAGCACGACTGTCGAGAGTGTCTGCGAGAAGACCGGCTGCGCAAGGAGATGCCGCGCGATCATCTCGCGGGCCTGGGTGCCGAGGAACTCCCGCGGTTCGCGCACCGCCGCCTCGGCCTTCGGAGTGTCCACGGCCTTGGCATAGGCCTCGTTGACCCAGCGCAATTTCCCTTCAGCGGAACGCAGCCAGAAAGGCATGTCGAGCGCATTGACCAACCCGACAAGAAGAGCGTGCTCGCCGAGCAGTTGCTGGTGGGCGACCTGCAATCTGGCGTGGTCCGTCTGGCTCTTGGTGAGCGAAAGGAAACGGACGACGGCGTGGCCGGTCGGGCGGCGGCCTTGAATTTCAAGAAAGCCGCCGCTCTGGGTTTCAACCGCCAGATCGAACGGTTCGCCGTTTTCGCGCAGCGCACCGATCGCCTTGTCCAGCGCCGCCGCCGAGCGGGGGGCAAGCCAGCGCCCGAAGGCGAGGAAGGCGCTCCGTTCTTCCGGCACGCCCGCCATGCTCTGCAGCGAGCCGACGAGTTCCGGCCGTCGCGCCTCGGTGGTCCAGACGATAAGCCGCTGGTCTTTCAGGTTGAGCAGGGCGTCATTGCGCTGAAGCGATGCGTTGAGGTCAGCGACCTTGGCCCTCAATTCGGTGTTTTCATCCGCAATCCGAGCCCGCTCGCGTATGACCCAGATCGCGGAAAGCATCGCCGCGCCCATGACGCCGGCGAACATGGCAAGCTGGATCACGTCGCCGGCGCCGAACACCGGTTGAGAGAGCGGAATCGCGCCTTGGGCAAGGGCATGGGAGGGAAGAAAGACGGCGCAAGCCAGAAGCGGCTGGATCAGGCTGCGGAGCGGAAAGGATTGCTTGCGGCCAGTTCCCACAAAACAGAGCCGTGATCCGCTCTTCGCGGAATCGATCTTGCCGCCGACGTCGGTTTTCCCCGCGTCATGCGCTTTTGCCCCTGGCATGCCTTGTTCCTCTCCGCCGCGTGAACAGCCAGACTGCCCAAAACGCACCCTCTCCCGGCAACGCCGGGTTACAGCGAATCAGGCAACAATAACCCTCCGGCGAATCGGCGTGAAGAAGGCATGCGCCAAAAAACATGCCGGACGATTTGTCAATCGTCCGGCATCAATATGTTGTATCTATCTTAAAATATATTAGTACCTGTAGTGTTCGGGCTTGAAGGGCCCTTGCGGCGTGACGCCGATATAGGCCGCCTGCTCTTCCGAAAGCTCAGTCAGGCGGGCGCCGAGCTTGTCCAGATGCAACTTGGCCACTTTCTCGTCGAGATGCTTGGGAAGCACATAGACCTTGTTCTCGTAGTGGCCCGGCTTCGTCCACAACTCGATCTGAGCCAGGACCTGATTGGTGAAGGAGGCGGACATGACGAAGCTCGGATGGCCTGTCGCATTGCCGAGATTGAGGAGGCGGCCCTCCGAGAGCAGGATCATGCGCTTGCCTCCCGGGAATTCGACCATGTCCACTTGTGGCTTAATGTTCGTCCATTTCAGGTTGCGCAGGGCGGCGACCTGAATCTCATTGTCGAAATGGCCGATATTGCCGACGATCGCCATATCCTTCAGCTTGCGCATCTGGTCGAGGGTCAGCACATCCTTGTTGCCGGTGGCCGTGATGACGATGTCCGCGCTCGCCGCCGCGTCGTCGAGCGTCACGACTTCGAATCCGTCCATCGCGGCCTGCAGCGCGCAGATCGGATCGGCTTCCGTGACCTTGACGCGCGCCCCCGCGCCGCGCAGCGATGCCGCCGAACCCTTGCCGACATCGCCATAGCCGCAGACGACCGCGACCTTGCCAGCCATCATCACGTCGGTGGCGCGGCGGATGCCGTCGACCAGCGATTCCTTGCAGCCATATTTGTTGTCGAATTTCGATTTTGTCACGGAATCGTTGACGTTGATTGCCGGGAAGGCCAGAAGCCCGCGCTTCTGCAGTTGATAGAGCCTGTTCACGCCAGTCGTGGTTTCCTCCGTGACGCCGCGGATGGCATCGCGCTGACGCGCAAAGAAACCGGGCGTTTCAGCCATGCGCTTCCTGATCTGTGCGAACAGGATTTCCTCTTCCTCGCTGCCGGGCTTGGAAAGCACATCCTCGCCGGCTTCGGCGCGAGCGCCGATCAGGATATACATCGTCGCGTCGCCGCCATCGTCGAGGATCATGTTGGAGGGGGCGCTATCGGGCCACTGGAAAATCCGGTCGGTATAGGACCAGTAATCCTCGAGGCTCTCGCCTTTGATCGCAAAGACCGGCGTTCCGGTCGCGGCGATGGCCGCCGCGGCGTGATCCTGGGTGGAGAAGATGTTGCAGGAGGCCCAGCGGACGTCCGCGCCCAGCGCTTTGAGAGTCTCGATCAGAACCGCCGTCTGGATCGTCATATGCAGCGATCCCGAGATGCGGGCGCCCTTGAGAGGCTTGCCGCCGCCGAATTCCTCACGGCACGCCATCAGGCCCGGCATTTCCGTTTCGGCGATTTCGATTTCCTTCCGGCCCCACTCCGCGAGGCCTATGTCCTGGACGGCATAGTCGTTGGAATTCGCCATTCTCTTTCTCCAAATTGTCCGGGTAGGCGGCCTCGTCCGATAGCCGCAATCATACGCCGCTCCTATCAGATCGGCGCAAACGCGACAATAGATATAAAGAAATCTTTATCTCTCTATATCGAGCGTATCCATACGGGCGGATAATGGCGTTCCGGCTCGATCTCAGCTTTCTTCGCCGAAGCGGGAAGAAATAAGTTCCTCCAGCGCGTGCATGACTTCGATGGCCTGTGGACCGGACGCCTTGACGCTGATGCAACAGCCGGGGCTGGCGGCGAGCATCATCAGTCCCATGATCGAGGTTCCGCCAACGGTAACGCCGTCCTTCTCGACCTCGACAGTCGCGTCATAGGCCCCGACCACCTGGACGAACTTGGCCGAGGCGCGCGCATGGAGTCCCCTCTGGTTGATGATGGGGAACTCCCGCATCACGACGCCGGTCTGCGGATTGAGGAGTTCTGTCATTTGCCGTTGAGGAATTTGCTTGCGACGTTGATGTATTTCCGCCCGGCCGCCTGGGCTTCCTCCAGCGCCGAGGCCATGTCGTCGTTGACGCGGACGCTGGAGAGCTTGATCAGCATCGGCAGGTTGACCCCGGCGATCACTTCGACCTGCCCCGATTTCATCACCGATATGGCGAGGTTGGAGGGCGTGCCGCCGAACATGTCCGTCAGCACGATGACCCCGGCGCCGGTATCGGATCGCTTTACCGCCTCGACGATATCGCGGCGGCGTTGCTCCATGTCGTCATCCGCGCCGATGGAGACGGTTTCGAAATTCTGCTGCTGTCCGACGACGTGTTCGACGGCGTTCCGGAATTCTTCGGCCAAGCGACCGTGCGTCACAAGCACGAGTCCGATCATTCAGTGACGGCTCCCGACTGGCCCCGACTGCGGGTGCTACAATTTTGACCGCAATCCGGCGGGCGGAACGGCAAGTGCGCTATCTTGTCGATGCCCTTTGCGTTGACAAGCCCAAATCTGGCCTTTTTTTGTTCAATTTGACGCACGGTCATCCATCGCCCTCGCGCACCCCGCAGGGGCTTTCGCCAAGTCGCGCAAGGATGGCATGGACCGCAGGCAGCGGCCTTACCGCGGAGTCGATCGCGAGGTAAGGCAGGCTGACGCCGAGAAGGGAGACCCTCTCGTCAGGCTGGAAGCGCGGAGCGCGGTCCGCATCGACAAGGTCCACCACCAGGTCGAGAAGGGTCCGCCTTTCGCAGCGAACCTTTATCGGGCCGAACCCGCGCAATTCCATCAATCCCTCTATTGTCGGCGGAGCCTCGGCGACGATCTGCGCGCCCGACCGGCCGAGCAGGACCTGATCGTCCGAAACGAGACAACCGAAGCGGTTTGCCGCCTTGCACCAATCGAGGAGGGCCAGCGAAAGCGCCGTCTTGCCGGCCCCGGAAGGCCCGCGCAGCATGATGCCCCGATCTCCCGCGATCACCACACTCGCATGGTGGTTCCGCGGCGTCTGTCCGGAGCGAGACGGGGACAGGATCATTCCTCGGAAGGCAGGGTGACGACGAAGCGCGCGCCGCGTATGTCGCCCGGTTTGGTGCCCATGATGTTTTCAGCATTGAGCGTGCCGCCATGCGCCTCGATGATCTGCCGGCTGATCGACAGGCCGAGGCCGGAATTCTGGCCGAACGCCTCGCTGGAGGGGCGGTCGGTGTAGAAGCGTTCGAAGATACGGTCGATGCGCTCGGCCCTGATGCCGGGCCCATTGTCCTCGACGGTCAGGATGGTGTGTTTGCCCGCGCGCGACAATGTCACGACGATCCGTCCGCCTTCGTCCGGGACGAAGGAGCGCGCGTTTTCGATGAGGTTGGTCAGCACCTGCCCCAGCCTCAGATCGTGTCCCTGCACGAAATAGCCCTTTACGCTATGGGGCAGCTTGGCGGGCCGGAAGTCGATTTCGACGTGCTTCTTGCCCTTTCCGGCTTCCTTCGAGACGGCGATCAGATCCGCGACGAGCTTCTGGAGATCGATGCGGTTCGCATAGTCGCGCGCCAGTTCCGCGTCGAGCCGCGATGCGTCCGAAATATCCGTGATCAGCCGGTCCAGACGGCGCACATCATGCTGGATCACATCGAGCAGGCGTTTTCGCGATTCCTCCGTCTTGGCGATCGGCAGGGTTTCGACCGCGCTTCTGAGCGACGTGAGCGGGTTCTTCAATTCGTGCGAGACGTCCGCCGCGAAGCTCTCAATGGCTTCGATGCGGGCGTAGAGCGCATTCGTCATGTCGCGTATCGCGACCGAAAGATCGCCGATTTCGTCCTGCCGATTGGAAAAGTCCGGGATCTCCTGTCTGTTCTTCGTGCCTCTCCTGACGCGGATGGCGGCGGCGGAGAGCCGCCGGAGCGGCCGCGCGATGGTCGATGCGAGCAGCATGGAAAGGATCGCCGTGACCAGCGCCAGCACGCCGAAAAGCCTGACGATCGCCATGCGCTCTGCGGTCACGATCTTGTCGATGTCGCCGCCCTGTGTCGAAAGCAGGAGGACGCCGAGGACGGCGCGGAAGCGCTGGATCGGAACCGCGACGGAGACGACCAGTTCGCCCTGGTCGCTCACCCGCACAACGGTGGCGGGACTGCCGGTGAGCGCCGTCATCACCTCCGGATAGGCAGAACCGTTGCCGCCGGGCTGCTCGGTATAGACAGGCAGGTCGGTGCGCCGGATGAAGGCGATGATCGCCCGTTCGAACCGTTCGAGCAGGCTGGGCTTCTCCTCCTCGATGGGAGGCAGGTCGTAGCGCAGGATCTGGCCGCGCGAATAAAGATGCCGCGAATCGAGCAGCAGATTGGCGTCGCGGTCATAGATGCGGGCGCGGGTCTTGGTCGGCGAGATCAGCCGCCGCAAAAGCGGCGCCACCAGTTCGGGGTTGATCGGGAAATCCAGATTGTCGAGCTGGTCCGATCCTGGCGCCGTGCTCTGGCCGGCTTGCAGCTCGAGCAGCTTTTCGGGGTCGATATGGATCGAATCGGTTTCCACCGTGGCCGAAGATGCGATAGCGCCGGCGATGATCTCGCCCTGCGTCATCAGGCTTTCGACACGAGCGTCGATCAGCCCGTCGCGAAATTGGTTAAGATAGAGAATGCCGACGACCAGCACGCCGAGCGCGGCCATGTTGAGGAAGAGAATGCGGCGCGTCAGGCTGGAGAAGACGTGATGCTCCAGCAATCTGCGCAACGCCCGCAGGAAGCGCCGCATTATCCCCTGCCGCTTGCTCGCCTGGGAATCGGGCAGGATTATCTTGTCTGCTTCTGCCGCCATGGCGCAATTTTAGAGCAGTGGGCGCTCAATGGAAATCGCCGATCCGAACCTGCAGGCATATCGCCGCAGGCAGGTTTCCATATTGTATGCCTCAAACCTCACGGAAACGATAACCGACGCCGTAGAGCGTCTCGATCATGTCGAAGCTGTCGTCCACCAGCTTGAACTTCTTGCGCAGCCGCTTGATGTGGCTGTCGATGGTCCGGTCGTCGACATAGACCTGCTCGTCATAGGCCGAGTCCATCAGCGCGTCGCGGCTCTTGACGACGCCAGGGCGTTGCGCAAGCGAGTGCAGGATCAGGAACTCGGTTACGGTGAGCGTCACCGGTTCGCCTTTCCAGGTGCAGGTGTGCCGCTCCTGATCCATCACCAGCTGGCCTCTTTCGAGCGAGCGCGACTGCGGCCCCGGAGCCTTGGCGGAGGCGTCGCGCGTGCTTGCCCTGCGCAGAACGGCGCGGACGCGCTCGACGAGAAGCCGTTGGGAAAAGGGCTTCCGGATGAAATCATCGGCACCCATCTTCAGGCCGAAGAGTTCGTCGATCTCGTCATCCTTGGAGGTCAGGAAGATGACGGGCAGGTCGGTTTTCTGCCGCAGCCGCCGCAGGAGCTCCATGCCGTCCATCCGCGGCATCTTGATGTCGAGGATCGCCAGATTAGGCGGCCGCGAGGAAAGCCCCTCCAGCGCGGAAGCCCCGTCGGTGTAGGTTTCGACGCGATACCCCTCGGACTCGAGCGCGATGGAGACGGATGTGAGGATGTTGCGATCGTCATCGACCAGCGCGATCGTTGTCATGTCGGGCGACTCCCTCATAGGCGGTCCCTTCCTTTTGCGGGAAGGGGCTTTTGGAGGACAAATTGGGTACAAAATGTGGCGGCTACCCAAAAGGTATGTCACAGCCGCCTTCCGAATGCCACCCCCTCGCCCGGAACCTCTCCGAATTGAGTTGCGTTAAGTCTTCGGATATCGAGGATACAACCGATTTAAATATTTTTCAAAATTTCTAAATCGATTAATCGCTTGTTACAAAAGAGGTTTTTCTGGATGATAATTGGAGTTGTGTGGGGGATTGCCTTTTGTACGAGGCGACGCCGTCCGCAGTCGCCGACCATTCGGAGAGGTAAGGATGAAACAATTCGGCTGGCACAATCCCGACTGCGGTCTGGAAAACTCAGGTCTCTCCGGAGCGGGAGCCGCCTATTACAATCTCGCGGCGCCCCGTCTCTATGAGGAAGCGCTTCGCAGGGGCGAGGCGCGGCTGACCGACAAGGGCGCGCTGATGGCCATAACCGGGCGGCACACCGGCCGTTCCGCCAAGGACAAGTTTACCGTCCGCGACGCGAACACCAATGGGTCCATCTGGTGGGACAACAACGCGTCGATGTCGCCCGAGCATTTCGAAACGCTCTATGCGGATTTCCAGGCGCATGTGAACGGGAAAGAACTTTTCGTGCAGGATCTCTGGGGCGGCGCGGACGAAGCATTTCACCTGCCAGTCCGCGTCGTTACGGAATATGCCTGGCATTCGCTTTTCATCCGCAATCTTCTCGTCCGGCCGGAGCATGATGCCCTGAAGAGCTTCATGCCGAAGATGACGGTCATCGATCTGCCCTCGTTCAAGGCGGATCCCGCGCGTCATGGGAGCCGCAGCGAAACCGTTGTCGCCGTCGACCTGACGCGGATGATCGTCCTGATCGGCGGCACATCCTATGCCGGCGAGATGAAGAAATCGGTCTTTACGGCGTTGAACTACATATTGCCAGGGCGCGGGGTCAT
Source organism: Rhizobiaceae bacterium (assembly GCA_051960255.1). GTDB lineage: Bacteria > Pseudomonadota > Alphaproteobacteria > Rhizobiales > Rhizobiaceae > Mesorhizobium_L. Next base: position 10,460 of record JBQCEL010000370.1, read on the forward strand.
GCCGATGCACTGTTCGGCCAATACCGGGCCGGATGGCGATTCAGCCATATTCTTCGGCCTCTCGGGAACGGGCAAGACGACGCTCTCCGCCGATTCGAGCCGGACCTTGCTGGGAGACGACGAGCATGGATGGGGACCGGATGGCCTCTTCAATTTCGAGGGCGGCTGCTACGCCAAGACGATCCGCCTGTCGCCGGAGGCGGAGCCCGAAATCTATGCCACGACGCAGCGTTTCGGCACCATTCTGGAAAATGTCGTCCTCGACGAGCACGGTGTCCCAGATTTCGATGACGGTTCGCTGACGGAGAACACGCGCTGCGCCTATCCGCTGCATTTCATTCCGAATGCGAGCGCGACCGGCCGCACCGGTCATCCGAAAAACCTTATCATGCTGACGGCGGACGCATTCGGCGTCCTGCCGCCGGTCGCCAAGCTGACGCCTGCCCAGGCCATGTACCACTTCCTGTCGGGCTATACCGCCAAGGTCGCCGGCACGGAAAAGGGCGTCACCGAACCGGAGGCGACCTTCTCGACCTGCTTCGGCGCGCCGTTCATGCCGCGCCATCCAGCGGAGTACGGGAACCTGTTGCGCCGCTTGATCGCCGAGCACGATGTCGATTGCTGGCTGGTCAATACCGGCTGGACGGGCGGCGCCTATGGCGCCGGCCAGCGCATGCCGATCAAGGCGACGCGAACGCTTCTTGCCGCCGCGCTTGATGGCTCCCTTCATGAGGCTGCGTTCCGCACCGATCCGAATTTCGGCTTCGCCGTCCCGGTATCGGTGGCAGGCGTTGACGCGGCGATCCTCGATCCGCGCCGGACCTGGGCCGACAAAGCGGCTTATGACCGCCAGGCGCGTAAACTGGTCGGGATGTTCATCGACAATTTCGCCAAGTTCGAGGATCATGTCGACGCCGACGTGAACATGGCGGCGCCTCGTATTCAGGAAGCGGCCGAATAGAGCGTGTTTGTCAGCGGAGTGGCGCGTGAGCGCGCCGCTCGTCATTCCATGACGACGCTGTGGTCCATTGCCTGGGGCCTGTCCGCCTTGCGCAAGAGCAGAAGGAGCGGGATCGCGACGATCGACAGGATGGTCATCAGCCTGAAATCGTCGATATAGCTGATGATGGTTGCCTGCAGCGTAATCGCGCCGTCAAGCGCCGCCCGGCCCGCCTCGGTGAAGGGGCTCATCAGCTTCATCACCTCAGGGTTCTGGAACGCCGGATTGAACGGGGTCACATAGGTCGCAATGTCGGCATGGTTGGCCTGGGTGTTTTCACTTAGCAGAGCCATGACGATCGAAATGCCGACGCTCGAACCGATGTTGCGTGAAAGATTGTAGAGGCCCGTTCCTTCGGCGCGCATTTTGGCCGGCAGGGTTTCAAAGGTTACAGTGGTGAGCGGCACAAACAGGAAGCCGAGGCCGGCGCCTTGGACGAAACCCGTCACGGCGATCTGCCATTCGGAGACGTCGGGTGTCCATCCTTCCATCAGATACATCGCCCAGGCGGTGACCAGGAAGCCCACCAGCAGAAGCAGGCGCGTGTCGACCTTGTTGATCAACCGGCCGACGAAAAACATGCACATCATGGTGCCGAGGCCGCGTGGCCCCATGACAATGCCGGCGGTGAGGACCGGATAGCCCATCAATGTCTGCAGATAGGGCGTCAGCAACGCGAGCGACGCCAGATAGGTGATGCCGACGACGAAGATGAAGATCATTCCGACCGTGAAATTCCTGTCCAGGAACAGTGCCGGATTGACGAAGGTTCCCTTGGCCGTGAAGGTATGGACGAGGAAGACATAAAAAGCCGAGGCCGCGACGATCGCCTCGATGATGATTTCGCCGGACGCAAACCAGTTCAGCTGTTCGCCGCGGTCGAGGACCATCTGCAGGGCGGCGATCGCGACGCTGAGAGCGCCGAAGCCCAGCCAATCCAGCCGCGCGAACAGGTCCCGCTTCGTTTCGGTCACGAAAATCGAGACGCCGACGAGCGCGACCACGGCGATGGGGACATTGATGTAGAAGACCCAGCGCCAGCTGGCGTTCTCCGTCAGCCAGCCTCCGAGAACCGGACCGAGGACAGGCCCCACCATCACCGAAATGCCGAACATCGCCATTGCCGAGCCACGCTCCTCGACCGTGTAGATGTCGAGGAGAATGCTTTGCGAGATCGGCACCAGCGCCGCGCCGAACAGTCCCTGGAGCAGGCGGAACGCTACGATCTGGTAGAGCGACTGAGCGAGCCCGCACAGGATGGAGGCAATGGCGAAGCCGGTGATCGAGATCATCAGGATGCGCTTGCGCCCGAAACGGTTCGCCAGATAACCGGAAGGCGGCGTCATCACCGCGGCCGCGACGATATAGGAGGTCAGAACCCAGTTTACCTGGTCGTAGCTCGCCGACACGCTGCCCTGGATGTAGGGCAGCGCGACGTTGGCGATCGTCGTGTCGAGCGCCTGCATGATGACGGCGAGCACGACACAGAACGATATGGCGCCGCGATTGGCGACGGGCGTCGCCGCCGCGGCGGTCGCGGAATTAGCCATGGCTCTTTCCGGAACCTCCGAAGAGGTCTTTCAGGAATTGGGGAATGCCGCGTGGGTGACCGGTATCGACCGCGACCTCGACGCTCATCCCGGCCCGCAAAGGCGGTTTGCCGGCGGGGTCCTCGATGCTGACGCGCATCGGAATGCGCTGCACCACCTTCACCCAATTGCCGCTGGTATTCTGCGCCGGGAGCAGCGAAAAGCTCGCCGCCGATGCCGGGCTGATGCTCGTGACCTTTCCATGCCACTCCACGCCCGGATAGGTATCGACGGTGATCGTCGCCTTCTGGCCGGGCCTGACATAGGTCAGCTCCGTTTCCTTGGGGCTTGCCTCGACCCAAAGATCATTCTGCGAGACGAGGCTGAACGCCGGCGTCGATGCCGGCAGGTAGCGGCCGACCTGCAGCGCATCGACATTCGTGACCACGCCGTCGAAAGGCGCATTGACGATCGAGTCGTTATAGTCGCGCTGGGCATCCTCGACTGCGGATTTGGCCTGCAGATAGAACGCGTTCTGCTCGACGGGCTGGTTGGGATCGCCGCCGAGCTGCGCCAGGACGGCCTTCGCCTGCGCCTCGGCCACGGCGACCTTCTGCTGCGCCGTCACCAGATCGTGACGCGCCTGATCGTAAGCCGCCTTCGAAGCGGTGGAGGTCGCCAGCAGATCCTTCTGCCGCTTCAGCGCCTCTTCATAGTAAGGGAGATCGGCCTGGGCCTGCTCAATCTGCGCCAGCGCCTGCTGATAGCTCGCCTTCAGCGTCAGCACCTGGTCGCGAACCGTTCCGAGCTGCGCCTTCGCGGCGTCGAGCGCGGTCTTGAAGGAATCGGGCCTCAGCCGGAAGAGCACCTGTCCCTTCTTCACGACCTCGTTGTTGTGGACGTCGATTTCCGAGACCGTGCCGGATACATCCGTCGAAATTGTGAGGGAGCGCGCGCGCAGATAGGCGTTCTCGGTCGTCATCACCGCGCCGCCGGTGACATAGAAATAGCCGCCTATGACGAGCAGGACGGGAAGGAGCGCGAAGAGGAGGGTGCGTTTCCGGCTGCGCTTCGCTTTCTTCGGCGGAAAGACGACCGCCGGTTCCGCAGGCTTTTCGGCTGGCGCCGAACGCTCCGCGACGGTCTCCGATTCCAGTGGCTCGGGCGCTACCGGCGATTCCAGTTCGTCGTCTTCTATCCTCGGCGGCGCTTCGCGCTGCTCGCGGCCCTCCTTGAGGTGAATGACCTGATCGTCCTGGTATTTTCTTTTTGCAGACATCTTGTTCTATCAGCCTTGGAATATGTCGGACTAGGCTGCGGGGAGCGTACATGCTTCGAGCAGATTGGATTTGACCCGGGAAAGTGTTTTCAGGAGCCGTTCCTGTTCGGCGATGCTTATGCTGGCGAATGCCTCTTCGCTCGTTCTACGGCCGGTAATCCGCATCATCTCGAGCAGCGGATGGGCGGCCGGCGTAAGATAAAGCAGCCACGAACGCCGGTCCGTCGGATGACGCCGCCTCTCCACGAGGCCGCGGGATTCCATCCTGTCTATCAGCCGCGCGAGCGTAATCGGCGCGATATCAATCAGTTCCGCAAGACCGTTCTGGTTGATGCCCTCATTCGCCGCCAGGAAGGCTAGCACCTGCCATTGCGCCCGCGTCAAGCCGAGCGAACGCGAACGCTGTTCGAAACGCTTGCGCTGCAGCCGCGCGACATCGTGAAGCGCGAAGCTGATATTGGAAGATAAAGTCGGCGCCATAACTATATGGAAGCTGTTTATAGGCATGCTTATTATCGCAGCGCATATAATCCCGCTGGACGTCTTCTGCAAGACGCTCTAAAGCGCTGATGCGAATAGAATCCGACTGGTGCCGAAATGTCGCAACCCGCAGTGGCGCCGAATCCGAGTTGTTGGCGATGAATCGTCTCTTCATGGTTAGCGCCGCGTTTCTCCTGATGGCGGGACAGGCCTCTGCTGGTGGCAAGGCGGTCACCTGTGCAGGGGCCGCCATGATGGGCGGCGCGCAATTGGTCTGCAGCCATGTCGCTCCGAAAGCCCCCGCGCAGTTTTGCACGTATAGCTGGTCGCTCCATTCGGCGGACAGGGGGCAGCAGATCGTCGAAGGATCGTTCATGCTGCCGCCGGGCGCCAAGAACGTGACGGTCTATCGGGGGAGCGGTTTCGACAGCGCCTATTCCAATCCGATTGTCCTCTGTCGCGGCCGCAAGGACCGCGGCTGAGTTCCAAATCCGGACTCCGCATCCAATCCACCGCGCTTGAAAATGTTCCATCTGGCCATGAAAGGCTCCAGCTGGCCGGATGTCAGGCGGACCGCCGCGCATCCTGTTTGCCGAAAGGATGCAAGGACCGGATGACGAAGGGCGCGCCGGCTTCCTCTTCCACGAACAGCGCCAGCCCTGAGAAAATGACGGGCTCACCGAGTTCCGGCTCGAACAGACGCTTGAGGGCAGCCTCGACCGCTGCGCTTTCGGCAGGCTCGACGGGCCCGGTCAACGTCATGTGGAAGCGGAACGTGTCGAACACATGGGGATAGCCCCATTGATGCAGGTTCTTCAGTTCCTCCGGGCTTAGCCGATCGGGATTTCGCCTCGCGATATCCGCCTTGGTGAGAGGAGCACGGAAGGGCTCGAACGCGCCGATTACATCTGCCGCGAGACGGTCGAGCGGCTCGTTTTCACCTTTCGGGGTAAGGGCGAAGAATCCCCGGACCCGGCCGACTTCAAGAGCGACCGGAAACGGTTTCAGGAATGCAGCGAACCGATCGAGAGCAGCGATTAGTTCAGCTTCGTTCCGGCCCTCCTTCAAACGGAAGGGCGCTTTCAAGGTGGCGTGGAACCCGTAGCGTCTCGCCGCCCCAGTATGATGGCGGATTTCCGCCAGCGTCAGCCGCTCTACCGACGGATGCGGGACGGCGCGCCCGGAGAAAGCGTCGCGGCCCAGCCACGCGGAAGCGGTACGGACAAGAGCGCTATCCTCGGGCGGCGTGTAGTAGATCGCGTAACGCATGCTTTTCCCTTGCTATGCCTGATCAGGCGCTGTGGATAACAACATATGCCGCCGACCATTCACAACTTCGTTCCCACATTTTCGGTGTGCCGAGAGACCGCCGCCGACTGGCACTTGGAGCCCGCCATGCATCTGCATATTCCAATTTTCTTTTGCAGACGATAACTGCCGACACGCCTGCTATCCGACCGTAAACAGAATGTCCCCGTCGACCGAACTTCCCGTCAATGCCGTCCTGCCCGAACTGAGCGCCGCACTCGGGGACCAGGGCAGCGCCGTGCTCGTCGCTCC
>JBQCEL010000371.1:0-4593 GCA_051960255.1 Rhizobiaceae bacterium
GTCCTTCGACGCGGCCATAGCCGATCGACTTCCAGAGCGGATGAAGCGCCAGGAACATGTCTGCGAAGCGGGCGTAAAACCATTCCAGGAAACGCGAATGGCGCACCGACCAGAGCCTGACGGCATAACGGCGCTGGACGCGCCGCTGCGGCGACACATCCGCCGGCTTGTAGTCGCTTTTGGGCGCTGTCTTTTTGACGATGGTCGCCTGGGTGACGCCCGTGGCTGCCGCCGGTGGAAGCTTTTCCGGCTGGTTGCCCGGTCCGGCTGCAGTGGTCGAGGGGAGAGCCTGCTCAGACATTTTCCCTGCCGCCTGCCTTGACGAGCGCCACGAGGCGTTCGCGATCGTAATCGGTGTCTATTTTCCGGAGCATCTTGTCCGCTTCGGCTTCGAGATCGTCGCCGACGGGCACGGGATCGGCCCGACGCCATTCGGCGAGATAGTCGTCGGTCTCCGCCGCGCCGGTCCGCATGGCGCACATGTCGATCGCCTCGGTGAAGCGCAGCGGCAATTCGCGCTTGGCGCTCTGCCGCCCTTTCTTTACGATCACCTGCGCGGGAATGTCGCGCCAGTAGACAATGACCAGATCAGCCATAGGAAATCCTGCTCATACGGGGAATTTTCGCGCTCTGTCTAAAGACGATCGCCTCGTTCCGCGTGTGACAATGGCGGCAAGGATGGGCGTTCGCTAGTTGCCAGACGACGCGCGCGCTTTCAAAAGCGACGCGCAATCGCGACATGGTTCCTCAGTGAAAGAGGAAGCCGAAAGCGGCGTGCGCGGTCCCGAAAATGAGGACGATAATGGCAAAGGCCACGGCCGCCGCGGCAAGGCCTGCGATCAGGAGAACGCCGTCCCGCTCGGAGATGCCGAGCGATATGAGGAAGATCGCAAAGGCCGGCATCCAGTTGCCGAAAGGAATGGGAAGCGTCACCACCGTTCCGAGCACGAAGGCTATCACTCCGAGGATGCGGTCGGCCGCCTTGTTTGAGGAGAATGGCCACAGCCGTGGCTTGACGAGCTTTTCCAGCCAGAGGAGGCGCGGCATCAATCTGCCGGTCATGCTCCTGAATTGCGAAGCGCCAATGGACCGGTCCAATATCCTGCGTGGGAGCCACACTTTTCCCTGGCCGAGGACCATCGGCGCGGAGATGATCATCAGCGGCGGCCCGAGGAAAAGCGTCGTTCCGGGCGGCAGCGGCAGGAGATTGATGGCGGCGAAAAAGGCGAGAAGCGCCGCAAAGCTGCGGTCGCCAAGCGCCACGCGCACCTCGTCCATTGTCACGGAAGTGGTGGCGACGGCGGCCAGTTCCTTTAGAACAGTCGAGAGGCGGCGGGGACGGCTCGTCGAAATGTCCTCCGTGCCGGACGAAGGGTCGATCAGTTCATGTTTCAATCGGCTGTCTCGATCCGTCACCCGGCTTTGGCGCAGCGCCCGCCTGAAGCAAGCTGTTATAGGGGGCAGCCTTCGCTTGCAATGATCGCGGCGTTTTCATGCCCGTTCGGCTGCCTTTGCGAGAGCGGGCTCAAGGTCGCCATAGCCGGTCCGCCGACGCTCATAGGCAAGGCCGAGCATATCCGCCGCGTCCCGCGCCACCTTTTCCAACGCCGGATCGTCGGTCTGGGCGAGGTATATCAGTTTCTCGTAATTGCCGAAAAAGTCCTTGGCCAGTTCCGGGTGTCGGTCGAGACCGAGCGGCTTGATGAAAAACGCCTCGAACTGCCGGCAAAGGAAATCCGTCATATAGAAGGAGGTCATATCGTCTTCGCCGATCTTCTCGAAGGCGCCGAGTCCCTGGTAGAGCGCGAAACAGTGCGGCCCGCCTAGCCGCTCGACGCCATGCTTCTCGCAAATCCTGTCGAGATGGCCGCCGGTACCGCAATCGGCATAGCCAACGAAGATATGGCGATAGCCTTCCGCCTTCGCCTTCTCGATCGCGGCGTCCATGGCGGGTGCGATACGCTCGGGATAGTAGTGGAATTCGGCTGGCAGGCAGGTTAGTTCGATGTGGTCAAGGCCGAGCTTCTGCGTCACGGCCAGAACCTCGCGGGCGATCATTCCGCAGCCGATCACCAGAACCTTTTCGTTCTTTGCGCGTTCCATCGACATCAATATAGCATCTCGCCGCCCCTGATGCGGTTCACGAGGAGGGACTGATGAAGAAATCGATAACGACGCGTCTTGTTATCATTGTGGCGCTGACCAGCCTCGCAGCCGGCTGCGCCAACACGATCCGGGGCATCGGCAAAGACACCGCCAATACGGTGAACGCCACCCAGTCGGCCGGCAGGCACATCGACCGCGCCGCCAAATATTGATCGAAGCCTTATGGCAGCAATGCGCGTCGTCAGCTGGCGGCGCGCATATTATGTTTGCGCTTCATGAAATCCTTGGCGGTTTCCACCGCCACAGCGGCGTCGCGGCAATAGGCGTCGGCGCCGACAGCCTTGCCGAATTCCTCGTTGAGCGGCGCGCCGCCGACGAGGACGACATAATCGTCGCGAATGCCTTTTTCCTTCAGCGTGTCTATAACGACCTTCATATAAGGCATGGTCGTCGTCAGGAGCGCCGACATACCGAGAATGTCCGGCTGATGCTCCTCGATCGCGGCGAGATATTTCTCGACCGAATTGTTGATGCCGAGGTCGACGACATCGAAACCGGCGCCCTCCATCATCATGCCGACGAGGTTCTTGCCGATGTCGTGGATGTCGCCCTTGACCGTGCCGATGACCAGTTTGCCCTGTTTCGGCGCGCCGGTTTCAGCCAGTAACGGCCGAAGGATGAACATGCCCGCCTTCATGGCGTTGGCGGAGAGAAGCACTTCGGGAACGAAAAGGATGCCGTCGCGGAAATCCTCGCCGACGATGCGCATCCCTTCCACCAGCGCCTCGGTAAGGACGTTGTAGGGAGCCCAGCCGCGGTCGAGCAGGATGTGGGTGCCTTCCTCGATCTCCTCTTTCAGCCCGTCATAGAGATCGTCATGCATCTGCTGCACGAGTTCGTCATCGGAAAGTTCGGACAGGATGATCTCGTCGTCAGCCATTTGTCGCTCCTCGCTACGGGGTGCTCCGCAAAATCACGCCATACATATTCTGCAAGCACAGGCGCTCTATAGCTGATTTGCGACGCTGCGCAAAAATAAAGCGACTGCGATCAAGGCGTCGATGTGGCAGAGGGGGCCTTGCTGGAGCCTATTGCATTGCTGGCGTTTTTGCGACACGCGCTGGCGCTGGGGGACCCGTTCGGTCGCCATCCATCGCTACGATTTCCGGCACGTATGGCGGCAAGCCTGTGCATTATAATTCAGTCCGAAGGAGTGGTTTCATGAGTGAAACCGTGACAGCTCACAGTGAAACAGCAGGACGGCGCGGGCGAGGCGATCGCGGCGGCGCCGCAGCGAGGCGCGCCGCGCGCACCGGAGGCGGAGCGGGCATGGCGCTGCCCTATATCCATCGCAAGATCAAGGTTTACGAGGTCCTGGACGAAGAGGGCCTTGCCCTCATAGAGAAAAACGCCGACACGGTGCTCGAGGAAGTGGGCATCATCTTCCGCGATGACGCCGAGGCGCTCGATCTCTGGAAGAAGGCCGGCGCCGACGTGAAGGGCGAGCGCGTGCATTTCCCGAAGGGACTGTGTCGCTCGCTTCTGAAGACCGCGCCGCAGATGTTCACCCAGCACGCGCGCAACCCCGAACGCTCCGTCCAGATCGGCGGCGATGCCACGGTTTTTGCCCCGGTCTATGGGCCGCCCTTCGTACGCGACCTCGACGGAAACCGCCGTTATGCCACGATCGAGGATTTCCGGAATTTCGTGAAGCTTTCCTATCTGGCGCCGTCGATGCACCATTCCGGCGGCACGGTATGCGAGCCGGTCGATGTGCCCGTCAACAAGCGCCACCTCGACATGATCTACAGCCACATCAAATATTCCGACAAGCCGTTCATGGGCTCGGTGACGGCCCCGGAGCGGGCGGAAGACACGATCGCCATGGCCAAGATCGTGTTCGGCGACGATTTCGTCGAGAAGAACACGGTGCTCACCTCGCTCATCAATGCCAACTCGCCGATGGTGTTCGACGAAACGATGCTGGGCGCGCTGAAGGTCTATGCGCGCCATAACCAGGCCTGCATCGTCACGCCGTTCATCCTCGCCGGCGCCATGAGCCCGGTGACGGTGGCCGGCACGCTGACGCAGGTGCTGGCCGAGGTGCTGGCCGGCGCTTCGTTCACGCAGCTCATCAATCCGGGCGCGCCGGTGCTGTTCGGCACCTTCGCCTCGTCGATCTCGATGCAGTCGGGTGCGCCGACCTTCGGCACGCCGGAACCGTCGCTGGTGTCCTATGGCGCCGCGCAACTGGCGCGCCGTCTCGGCCTGCCGTTCCGTACCGGCGGTTCGCTGTGCGCCTCCAAGGTGGAAGACGCGCAGGCGGCCTATGAAAGCGCCAATACGCTGAACTCGACCCTCCTGGCCGGCACGAACTTCGTGCTGCATGCGGCCGGCTGGCTGGAAGGCGGCCTGGCGTCGAGCTACGACAAGTTCATGATGGACATCGACCAGCTCGGCATGAGCCAAAAGTTCGCCGAGGGCGTC
>JBQCEL010000372.1:0-3496 GCA_051960255.1 Rhizobiaceae bacterium
CATGACAAAGCCTGGGATTTGGATCGGCACGAGCTGGAAGATGAACAAGATTCTGGCCGAGGCGCGGGCCTTCGCCGAGGGCCTGAAGGCCGCCGAGGGCGGGCGCGACCCGCGCATACAGCGCTTCGTCATCCCGCCTTTCACGGCAGTGCGCGAGGTCAAGGCGATTCTCGCGAATACCTCCGTCAAGGTCGGCGCGCAGAACATGCATTGGGCAGACGAAGGCGCATGGACCGGGGAAATCTCGCCTGTCATGCTTAGGGACTGCGATCTAGACATGGTCGAGCTCGGCCATTCCGAGCGGCGCGAACATTTCGGCGAGACGGACGAGACCGTCGGCCTGAAGGCGGAGGCGGCCATTCGCCATGGCCTCATTCCACTGATATGCATTGGCGAAACGCTTGCCGAACGCGAAGGCGGCCAGGCTCGGGAAGTGCTGGAGCGGCAGGTGCGCGGCGCTCTTGCCCGGCTCACGACGCCGGCGCAGAAGACGGCCGAAATCCTGCTCGCCTACGAGCCGGTCTGGGCGATTGGAGTCAACGGCATTCCGGCAAGCTCCGACTATGCCGATGCGCGTCAGAAGGAGATCGTCGACATTGCCGAAGACGTATTGGGCAGGCGTGTTCCCTGTCTCTATGGAGGCTCGGTAAATCCGGGCAATTGCGAAGAGCTGATCGCCTGTCCCAATGTGGACGGGCTGTTCATCGGGCGCTCGGCATGGGCCGTCGAGGGCTATCTCGACATCCTCGCCAGATGCGCCGCGATTATCTAGCTGCACGATCCGGAAAAGTGGAAACCGGTTTTCCGGATCGGGCACAAACGAGGAGTGAAAGTCATGAAAATAGCCGTTGCAGGCGACAGCGCCGGGGAAGGCCTGGCCAAGATCCTCGCCGATCATCTCAAGGACAAGCACGATGTCTCGGAAGTGTCGCGCACCGAAGCGGGTCCCGATCCGTTCTATGCCAATCTTTCGGATCGTGTGGCGAATGATGTTCTCGCCGGCAAGTACGACCGCGCCATCCTGATCTGCGGGACCGGCATCGGCGTGAGCATATCGGCCAACAAGGTTCCCGGCATTCGCGCGGCGCTGACGCACGACACCTATTCGGCCGAACGCGCGGCGCTGTCGAACAACGCCCAGATCATCACCATGGGCGCGCGCGTCATCGGGCCGGAACTGGCGAAATCCATCGCCGACGCCTTCCTGAAGGAGACGTTCGACCCCAAGGGACGGTCGGCCGGCAATGTCGCGGCAATCGATGCGGTGGACGCCAAGTACAACGCCCGCTGAACATTTACGGACCGGGTGGTGCTTACCGCCCGCCTTCAAAGTCGCGGCCGAAACGGATGCATCTGCCGCCCTCCGCCTTGCAACCAAAGAGTAGACTATGGCACGCATCACACTTCGGCAGCTTCTCGACCATGCCGGCGAGCATGGCTACGCCGTTCCGGCCTTCAACATCTCCAACATGGAGCAAGGCCTTGCCGTCATGGCCGCTGCCAAGGCGGCCGATGCGCCGGTCATCCTGCAGGCGAGCCGCGGCGCGCGAGCCTATGCCAACGACCGGGTGCTTGCCCGCCTCATCGACGGTCTGGTGGAGACCTATCCGGAAATTCCGGTCTGTATGCATCTGGACCACGGTAACAATCTCGCTACCTGCGTCACCGCGATCCAGAACGGGTTCACCTCGGTGATGATGGACGGATCGCTGATGGCGGACGGCAAGACGCCGGCCGACTACAGCTACAATGTCGATATCACGCGCCGGGTCGTCGAGGTTGCTCACGCAGCCGGCGTATCGGTCGAAGGCGAACTCGGCGTTCTTGGCTCGCTCGAAACCGGCATGGGCGATCAGGAGGATGGGCACGGCGCCACAGGCAAGCTCAAGGAGCATCAGCTTCTGACCGATCCGGCCGAGGCGGAAAAGTTCGTCGGCGAAACAGGCGTCGATGCGCTCGCGGTCGCGATGGGCACGAGCCATGGCGCCTACAAGTTTACCCGCAAGCCCGACGGCGCCATCCTCGCCATGCGCGTCATCGAGGACATCCACCGCCGGCTGCCGAACACGCATCTCGTCATGCACGGCTCATCCTCGGTTCCCGAGGATCTGCAGGCGATCATCAATTCCTATGGCGGCGACATCAGGCCAACCTGGGGCGTGCCGGTTGAGGAGATTCAGCGCGGCATCAAATGCGGCGTGCGCAAAGTCAATATCGATACGGACAACAGGCTGGCGATGACCGCGGCAATCCGCAAGACCCTGGCGGAAGACCCCGCCGAATTCGATCCCCGGAAATATCTGAAGCCGGCCATGGCTCTGATGAGCGGCGTCTGCAAGGCGCGTTTCGAAGCCTTCGGCACGGCCGGCCAAGCGCAGCGCATCCGTCCCCTGCCCCTCGCCGCGATGGCGGCGCGTTATTGAGGCATGGGACGGCTTGCGAAGCGCGCCCGTACGCCTCTAGATTCCGGCGCGACGCATGAAGGGAGGAGCCCATGAGCCTGGCGCAGAAGCTGATCAATGACGGCAACGCGGCCGTTGACGAGATGCTGGCCGGCATCATGGCCGCGCATCCCTATCATCTTTTCCGTCCAGAGGGCGCGCCGCGAGCGGTGGTGGCCCGCCACGGCCCGCGCAAGGGCAAGGTCGCGCTCGTCATCGGCGGCGGCTCCGGCCACGAGCCCACATTCCTTGGATTCGTCGGCAAGGGCCTTGCCGACGCGGCGGCGATCGGCAACGTCTTTGCCTCGCCGCCGCCACAGCCCGCCGTCGATGCGGCGATGGCGGCAAATGGCGGCGCCGGCGTGCTCTTCATGTATGGCAATTATGCCGGCGACGTCATGAATTTCGACATGGCGGGCGAGATCCTCGAAATGGAAGGGATCGAGGCGCGCACGGTTCTGACGACCGACGACATCGCCTCTGCGCCGGTTTCCGAGCGCGACAAGCGCCGCGGGGTTGCCGGCAATGTCTTCATCTTCAAGGCGACCGGTGCGGCGGCCGACATGATGATGCCGCTCGACGAGGTCGAGCGCATCGCCCGACACGCCAATGCGCGCACCTTCACCATGGGCGTCGCGCTCTCCTCCTGTTCACTGCCGCAGACGCGCCGGCCAAGCTTCGACCTGCCGGCCGGCGAGATGGAGATCGGCATGGGCATCCATGGCGAACCGGGCGTTCGGCGCGGCCCCTTGCGCACGGCTAACGAGGTGGCGGACGAGATCATGGACGCCATCCTGAAGGAGATGAACGCCAAGGCGGGCGATCGCGTCGCGGTGCTCGTCAACTCTCTCGGGGCCACGCCGCTGATGGAGCTTTACATCCTCTATGAGCGGGTGGCCGAGCGGTTGACAGCTGTCAACCTCGCCGTCCACAAGGCGCTGGTCGGCCCCTATTGCACCTCGCTCGACATGGCGGGCGCCTCCATCACCATCATGCATCTCGACGACGAGCTTCAACGCATGATCGATCATCCCTGCGACTGCGCCATGTTCCGG
>JBQCEL010000373.1:0-6660 GCA_051960255.1 Rhizobiaceae bacterium
ATGGCAAGTTCGCCCTCCCCGCGCTGTTCGGCGAAAGTTTCGGCGCCGAGCGCCCGCGCCCGCTCGACGGTTGCGGCGGCATCCTCGACGCGCAGGCCGATCGCATAGGCGTTGGTGCCATGGACGAGATAGGAGGAATGCGCGAAGCCTTCGCGGCTGGTGTTGACGACGATATTGATGCCTCCTGCCCGGCCCTGTCGCCACACCGTCACGTCTCGATTGCGGTGCGCGGACGCCAGCAAAAAGCCCATCGTCGAGAGAAGCACGCCGAGATCCTCCGCCTCGGTTTCCTCCGCCGCGAATTCGACGAACTCCACGCCCCTGACCGCGATCCGGTCCGGCATGTCGGGAACATCGACACGGATGCCGGGCTCCTCGCGCTTCACCCGGTCCATCAATGCCACCAGAGAACGGCGCCCGTCCACCGCGATCGATTTCGGCGACCCGCCACGGAATTGGTCGTTGAATATCTCCAACGACAGCGGCCCGTCATACCCCGTCGCCGCAACGGCGCGCATGAAATCGGCGACAGGTAGGTCTCCTTCGCCTGGCATGTTGCGGAAGTGGCGACTCCAATAAAGCAGGTCCATATCGATCAGGGGCGCATCGGCGAGCTGCACGATAAAGATTCGGTCGCCTGGAATGGCGCGGATGGTCTCCACGTCGATTTTGCGCGCCAGCGTGTGGAAACTGTCGAGAATCAAGCCGACCGAGGGATGGCTGGCGCGCCGGACGATCTCCCAGGCGTCGCGGTGGTCGTTGATATGTCGACCCCAGGCGAGCGCCTCGTAGCCGACGCGGATGCCGCGCCTGGCGGCGCGCTCGCCAAGTTCGGCGAAATCCGCCGCCGCGCGATCGATGCCGCCGAGGGAAAGCGGAGACACGTTGGAGCAGATCAGCATCAGATCGGTGCCGAGTTCGCCCATTACATCGAACTTGCGCTCTGCGCGGTCGAATGCGCGGGCGCGCTGCGGCTCGGGCATACCCTCGAAATCACGGAATGGTTGGAAAAGCGTAATTTCCAGCCCGTGGTCTCGCACCATGCGGCCGACCTCCGCGGGCGTTCCGTCGAAGGCCAGGAAGTCGGTTTCGAATATCTCGACGCCGTCGAAACCGGCGGCGGCGATCGCGGCCAGCTTCTCGCGGAAATCGCCGCTGATCGAAACCGTCGCGATCGAGGTCTTCATCCGCTCCTCCCGACGTTAGACGAACCAGTTCGTACATTATGGCGGCGAGGGGCTTATGGCAATGTTCCGCATCATCGGCTTGTGGAGTTGACTGTTTTGCCGCTATGCCGCACCGTTGTAGCGGCCGTCATGACAACCGGGAAATCCGCAGGTCCGGTTGGGCAAGTCCGCCCTGGCAGCGGGATGCTCTTACGGGGAAGGTTGCGTACCCCCTTGGCGGCCAGAGACGCCAACGCCGGCAGTTTGGGCCGGTTACAGCTGAAGTCCATACGTCGAGGGCTCAGGGCAGAGCTTTCAGCCTAGCTTTTCACTGCACGTGACATAGCGCAGCACCATGTCCACCACATTGCCGCGCAGGGCGCCGACATTCTCGTCGGCGCTCAGGTCGCGGCCGAAAATCTTGGAGAAAGTGGCGCGGTTGGAGACGTTGAAAAAGCAGAGCGCGCTTACCTGCCAGTGAAGCTCGAGCGGATCGAGACCTTCGCGGAACACACCCTCTTCAACGCCGCGGGAGTAGATTTCGGCGATATTGTCGATAGCGCGGACATTCAAATCGCGAATCACCTGCGAGCGATCGAGATATTCGCCATGATGGATGTTCTCGATCATCACCATGCGGATGAACTCCTCATGGCTTTGATGGTGGTCGAAGGTGAACTCCACCAGTTTCCGCAGCGCCTCGATCGGCGGCAGGCCCCTTGTGTCCAGTTTCGCCTCGCCCTCGCGCACCAGCCGGTAGGCGTCCTCGAGGGCGGCAAGATAAAGCCCCTCCTTGTCGTTGAAATAGTAGTAGATCATGCGCTTGCTGGCGCGCGTCCGGGCGGCGATTTCGTCGATGCGCGCGCCAGAAAGGCCGTTCAAGGCGAACTCCTCCGAGGCGATCTCCAGTATGTTTCGCCGTGTTCCCTCGCGATCATAGTTGCGCGTACCGCCGCGATTCGGCGTGGGGCTACCCACCGGTTTATCCTTCAACTTCATATAGGTGCGTCTCCGCTTTAGCGGCTTTATTGACAGAACTAACCAGTTCGTACATCATGCAATCAGGACTGGCGACCATATACCGGTCCGTGTCCGATCAAAACAAGTACGGCAAATGAAGCCGGTCAGGAGGAGCGCGTGGTCGAATTGAGGGGGGCAGCCTTCGATCGTCTGCGCGCGCTCGCCGCCGAGGGCGCAAGCGCTTCTCGCGATCCAGGCGCCATTCTCGTCGGACTTATGGGCCGCGGCATACAAGGCTCGCGCTCCCCGATCATGCATGAGCGCGAAGGCCGCCGTGTCGGCATTTCCTACAGGTACATATTGATCGATTTCGATCGGCTGGGCCTGGCCGATTCGGAAGTCGGCGCGGTGGTCCAGGCAGCATCCAAGCTCGGTTTCGCCGGCCTCAACGTCACCCATCCTTTCAAGCAGGCGGTGCTCTCTTCCCTCGACGCACTGTCGCCCGAGGCCGATCTGATCGGTGCGGTCAACACTGTCGTCATGAGGGACGGCCGCTCGATCGGTCATAACACCGACAGTTGGGGTTTCGCGGAAAGCCTGCGGCGGTCCGGCGCTGCTTTACCGATCGAGCGCGTCGTTCTGTTCGGGGCTGGCGGCGCCGGCGCGGCGGTCGCGCATGCGCTCGATGAGCTTGGCGTCGGCAGGCTCGCCATCATTGATCGCGACGCGGAGCGGGCGGAGGCGCTTGCCGATCGGCTCCGCAACCGCTCGACGCGAAATATCGAAGCATCGCGGGACGTGGAGGCGGAAATCGCCCGCGCCGATGGCATCGTGAACGCCACGCCCATGGGAATGGCGCCCTATCCCGGTACGCCGTTTCCGCCCACGCTTCTTTCCGCCGGGCAGTGGGTCGCGGACATCGTCTATTTCCCCGAACGGACCGAATTGCTCCGTGCTGCCGGGGAAATCGGCTGCCGGACCATTCCTGGTTCGGGGATGGCCGTTTATCAGGCCGTGCGTGCGTTTGAACTCTTCACCGGCGTAAAACCGGATGCAGCCTCGATGGTCCGCCATTTCGAGGCGGCCGCATGACAGGATCGACGCGCGCCATGCGCACGAGACCAGCGGAGCGATAGCTCCAAACAAGGGAGGAAAACGATATGAAACTGACACGCAGGCAGACCCTCGCCGCAGGCGGCCTTCTGGCGGCATCCGCAGCCTTCCCGGCGCTTGCGAAAGACAAGCCGAAGCTGCGCTTCTCAGCCGTGTTCTCCCAACAGGACATCCGCGCGGAAATGATGAAGAAGTTCGCCGACGCCATCAAGGACGACTTCGATTACCAAGGCTATTACGGCGGCTCGCTGTTCAAGCAGGGAACGGAACTCGTCGCCCTGCAGCGCGGCAATCTGGAAATGGGCAATATCGCCCCGCAGGACTATTCCAAGCAGATGCCGGAATGGTCGATCGTCACCGCCGCCTATGTCTTTCGCGATACGGATCACCTGAAGAAATTCTTCGCCAGCGAAATGGGCGAGGATTTGAAGAAGCGGACCGAAGAAAAGCTCGGCGTCCGCGTGCTCGGCCCCACCTATTTCGGCGTCAGGCAGGTCGGCTTGAAGCCGGACAAGAAGATCACCACTCCTGCCGACATGGCCGGCGTAAAGCTCAGGATGCCCGGCGGCGAGGCTTGGCAGTTCCTCGGCAAGTCGCTCGGCGCGAACCCGGTGGCGATGGATTATGCCGAGGTTTATACGGGCCTCCAGACGGGCGCCATCGACGGCCAGGACAATCCCTTGCCCAACGTCTACAACATGAAATTCTACGAAGTCATGTCGCAGATCGTGCTTACGTCGCACCTGATCGGTTTCGACGTCCTCTCTGTCTCCAGCAAGGTATGGAAGAAGATGTCGCCGGACCTGCAGAAGAAGTTCCAGAAGGCGGCCGACGACGCGATCGACTGGAGCACCGGCAAGCATCTGGAACGTGAGAAGCAGCTCGCCTCCACCTTCGAAAGCAAGGGTCTGAAGCTCTACAAGCCCGACGTGGACGCTTTCCGCAAGCACGCGCAGCAAATGTACCTCGCCTCGGACCTAGCCAAGAGCTGGCCGAAGGGCATGCTCGATAAGATCAACGCGCTCTGAACCTTTATCCTTGGCCGTGGCGCACGCCGCGGCCAAGCTTTCCCCACTGACGAGGGCCACCGTGAAACGGACGCGCATTCACCGGCTGCCGGGCTGGCTTCACCGCCGCGCCGAGAACATTCTGGCGCTGATGATGGGGGTGATGTTCGCGGCCTTTCTGTTCCAGATCGTGTCGCGCTACCTCCTGAACTTTCCGGTCGGCTGGACGAGCGAACTTTCCGCCATCCTTTGGATATGGCTGGTGCTGTTTGGCGCCGCCTTCGTCACGCGCGAAAACGAAGAGATACGCTTCGACCTTCTCTACGGGATGGCGGGTCCGCGGCTGCGAAAGGCGATGTTCGTCATCAGCGCCGTCATGCTGCTCATCCTCTACATCATGTCGTTCCCGGCGATCTGGAGCTATGTCACCTTCATGAAGGTCGAGAAGACCGCCTATCTGAACATTCCGTTCAATCGGGTCTATTCGATCTATCTCGCCTTCGCGCTGGCCATCATCGCCCGCTACCTCTTCCTTCTGTGGCAAACCTTTTTTCGCGGCCCGCCGAAGGAACTCGAGCCCGATCCGAACACGGAACCCAAGACATGAACTTCGCGAGCCCCTTTTCGGCCGCCATTTACGCGACGATTGCGATGGCGCTGCTGGGCCTCCCGATCGGGCACAGCATGATCGCCGCCTCGATCCTCTATCTGTGGCTCGCCAACCTCGACATGGGAACGACCGCCGAGCAGATCCTGAACGGCATGTATTCCAACTATGTCATTCTGGCTGTTCCGCTTTTCATCCTCGCCGCCGAACTGATGAGCATCGGTTCGATGACGGACCGTCTGATGCGCTTCTGCAATGCCTTCGTCGGCCGCTTCCGGGGCGGGCTGGCCTTGGTGACGATCCTCCAGGGCGTCATCTTCGCCGGCATGTCCGGCTCGGCCATCGCCGACGCCGCCGGCATCGGCAAGGTCATGCAATCGATGATGACGCGCGACGGCAGATATACCGGCAGTTATGCCGCCGCCGTCACAGCCGCCGCATCGGTCCTCGGTCCGATCATCCCGCCCTCCATTCCCATGGTCGTCTATGCGCTCGTCTCGGACGCGTCGGTGGGCTATCTGTTCCTGGGCGGCGTCGTGCCCGGCTTGATGATGGCCATCTTTCAGGCGGCGATCATTGTATATACCGCGCGGCGCAAGAATTTCCCGGTCGAGCCCCCTACCCCAGTCCGGGAACTGCCAGGCATCAGCTGGCGGGCTTTTCCGTCGCTGATGATGCCGGTGGTGCTGCTCGGCTGCATCTATGGCGGCATCACCACGCCAACCGAGGCGGCGGCGGTCGCGGGCGCCTATGCGCTGGTCATTTCAGCGGGCCTCTACCGCAGCGTCGGCGCGCATGATTTCTATCAGGCGATCCTCGTCAGCGCCCGCACCTCCGCCTCGATCGGCATGCTCATCGCCGGCGCGCTGGTCTTCAACTACGTCGTGACGGTCGAGAACATCCCCAACACCGTTTCGGCCCTGCTTCACGCATGGCACATGTCGCCGCTCGGCTTCATGATCCTGGTCAACATCTTCCTGCTTCTGCTCGGCTGCGTGCTCGAAGGCACGACCATCCTGCTGATCTTCGTGCCGGTGCTCATTCCGACGGCAAAGGCGTTGGGCATCGATCTCGTTTATTTCGGCGTCGTCGTGGTGGTCAACATCATGCTCGGCCTGGTGACGCCGCCCTACGGGCTGCTGCTCTTCGTCATGGCCCGCATCTCGGGCGAACCGCTGAAGGCGATCGTCATGGACGTCTTGCCCTTCCTGGCCGTCATGGTCTTGGCGCTTGCCCTGATCACGGTGTTTCCCGACCTCGTGCTCTGGCTGCCGAGGCTTATGGGCTACGCAGGTTGAATCTGGAGAGGATCAACGTGACACAGCCGATCTTTATCCTGAATGGCCCCAACCTGAACCGTCTGGGCACGCGCGAGCCGGAAATCTATGGCAGCACGACCTTGGCCGAGGTCGAAAAAATGTGCATCGAGGCGGCCGGCGGCCATCCCTTGCGCTTTCACCAGTCGAATGCCGAGCATCAGCTTGTCGACTGGGTGCATGAGGCGATCGACGAGGGAGCCGGCATCGTCATCAATCCGGCGGGACTGAGCTTTCGCTCGATTCCCCTCCTCGACGCTTTGAAGATGTTTCCGCGCCCGATCATCGAACTGCATATCTCCAACATCCACCAGCGCGAGGAAATTTATCACCGTTCGCTGGTGTCGACGGTCGCCACGGCAGTGATCGCCGGCCTCGGCCCCATGGGCTATCCGGTCGCGGTCAAGGCGCTTATGGCGATGATTGAAGCCGGATAGCAACGATTTCCAGGAAGGAACCGCGCGAAATCCGATGTTTCGAGCGGCCGCCAC
>JBQCEL010000374.1:0-9868 GCA_051960255.1 Rhizobiaceae bacterium
CCTGACCCCGAGAGCATGACCCCGAAACGTGGGAACTCGGCGAGGGTCATGCTCCAACAAGGTGCGGTTGCCATGACGGCCTTATGGGGTTAACGGGTGCGCGATAAAAAGCGTGCCTTCGGACAGCAGGGACTGGACTATGGGCAAGGTAACAGGCTTTCTCGAGATCGACAGGCAGGTGCATAAGTACCAGCCGGCCTCCGACCGCATCCGGCATTTCCGCGAATTCACGCTGCCGATGTCGGACAAGGAGGTCGAGAAACAGGCCGCGCGTTGCATGGATTGCGGCATTCCGTTCTGCCACGGGCCGACCGGCTGCCCGATCCACAACCAGATCCCTGACTGGAACGACCTCGTCTACAATGGCGACTGGGACAACGCGATCCGCAACCTGCATTCGACCAACAATTTCCCGGAATTCACCGGCCGCATCTGCCCGGCGCCCTGTGAGGAAGCCTGCACGCTGAATCTCGAGGACATTCCGGTCGCCATCAAGACGGTCGAGCAGGCGATCGCTGACAAGGCCTACGAGACCGGCCATATCCGGCCGTATCCGCCGGAGCGGAAGACCGGCAAGCGGGTTGCCGTCATCGGCTCCGGCCCCGCCGGCATGGCGGCGGCGCAGCAGCTCGGCCGTGCCGGCCACGACGTGCATGTCTATGAGCGTGAAAGCCGTCCCGGCGGGCTGATGCGCTACGGCATTCCCGACTTCAAGATCGAGAAGCACTATATCGACCGCCGCATCGAGCAGATGCAGGGGGAGGGCGTCTCCTTCTTTTGCGACGTCAATATCGGGGTCGATAAGAAAGTCGAGGAATTGCAGGCGCAATATGACGCCGTCATCTATTGCGGCGGGTCGGAAACCCCGCGCCCCGCCGGCATTCCGGGCGCCGAACTTGCGGGCGTCCATGACGCGATGCCCTATCTGGTGCAGCAGAACCGGCGGGTCGCCGGCGAAAACATAGATTCGGTTGCTTGGCCGTCGGCGCCCATCATTGCGTCCGGCAAGCATGTCGTCGTCGTCGGCGGCGGCGACACGGCTTCCGATTGCATCGGCACGGCGTTCCGGCAAGGCGCGGTCAGGGTGACACAACTCGATATCCGGCCCCAGCCGCCCGAACGCGAGGACAAGCTGACCGTGTGGCCCTATTGGGCGACCAAGATGCGGACTTCCTCCTCCCAGGCGGAAGGGGTAGAGCGTGAATTTCAGATCGCTACGCTCGAATTTGTCGGCGAGGACGGCATGCTCACTGCCGTGAAATGCTGCGAGGTGGACGAAAAGCGCAAGCCGGTGCCCGGCACGGAGTTCTTCATCCGGGCCGACCTCGCTTTCGTCGCGATCGGCTTCGCCGGTCCGCTCAAACAGGGAGTGCTGACCGAACTGGGTGACGCGCTCGATGTGAATGTCGACCGGCGCGGGTCAACCAATGTCGTGGCGAATGACCGCGACTACCGCACCAGTGTAGAAAAACTCTTCACAGCCGGTGACGTTCGGCGTGGCCAGTCTCTTGTCGTATGGGCAATCCGCGAAGGGCGGCAGGCCGCGCGGGCGGTCGACGAGTTCCTTATGGGATCGACGGTGCTGCCCCGGTAATCGCGCCTGGGTCCACCGTTTGCTGCTGCTGCGACTGCAGGATGATGCGGGTGATCGCATCCTCGTCGGCGGACTTTGCCGTGACCGGCCTGGGCGCGGGGCCACCGAAATTGTCGGCTCTGCCGCTCGGCGGAGTGGAGCCAATTCCTTCCGCCGTCAATTTTTCCATTGGGGTCTCGCCGGCTAGCGCTGGGGTCACGGTCGCTCCGGCAAGCACGCTGTTGTCGCCCGTTCCCTGATCATCGAGCGGGATCGGCTGGGTCCGTTCGGTCGGGCCCTCGCCTACAGGGGATCCGGGCTGCGAGCCATTGCCGGAAGGCAGGGACGCAATGTCGGGCGAAACTGCATCCCCCAGCAGGCGGTTGAGGTCCTTTTCGGTATAAAACGCGATCTTGGCCTTGCCGGCGCGTGAGAAATTGATGCCGTCATCCAGTCTGAGCCGCGTCGGCTGGCCGTTTACGTCCGGTCCGGTCAACGTGAAAGCGCCATTGTCGTCGACAAAACCGTCCCATATGTCAACGAAGCTCCCTTTTTCCTCGCCGACGATCTTCTGATAGATATCGTTAAGGGCAAGCATGTCGCTCGACATCGATGCAGAACGGAAGGACGGCACCCCGACCCAGACGAGCGGTATATGACGGTCATCGAGGATTTTGGCGAAGGCCCTTACGCGCTTCGAGTATTCCTCCACCCATTCGTCGGAACGGACCGGCTCGCTCTTGCCATCCACAGTGATCTGTTGCCGGTCGTTCGATCCGATCATCATGACGACGACGGATGGCTTCACCGTATCGAGCAGAGAGCCGATGCTAGCGCCCCAATCGTAAAAATCGGTGCGGACGAAGCCGGACGAGCCATTCGCCTTGTCGACGACCTTAACGCCTGGCGATTTGGCATAGGCGTCGGTCAGCCCCGCTGCCAGTTCCGAAGCAAGGAAATCGCCGACCACCATCACCGTCCGGGCGTCGGGAAGCTTTTCCACCTGGTCTGGCGCGGGAGGGACAGGGGCGGGCGTTGCCGCTCGCCTTGGCTGTGGTCTCTCCACCCGTCGCAAGGCGGACGGGTGCATCCGCCTTCTCGGATAGGGTAAATAGAAATGCTCCGAGCGCTCGAAGGCCGGTGGTGCGTTTTCGGCATACGCTCCTGGAAAGTGCCCGGTGGCAGTGATCACAACGACAAGGAAAATGGCCTTGGCGAGCGCGGCGCCTCGCGAGAAGACACGGAAAAGGCGTGACAGGCCGAATACATCACGCCTTTCCGCTCCGCTGTCGTGGCGCGGAAGAACGCCGGTTGCTATCCGTCCATGCCGCTTTGCCATTCACCGCTGTCTCAGGCTGCTCAGCACTTTCTGGCTCGGATTGCCGTCCTGGCTCAGCCCCGCCTGCGCCTGGAAGGCCCTGATCGCGTCGCGGGAGCCGTCGCCGATACGGCCATCTATCTTGCCGTCATAATAGCCTAGAGCAAGGAGTCGTTTCTGCAATTCCCGACGCTCATCAAAACTCAGCTTTACAAAGGGCCGATCCCAATCCTGAACGAGGCCGCCATAGCCGGCGATCTGGTCGGCGAGCAAGCCGACGGCAAGCGCATATCGGTCGGCATTGTTGTATTTCTTGATGACAAAGAAATTCTTCAGCATCAGGAAGACCGGCCCGTCGCGGCCCTCGGGAAGCCTGAGCGTCGCCCGGTCCGACCCGCGCGGGAAATCCTTGCCATTGGCCCGCGTCACGCCGAGCGCCGCCCATTTATCGAGCGATTCGAAGCCTGCGGGGAATTTCCTTCCGGCGGGGAGCTTCACTTCATAACCCCAGGTCTTGCCTGTCTGCCAGCCATTGCGCGCCAGGAGATTGGCGGTGGTCGCCAGGGCGTCGGGAACCGATGTCCAGATGTCACGCCGACCGTTTCCATCCATGTCGACGCCATAGATCTCATAACTTGTCGGTATGAACTGCGTCTGCCCCATGGCGCCGGCCCATGAGCCGGTGAGATGCCTCTCGTCGATATCGCCGCGCTGCAGGATCTTGAGCGCCGCGAGCAATTGCTTGCGCGCGAAGCTCGAATAGCGCTCGCTGCCATAGCCGAGGGTGGCAAGCGAACGGATAACGTTGCGCATGACCTTGTCGTTCTTCAGCGTTTCCCCATAGTTCGATTCCATCGACCATATGGCGAGCAGAACATAGCGGCTCACGCCGTAACGCTGCTCGATACGGTCGAGCCATGGCCGCCACTTCGCCGCCATTTTCTTGCCGTCGGCGATCGACTGCTCCTGCACGCGATTGTCGAAATAGTTCCAGACCGGCGCGTTGAACTCCGGCTGGGCGCGGGATTTTTCAAGGACCTCGGGGTCCGGCTCGGTGACGTTGCGGAAAGCCCGGTCGAATGTCGAGCGAGAAACCCCATGGGTGAGAGCGACAACACGAAAGCTCGCCACCCAATGGCGGAAGCCCTGGTCGGCCCGAGCAGGCGTCCCACCGGCAAGCGCCGCTATCAGCGCGGCGGCGAGGGTCGGAGCGATGCGTCTGGCGATGGATGAAGCGGACATCTTTCCCTCCTTCGAGCAGTTGGAAAGCCTATTCATCGCGCGGGCCGGTTAGGATTTAGTTTACCATGAGTTCCAATCGGACCACTATTCCTGTACCTTTCAAGAGCGGGAACCATCATCCGACCACATGCGTTCAGGACTCGGGCGGCGTTACGCCTTTTCCAATTCCCAACTGAGCAAGGAACAGAAAAACACATGAAGAAAGTGCGCAAGGCTGTGTTTCCGGTCGCCGGTCTCGGGACCCGGTTTCTCCCGGCGACAAAGGCCATCCCCAAGGAGATGCTGACAGTCGTCGACAAGCCGGTCATCCAGTACGTGGTGGACGAGGCCAGGGAAGCCGGCATTGAGCACTTCATCTTCGTGACAGGCCGCAACAAGGCGGTGATCGAAGACCATTTCGATATCCATTTCGAGCTCTATGACACACTGGCGGAGCGCGGCAAGGACGCTGTCCTCGACCGATTGCAGCGTCTTCAGCCGGGACCGGGTCAGACAAGTTTCACACGGCAGCAAGTGCCGCTCGGGCTCGGCCACGCCGTGTGGTGCGCGCGCGACCTCGTCGGCGACGAGCCATTCGCTCTGCTTCTCCCCGATATGATCATGCAATCGGAGAAAAGCTGCCTGAAGGCGATGGTCGAACTCTATGAGCATACCGGCAACAACATCGTTGCGGTGCAGGAGTGCGATCCGGCGGAAACGCACAAATACGGCATCATCGGCAAAGGCGCAGACGCTCATTCCGGCTTCGAGATCACGGCGATGGTGGAAAAGCCGAAGCCGCAGGATGCGCCGACCAATCTCTACATCAACGGGCGCTATATCCTGCAGCCGGAAATATTTTCCATTCTGGAAAACCAGGAAAAAGGCGCCGGCAACGAGATCCAGCTCACCGACGGCATGCTCCGACTGAAGGAAAAGCAGCCTTTCTACGGCTATCATTATCGCGGGCGGACCTTCGATTGCGGCTCGCCGGAAGGCTTCATCGAGGCGAACGTCGCCTTCGCCCTGTTGCGCGAGGACATGCGCGAGCGCATAGGCGCGCTGATCGATGAGATTTCGGGCGATATCCGGACCGGCTCGATGCGAGCGGCGGAATAAGCCGCTTCCTGTCAGCGCTGGACGATGAAGCCGAGGAAAACGCTCTCGGCTTTGTAGTCGCGGCCGACAAGATTGCTGATCTGCTGCTCGTGCCTGACCTTGCCGGTAATGCCCGCATAGCGGTTCAGCCAATAGGTCAGGCCGGCCTCGGCATTCCAGCCGAAATCGTGGCCGTCTGTTCCGGAATAGTCTCGCCACAGCATGCCGAGCGTCGCGATGCCCGTGAGGTTCGCGCGCATCTGCCGTTCGAGCGAAATCTGACCGGTATAAAGGATGTCGCCGGGTTCGCCCGCGGTGGTGGTGCCCTCGATTTGCGTCGTCCCCTGAAGCGAAACAGTCGTTCCGCGAATCGGAGACCATTTCAGGTCCGCCGCTATGGATGGGCCTGAAATCGAGGCGAGGCGGTCGTCATCCGGCGTTTCGCGAAGCCAGCCGGCCGAAAACTCGCCCGATAGCTTGTCGGTCAAATTGAGGGTGACGCCGGCGCGTGCGCCGATGCGGTTGGCGGAGCGCGCAAAGCCTGCATCGTCAAGCCGCTGATCGTAATAACGCCGGCCAAGCTCGCCCTCGACGAAGGGAATGACGGAAGGGGAAAGCTCGTAGCCGGCGCGAAGGACGCCCGCGACCAGCGTGTTGTTCCGATCCTTCTGCGAGAGCGTGCCTCCGGAATCGAGTCTGGCGTCGCCATAGATCTCGCGCTCCACATTGCCGGTGATGCCGAGCCGAAGCTTGCCGACCGCCTTTTCAAGGCCGACGCTGCTGGTAATGGTCTGCGTTAGCGGCTCTTCTGTCGTTCCTTCGATGATGACCGGCGATTCCGCCGTTTCCGGTGCGACAGCGTAGCCGAGTTTGATCTTGCCGCGCAGATCGTGCGTGATATCGAGATCGAGTTCGCTGTTCACGCCCGCAATCGGCTGCGAAAGATCTTGGCCTGCTATCGACTTGCGGAAGATGCCGTAGGCATTGATGTTGGCGGAATGGCGCGACCAGTCCGAAGCGGCGTTCAGGCGAAGCGTCGTCTCCGACAGGATGGCGGACTTACCATCCGTGCTAGAATCGGCGTTCGTCGTCCCGGTCAGGCCGGATTGGATCGAGGTGTTGACGTTGAATGTTCCAAGTCTGAGACCGAGCGGCGCATAAGGATCGTCATCATATTTCAGTTTTTTGCTGCTCTCGATTGCTTTTTCACGCTGGTTTTCGGGCGCTGCGCGCCGCAGATCCTCATCGAGGGAATCGAGCGGGACTGCGCGGAGATTGCCGGTGTTGGCCGGGGTAAGCTTTTCGTCCTGAGCATTATCAGAGGCAGTTTTCTTCTTTCCGGCGGGCTTCCTGGTGGATTTCCTGCTTTGGCCTGCCCCGCCGGATTGGTCCTGATCGGAGGAGCCGAGGTTCCCGAGAGATTGCTCGTCAAACCCGCCGGTCGTGTCGGCGGCGTTCGGGAAAGCTCCCGCGTGGCTGCTGCTCGCCGGTGCAGGAAAAGATGCGTTGGCAGCGGGCGGCGCGTTGTCGGGCAAGGTATCCTGGCTTGCCGGGAGATAGGTCGGGTCCTCGTTGGCGCCTCCGGCATCCACGACCGAATCCGCAGGCAAGGTCGAGGCGCCGAAAAGGCCGCTGCTTGACTGGTTGCCGGGTAAATCGCCTCGCAATGCGAATGCTTGCTGCGCCAACGCGGAACCGGCATTGAGCCATGCCAGCGCCGCAATGCCCGCAAACAGGACGGCCAGTCGCGTCTTGCGCGCACGTCTGTTCATTGGCTTCGGAGAAAGAGACATCGTCCGCTGACAGGCTCTTGGCGCGCATAGAATTTTACGGAAAGGTAAATCGCGATGGTTAATGGAGCGTTGCGCTCGCGGCTCAGGCGGGCGTGGTGTTTACCATTTGGAAGCGGCGGTGCGTCGATGCGGGCCAAAATCCCGGGCGAAAACGCCTGAATCGCACGCGAAATGGATTCCGCTTTTCGCGCCGATGCTGTAGAGCGGGTCCATGATGCATGGATTGACGATGCGCAAACCAGCGGACAGGAAAGCCGCTATACAGTCGGCTATAAGGACGGTGAAGACCGAGCATGCCGGCGTCATTGCTCTCGCGGAGGCGCTCGACAACGGACTGGCGGAACCTTTTGCCGAAGCGGTTCAGCGCATTTCGGCAATTACGGGCCGGGTTATCGTCACCGGCGTCGGGAAGAGCGGCCATATCGGCTCGAAACTCGCCGCCACGCTTGCCTCGACGGGAACGCCGGCGTTTTTCGTCCACCCGGCCGAGGCCAATCACGGCGATCTCGGCATGATAGGCCATGACGACGCGATCATCGCCATGTCATGGTCGGGGGAATCGGTCGAACTGAACGGCATTCTCGCCTATTCCCGCCGTTTCTCGATCCCGCTGGTCGCCATCACCTCCGGGACGGCCTCGACGCTTGCCAAAGAAGCGGACACGGTGCTGTTGCTTCCAACGGTTTCGGAAGCCTGTCCACACGGGCTCGCGCCGACGACATCGACGCTCCTGCAACTCGTCATTGGCGACGCGCTCGCCATCGCGCTTCTGGAAGCGCGGGGCTTCACCGCCGATCATTTCCGCACCTTCCATCCGGGCGGCCGCCTCGGGGCGAGCCTGATGCACCTGGCCGAGATCATGCATACGGGCGAGGAGATGCCGATCGTGCCGCTCGGCACCAGCATGCCGGAGGCGATCATCGTCCTGTCGCAGAAGCGCTTCGGCTGCGTCTGTGTGGTTAATGAGGAAGGAAAGCTCGCGGGCATCGTCACGGACGGCGATCTCGCCCGCAATCTCAACCGCAATCTCGGCGTCCTGACGGTGGAAGCGGTCATGACGCGAAATCCCAAAATCGCGGCGCCCGACATGCTCGCAAGCACGGCAACTGCCATCCTTAATGACTACAACATCAGCGCGCTAGTCGTGGCGGAACAAGGCAGGCCGGTCGGCATCGTGCATTTCCACGATCTGTTGCGGATCGGCGTCGTCTGACAGAACGCCCCGAGCCGTTCAGGCCGGCTCCACCACAAGTTCCATGTCCTTCACCGCGATGACGCGGACGCGCGCGCCGACGGGAAGGTCCGGGCCGGTAACGAGCCAGAACGTGTCGCCGAGGCGAATGCGGCCACGCCCTTCCGCGATCGGTTCGGCAAGAGTCGCGGTGCGGCCGACCAGCTGCTCGGCGCGGCGGTTGAGGAGAGGCTGGTCGCTTTCACCGCCGGTTTTCGCCATCACCCTGTGGCCGACATAAGCCGAAATGACTGACAGGATAAGGAACAGAACCACCTGCGCCTGCCATACCCAGAATGCAGCATGGGCAAGCTGAAGCGTCAGCGCGCCGACGAGTATGGCGGCGATACCGATCCAGAGCAGGAAAACGCCTGGGACCAGGATTTCGAGAATGAGCAGCACGAAACCGAGAACCATCCAGTTCCAGGGACCGAGATCGGTGAAGATGCGTTCAAGCATGGCCACACCCTCCGCTAAAGCAATTCCAGCAAAAGCGCATGGCGGTTTTGCGTTCGGAATCGCGTAAAAACAAACAGATAGAGCAATCCCGCGATTCGAAGAAAAACGGAAATGCTCTGGTGTGGGTCACGACTGATCCTGGCCGGTACGCGGCGGCCTGCTGCCGGAAGCCGCGCGCGGCGATGCCGATGGGGCATCATTGCCGAAAACCTCCTTGGCAATGGCGCCGATGCCGCCCAGCGATCCGACCAGAGAGGAGGCTTCGAGCGGCATCAGAACCACCTTGTTGTTGGCCGACGAGCCGATCCTGGCGAGCGCTTCGGTGTATTTCTGCGCGACGAAATAGTTGAGCGCCTGAACGTCGCCCTTGGAAATCGCCTCCGAAACGACCTGGGTCGCGCGCGCCTCGGCTTCGGCCGCGCGCTCGCGCGCCTCGGCGTCGCGGAAAGCGGCTTCCCTGCGACCTTCCGCTTCAAGTATCTGCGCCTGTTTCTTGCCTTCGGCCTCGAGAATCTGGGCGCGCTTCATGCGCTCCGCCATCATCTGGCGCGCCATGGAATCGACGAGGTTGGCGGGCGGGTTGATGTCCTTGATCTCGATGCGCGTCACCTTGATGCCCCAAGGATGGGCGGCCTGATCCACGACACGCAGCAGCCTTTCGTTGATGGCGTCGCGGTTGGAGAGCAGTTCATCGAGATCCATGGATCCCATGACTGTGCGGATATTGGTCATGGTGAGGTTGAGGATCGCGTTTTCGAGCCCGGCGACCTGATAGGCGGCCTGGGCGGCGTTCAGCACCTGGTAGAAGGCGACGCCGTCGACGCCGACAATTGCGTTGTCGCGTGTTATGATCTCCTGCGATGGGACATCAAGCACTTGCTCCATCATGTTCATCTTCGCGCCGATGCGGTCGATGAAGGGGATAATGAGGCTCAGTCCTGGCGAGAGCGACTTGGTATAGCGGCCAAAACGCTCGACGGTGTAGTTGTAGCCCTGCGGAACCGTCTTGATCCCTGCGAACAGGAACAGGACAACGAGAATGACAAGGACCGCGATGAGAATATCGGAACCCGTAAACGCCATATCTTCCCCCGATCGTGATACGGCAAGCGCCGCCGCGACAATGATCTAGGCACTGCCGGACCGGCTTACAATGAAAATGGGGAAGAGCGGAC
>JBQCEL010000375.1:0-3771 GCA_051960255.1 Rhizobiaceae bacterium
TCTTGACTATGTTGTATCGCTCGACGGACCGCCGCTGTCGTCGTGGCGCTCCCATGGTGAACCTGGCCCATAGCGCATCCTTTGATTCGGGTGACAAGGATGCTCCATTAAAGCCCGGGATCAAACAGCTAGCGCGGGTTTGATCCGGTCTGGTGGCTCTGGCCGGCGGCAGCCGGCGGCCTTACGAAACAGTTGGGAAAAGTGCGGCTTCATCGTTGCCGGAAGGCCAGACTCATCGAATCGAGCAGCGGCCGAATGAGGTAGTCGGCGAATGTGCGCTCGCCGGTCGAGATGAAAGCTTCCGCCGGCATGCCGGGATATATCTGCTCCGGCGTGATCTCCGGCGGCAGATCCTGATCGATTTTGAGACGCACCACATAATAGGGCTGGGCCGCTCCGCCCTCCGGGGCGTTGGCGACGAGATGGTCTGCTGAAATGTAGAACACCCTCCCTTTCACGCGCGGGGTCCTGCGTGCGTCGAGAGCAGTGAATTGCAATTCGGCGTGCTGATTCAGCTTGATCGAATCGATGTCCTGCGGCCGCACATGCGCCTCGACGATCAGTTCCTTTGTTGTCGGGAGCAATTCCATCACCGCCTGCCCGGCGCTGAGGACGCTGCCTGGCGAGTTGTAAACCGAATGGACGATAATGCCATCGACAGGAGCGCGCACCACGGTCCGGTCGAGCACGGACCGGGCCGCCCGTATTTGCTGCTCCAGGTCGGCGACATCGTCACTGTCCTGATTGAGCTTTGTCACCGCATCCTCGACCCTTGAGGTCTTCACCCTTTCGATCTGCGCGCGGGCTTCCCCAAGCTGACTGGCTGTCGACGCAATTTGAGCCTCCAACGCGCCTTCTTGGCCCGTAAGCTCGGCGGCGCTCCTGAGCAGGGCCGTATAGTTGTCGCGGCTGGTGAGACCCTCGTTGAGCAGTTTTTCCTTGCGATCAGCTTCTTCTTTCACGATCGATAGCTGTTTCTCGTCGGCTTGCTTCTGCACGCGCAGACCGTCCAGGGATTGCTCCAGCGCTTCGACCCGTTCGACGAGGATATGCTGTTCGGATTTGAAACGCGCCATTGTCGCCTGGAACTGCCGCCGTTGTTCGGCGAAAATGGCGTCGGCGTGGAGTTCTGGCGGAAATGCCCGCAGGCTTGGAGGAATTTCCACTTCTGTCGCGTCGTCGCGCTCGGCAGCGAGCACTGCCATTTCCGCGCGCTTGGCGGCCAGTTGATGCAGCAGCCTGTCGACTTGGGATTTCGCAACCGTCGAATCGAGGATGAGCAACGGATCGCCTTTATGGACGCGATCGCCTTCATGCCGGACGACTTCTTTAATGATGCCGCCATCGAGGTGCTGGATCATAACGTTCTCGCCTGCAGCGGCGACAGTTCCGGGCGCAATCGTCGCACCGCCGAGCGGAGCGGTTAGCGCCCAGGTTCCGAAACCGCCTACGAAAATGGCAAGCGCCGCATATCCGACCGCCGCTATCGAGCCGGTCCGGGTCTTGATGCCATCTTGCCAGGTTTGGTCTTGTATTGCAGCCATGGGGCGCTCCGACAGCTCCCTCAATTCCGATCCGTTTGCGCCGCCGGTCTGGCTGCAGCGCGTGCGGCTGCGGCCATGGGCACGATCTCCGCCTTCGGCCGATGAACGGCAGGAGACGCTGCAAGCCGGCGGAAGATTTCCGATGCCGGTCCGCACTGTTCGACCGCGCCGTCGCGCAGCACGAGCATGCGATCGCACTTCGCCGCGATGGAAAGCCGATGCGTTATGACGATGACCGTCACGCCCCGCTTTTTTGCATCGAGCACCGCTTGTTCCAGCGCTGTCTCGCCCTCGTTGTCGAGATTGGCGTTCGGCTCGTCGAGCACAAGCAGCCGGGGGTCGCCATAGAAGGCGCGGGCAAGGCCGATGCGCTGTTTCTCACCGCCCGACAATCGAACGCCCAGCGGGCCGACGATGGTGTCGTAACCGTCTCGCTGGGTCAGAATTATCTTATGGGCGCACGCCCGCTCGCCGGCTGCGATAATTTCCCGACTCTCCGCCGCAGGATCGAAGCGGGCGATATTCTGCGCAATGCTACCGGGAAAGAACTCGACCTCCTGGGAGAGATAGCCGATATGCGGACCGAGTTTCTCACGGTCCCAATGACGGATATCCGCTCCGCCCAATCGAACGGTTCCCGAACGCGGTTCTATGGCGCCGACCAGAAGGCGGGCGAGCGTCGACTTGCCTGCCTGGCTCGGGCCGATGATGGCCAGGGTCTCGCCCGCGTCGACAGAGAAGCTGACCCGCTTAATCAGCGGCGGCGCCCCCTCTCGCCCATCCGGGACGAAATAGACGATATTTTCCATGCTGACGCCGCCCGAAGGCGTCGGCAGTTCGGTCCTGCTTTCCGATTTTCTCTGCTCGGCATCCATAAAGGAAGAAATCCGCTTCCAGGCAGCCGAAGCGTCCAGAATCTGCTTCCAGCTTCCCACGATCTGGTCAAGTGGCTGCAGGGCGCGCGCCGACACCATCGAAGCAGCGAAAATCATGCCCGCCGTCATCTCGTGTTTCAGCGTCAGATATGCGCCGACCCCATACATGGCGATTTGGATCAGGAGCCGGATCCCGCGCGAAATGCTGCTGTAGAACGCGTTGATGCGTGTGAGACGATCCGAAGCCGTGAGGGATCGCGCGAATGTGGTCCCCCAATGAAGACCGGCCGCTTCCATCATACCTAGTGTCCGTACGGTCTCGGCATTGCGGGCGAAGGTTTGCGCAGCATTCATCGCGGAGGCGAGCGATTCCGCCGCCTCCTTGGCGTTCGGGCGCGTCGTCCTCTGGTTGGCGAATGCCAGGCCGAGCATTACCACGCCGCCGGCCAGCGTTATGACGAACAGGAGCGGATGAATGAGATAGAGAAGCGCGATGAAGAAGGGGCCGAAGGGAAGGTCGAAGAGAAAAAAGACGGCGCGCGATCCGACGAAATTGCGTATCGTCGCGAGATCACGAAGGGACTGGACGTCGCCGAAAGCAGCCCGTTGCCCGAGAAGGGCGGCCGTGAAGAGCCGCGGGCCGCATATGACATCCATCCTTGCGGCCAGCCGGTTCGCGTACAGCGCCCGAACGGCCTCCAGAACGCCAAGGACGAACACGGCGCAGACGGCTATGACCGTTATGTAGAAGAGTGTCTCTTGGCTGGCAGAGGGAATGACGCGGTCATAGACCTGGAGCATATAAAGCGGCATCACCAGCAGAAGCATGTTGACGACGGCCGAGAAGATGCCGAGTTCCAGCAACACACGTGAAAGAAAAAGACTGTTCCGTAACTTCCCCATCGGCCACGCCCCGCTCAGCCGTACGCAAGTCCACGGCCAATGCTATTGAAATTCACCCGCGGCTGCAATGAAGGGCTTCCGACGTTTTCTCGCTGGCGCTTGCTGTTTGCCAGAGAATGCGAATAGGTCAAGACGTCCCGAAGGCGCCTATTACCGCTCGTGAGGGGAGCCTGCGGCCGAAGCATTCCATCGCCTCGGCTCCTGCTGGAAGAGTTACTGCTGGAAGAGTGGCTACCCGCCTCGGGCCGACAGCCTGCCTGCGAGCGTTTCCATCCGTTCCGCCAGCATGGAAAGCGCCCCTGTCAGCGCCGCGTCGTTCTTGTCGGCCTTGGAAAGCGCGTCGTCCCGCGTCTTGCGCAGCGTGCCGATCTCGCTCTCCATGCCGGTGACGCGCTTCTGCAGTTCGGAAAGTTCGTCCATTACCATGATACCGGCCATCACCGTCAGGC
>JBQCEL010000376.1:0-9849 GCA_051960255.1 Rhizobiaceae bacterium
GCGGCGCTCTATGCGATCCAAGCGTCCGTCATGGCGAGCGAGAATGCCGTATATATTGTTGATATCCTGCTGCATGGAAACCATTGTGCCCCTGATGGCGATCAGTTCCTGCTTGACCTCGCTCTGACCATCCTCCAACCGGCGGATACTCGTCTGCATCGCCTCGAGCGTTTCATAGATCATTTCGTTGGTGGGTTCCGCCATCACACCTCTGGCGCAACCTCAGGTTATGGCTACAATATAGTTCTCTATCACCGTATTCGCCAGAAGCTTCTCGCACATGGCCTTCAGCTCGGCCTCGGCCTTGGCCTTGTCGGAACCTTCCAGTTCCACGTCGAACACCTTGCCCTGACGCACGGAACCGACGCCGCCGAAGCCGAGTCCGGAAAGAGCATGCTCGATGGCCTTTCCCTGCGGGTCGAGCACGCCGTTCTTGAGCGTGACGGTGACGCGGGCCTTAATCACTCCGTGGCTCCTTCCAACCCGGTCAGTGCGGCTTGCCGCGGCTGCGCGCGCTCGATACGAGGATTGGCCCGGTCGGGCGCGGCGGCTCGTTCTCGTTCATGATGCCGAGCCGGCGCGCCACTTCCTGATAAGCCTCGACCAGACCGCCCATATCGCGACGGAAACGGTCCTTGTCGAGCTTGTCCTGTGTGTTGATGTCCCACAGCCGGCAGGAATCGGGCGAGATTTCATCGGCGACGACGATGCGCATCATCTCGCCTTCATAGAGCCGGCCGCATTCCATCTTGAAATCCACGAGCTGGATGCCGACCCCGAGGAAGAGCCCGGAAAGAAAATCGTTGACGCGGATGGCGAGCGCCATGACGTCGTCGATCTCCTGCGGCGAGGCCCAGCCGAAGGCCGTGATATGCTCTTCCGATACCATCGGATCGTCGAGTTGGTCGGCCTTGTAATAGAACTCGATGATCGAGCGCGGAAGCACGGTGCCTTCCTCGATGCCGAGCCGCTTCGACAGCGAGCCGGCGGCGATGTTGCGCACCACCACTTCGAGCGGGATGATCTCGACTTCCTTGATCAGCTGTTCGCGCATGTTCAGCCGGCGGATGAAATGGGTCGGAATGCCCATCCGGTTGAGATGCGTGAAAATGTGCTCGGAAATGCGGTTGTTGAGCACACCCTTGCCGTCGATGACCTCGTGCTTTTTCTTGTTGAAGGCGGTGGCGTCGTCCTTGAAGAACTGGATCAGCGTGCCAGGCTCCGGACCTTCATAGAGGATCTTGGCCTTGCCTTCATAAATGCGCCGGCGACGATTCATGTAATGTTTTCTCTGATTTGCAGGACGGAGTTCAAACAGCCGGTCCTTCGGAAACGCGCCACTTTCGTGCCGCGGCGGGGTTTCAAAGCCGGTCTCTAGCGCAATCGCCGCGATTGCTCAACGTCCATTTCCTCTCATCAACCGCTTTCGAGGTTGCGATCGGGGAGCGAACCCCAAGAAGCGTATTGGTTTTGCTGTTCCAATCCCCATATAGGTGCGGCTCCAGGCCGTATGGGCGGCCTGAATCTGGCGTCGGAGGAACGACATGGCGGAAATGGACGATCGCGAGCGTGGTTTCGAGCGGAAATTCGCTTTCGACGAGGAACTCCGGTTCAAGGCGACGGCACGGCGCAACAAGCTTTTCGGCCTGTGGGCGGCCAACCAGCTCGGCAAGAGCGGAACGGATGCGGATGCCTATGCCAGGGAGGTCGTCGTTGCCGACCTTTCCGAGGCAGGGGACCAGGACGTCATCCGTAAGGTTCTTGCCGATTTTCAAGCTGCTGGGATCGCTTCGGACGAAGGCCAGTTAAAGATCCGGCTGATCGAGTTGATGGCCCAAGCGATCAAGCAGATCGAACAGAGTTGAAAAGGACCGCCCGTCGGGGCTGGCGCATAATTTCCTCGCCCCCAGGTCTTTTGCGTCGCTGATGCTTCTGATTGAATGCCGTCAGACTCCAAGGATCGGCTGAATCGGAATTGCGATGAAACTTGTAGAACGCCTGAAACGCGGTGAAACCCTTTTCACGGCCTGGTCCGGTATTCCGGATTCGATCACGGTCGAAACCGTCGCCCGCACCGACTTCGATGCGGTGACGCTCGACATGCAACACGGCGCTCATCATGAAGACAGCGCGGCGCGCTGCGTGCCGGCCATTCTCGCGGCGGAAAGACATGCGGTCCTCCGCATCCCCGTGGGACGGTTCGACATGGCGAGCCGCGCGCTTGATTTCGGCGCCGAAGCGGTCATCGCGCCTATGATCAATTCCGCCGACGACGCCCGGCAGTTCGCCGCGGCGATGAAATATCCGCCGCTCGGCGAGTGCTCCTGGGGACCGACCTTCGGCATGCCGCGGCGGCACAAGATCCCGGATCATAAGATATGGCTCGGGAATTCCAACGCCGAGACCCTGTCCTTCGCCATGATCGAAACGCGCCGCGCGCTGGATGCGCTCGAAGACATTCTCGAAGTGCCGGGCATCGACGCCGTCTTCGTTGGCCCCAGCGATTTTTCGATCGCCTGGACGAATGGCCAGGAGTTGAACACGGCTCTCGAGGACATGATGCCTGCAATCGCCCATATCGCCGGGCGCGCCGCGGCCGCCGGCAAGATCGCCGGCATCTTCTCCACCGATCCCGGCTTTGTCGGGCGTTTCGTTTCGATGGGATATCGGTTCATCGCCATGGGCGGCGAAGCCACCTATATGGCGATCGGTGCGAAAGATCTTATCGGCAAGGCGCGCGCTTCGATCAAATGACCGATCAAGGAAGCGGTTAGAGCCGCGACAGGAATTTGGCGAAGGCCATAGAGCCTTCCGGCCAGGGACCGTAGCCGGAATCGGAGTCGAGATGACCCGCTTCGCCGGCGTCCAGGAAGAGTGAGCCCCAGGCTCCGGCGATATCCTCCGCGACCTCGAAGGCGCAGAATGGATCGTTGCGGCTTGCCACCGTGATCGAGGGAAAGGGCAGGGGATCGCGCGGATAGGGGCCGAACGTCATCAGATGACGCGGACGGATATTTTCGTTCGCGACATCGGGCGGCGCGACGAAAAAGGCGCCGCTGACAGGCCTCTTGAAGCCGCCGACGGCGTGGATCACGGTCGGAACGCCGAGTGAATGGGCGACCAGCACCACCGGCCGTTCACTTTCATTGACGGCTGCGATGAGCGCCGCTGTCCAATCCTCTTTCACCGGTTTCGTCCATTCCGCCTGCTCGACCCGGCGGCCGGTCGACAATTTGTCCTGCCAACGGGTCTGCCAATGGTCGGGACCGGAATTCTTGAATCCCGGAACGAACAGGATATCGGCTTCTTTCGCTTTCATGGCGCGCGATGTAGGCGCGACAGGCTGCTTGCGCAACAAAAGAGCGAAAAACTGAACGCGCTGTTCGCAATGCTTCTATTGCGCGTAGGCCCCGCAAGGACGATGTGTAGGTGGAAGCCAGTGATGTGACGATGGCTGAGGAGCCGGTCATGAAAGAATTGCCGTTTGCCGCGGATGCCCCGATCAACGTGGGGCGTGTGGGGCTGATCGCGCGGGAGGCCACGGCGCTCGCGGATTATTATCGCGACGTCGTCGGCCTCGCCGAAATCTCGCGGTCCAACGGGAAGATCGTCATGGGAGCGGGGGAACGACCGCTGCTCGACATCGACGAACGGCGGAACGCCCGTCCGGACAATCCGAGGAGCGCCGGCCTTTTCCATACGGCTTTCCTCCTGCCCACGCGGGCCGATCTGGCGCGCTGGGTGAGCTATGCGATCGATCGGAATATTCCGATCGACGGCGCGTCGGACCATTTCGTTTCCGAAGCGCTTTATCTGACCGACCCGGAAGGCAACGGTATCGAGATCTATGCCGATCGCCCGCGCGACAAATGGAAATGGAATGGCGGGCATGTCGAGATGGCGACCGTGCGGCTCGACATTCCCGATCTTCTTTCCGAATTGAGCGAAAAGGACAAGGGCTGGAAAGGCGCGCCCGAGAATAGCATCATCGGCCATGTGCATCTGCGTGTCGGCAACCCGGCCGATGCCGAACAATGGTGGCACTCGCAATTGGGCTTCGACACGGTCGCGAATTATGGCAAGGCTGCCGTCTTCCTCTCGACCGGCGGTTACCACCATCATATCGGCGCCAATTCATGGCAGAGCGCCGGCGCCGGCCCGCGCGAAAAGGACCGGACGGGCCTTGCCTGGGTGGAGATGCATGCGAAGACTGCCGAGGCCGAAGAGATGCTGCAGGACCCGTGGGGGACCGAGGTGAGGGTGGTGCCGAAGAAGGCTTAAGGTCCGCAAGCCTAGAGACCGAAGGGATCGAGTGCCGGCACCTCGAACGGCACGAAATCGCGTGTATTGCGCGTCACCACCGTCAGCCCATTACAAAGCGCCGTCGCTGCGATCATCGCGTCTTCATAAAGCGCATCTGATCGGTGATGCATCAACCGCGCCCAACAGCGGAACGCGGCAGCATCCATGGGCAAAATGCTGTATGTGGCCGCAATCATGTTCAGCCAATTTTCGAGTTCGTCAGCCTTTGGCGTATCTTGATCCCGTACACGCTCGATGCCGGATTGGATTTCAGCAATCGTGACGGCCGAAAGGTAAAGGTCTGTTTCATTCGCAGCTTCCATCCAGGCCAGAACAGCCGGATGCGGCCGCGTTCGCCTCAACTCGGAAACCACATTCGTGTCGAGCAGATACATTTCAGTCCGTGGCAAACGTATTGGTACGGCGACGCGCCATACCGCGGGCAGGGACAGGGAGATCGATTCGCGGCTCGTCCGTAAGCAGCAGTTCCTTGAGTGTTGGCCGCGACGACTTCTGAATGCGGCGCCACTCAGCGGCGGAAACTAAAACGGCTGCCTCAACGCCGCGCCTTGTCACCATCTGCGGCCCCTGTTCAATACTGGCATCGAGAAGTTCACTAAATTTCGCTTTTGCGTCCTGCACCGGCCAGATCTTCATCATCTCCTCCGACTAGTCATATAACTAGTCATAGTTATTGACTGGCCGTTTATCAAGCCTCCGCCTCGCCAAACACTCGCCTGAAAATCGTATCGACGTGCTTGGTGTGGTAGCCGAGGTCGAACTTGTCGCGGATATGCTCTTCGGAAAGGGCCGCACGCACATCCTTGTCGGCAAGCAGTTCCTCAAGAAAATCCTTGCCTTGCTCCCAGACCTTCATGGCGTTTCTCTGCACCAGCCGATAGGCATCCTCGCGTGAGACGCCGGCCTGGGTGAGGGCGAGCAGCACGCGCTGCGAATGCACGAGGCCGCGGAAACGGTTCAGATTTGCGAGCATGTTTTCGGGATAGACCACCAGTTTGTCGATGACGCCGGCGAGACGCGCCAACGCGAAATCGAGCGTCACCGTTGCATCGGGGCCGATCATGCGTTCGACGGAGGAATGCGAGATGTCGCGTTCATGCCAGAGCGCGACATTCTCCATTGCCGGCATTGCATAGGAACGCACCATGCGCGCCAACCCGGTCAGATTCTCGCTCAGCACCGGATTGCGCTTGTGCGGCATGGCCGAGGAGCCCTTCTGGCCCGGCGAGAAATATTCCTCCGCCTCCAGCACCTCGGTGCGCTGGAGATGGCGGATTTCGGTCGCCAGCCGCTCGATTGACGAGGCGATGACGCCGAGCGTGGCGAAGAACATGGCATGCCGGTCGCGCGGGATCACCTGCGTCGAGACCGGCTCAGGCTTCAGGCCAAGCTTCTTTGCGACATGCTCTTCGACATGGGGATCGATGTTGGCGAAGGTGCCGACCGCGCCGGAAATGGCGCAGACGGCGATTTCCTCGCGCGCCCGCACGAGGCGCTCGCGGGCGCGGGAGAATTCCGCATAGGCTTCCGCCAGTTTCACGCCGAACGTGGTCGGCTCGCCATGGATGCCGTGGCTGCGGCCGATGGTAATCGTGTCCTTGTGCTCGAACGCCCGCTTCTTCAGCGCGCCGAGCAGACTATCGATGTCGGCGAGCAAAATGTCGCTCGCCCGCGTCAATTGCACGCTGAGGCAGGTGTCGAGCACATCGGACGAGGTCATGCCCTGATGGATGAAGCGCGCCTCGGGGCCGACGAATTCGGCGAGATGCGTCAGGAAAGCGATGACGTCGTGCTTGGTTACACGCTCGATCTCGTCGATCCGCGCGACGTCGAAGACCGCCTTGCCGCCTTTCTCCCAGATCGTGCGCGCCGCTTCCTTCGGGATGACGCCCAACTCGGCCAGCGCATCGCACGCATGCGCCTCTATCTCGAACCAGATGCGGAACCGGGTTTCCGGCGACCAGATGGCGACCATTTCCGGCCGCGAATAGCGCGGGATCATGGGACGGCCTTTCTTTCGGAGAATGCTCGGCGCCTCCTAACAGACAGGAGGCCATTGCTCAACACACGCTTGGGAGATGATCAGCGCTCCGACCAGCAGGGCATCAGATCGCCTGGTGCCGGCGTCGCGAGGAAAACGGCCCTGGCGATCGCGCGCGCCATTGCCGCGCCTGCCGCGGCGTAGAGATCAAGCGCGATGTCCGGATCGATCATCGCGCCGCTCCTGCCCGTGGCGACGCCAAAGACCAAATCGCCGTCGACCGGCGTATGCGTCGGCCAGATGGCGTGGGCGAAACCGTCGTGGGCGGCGACGGCAAGCCGCTTGGCCTGCGCTTTCGTCAGTTTTGCGTCCGTCGCGACGATGCCGATCGTGGTATTGGCAAGCGCGCCGCGCATTTCGCGGTATTTGATGACGAGATCGGTCGCATCAGTCGGGAGTGGCGCGGGGAAACCGAGCCCGCCGAATTCCTCGCCGATCTCGAACGGCGCCGCCCAGAAATGCCTTGTCTTCCCGACCGTTACCGAGCCCGTCGGATTCGCAGCGACCAGCGCGCCGACGGTCACGCCATTATTGAGAACGCAGGAAGCGGAACCGAGGCCGCCCTTCAACCCTGCCGTCAATGCCCCCGTACCGGCGCCCGCAGTGCCGATGGCGAAGTCGCGCGAGGCGGCGCGTGCCGCTTCGTAGCCGAGTTCGCGGAAGGGCGGATAGCGGCCCCAATCCTTGTCGCCGCCATTCATCATGTCGAAGAGAATGGCGGCGGGCACGATCGGAATGCGAAGGCCGGTTCTGACCTCATAGCCCTTGCCGTCCTCCCTCAGCGCCGCCTGTACGCCGGACGCAGCGTCGAGTCCGAAGGCCGATCCCCCGGAAAGAACGAGCGCGTCGATCGCCTCGACGGAATTATGCGCTTCAAGCAGGTCGGTTTCGCGCGTGCCGGGCGCTCCGCCCAACACCTGGACGCCCGCCACCGCCGGCTCTTCGCAGAGAAGAACCGTCGTGCCCGACTTCACCTTTTCGTCGGCGGCGTTGCCGACCAGAAGACCGGCGACATCCGTGATCAGATTCATAGGGCCAGTTCGAAACGCCATTATTTTTTTACTTCCACAAACGCGTTCCCGTCATAGCGGAAAAGTCGATAGGGATTTTGCGCCAGATCGCCCTTGTCGTCGAAGCGGATTGGGCCAATGGCCGTCTGGAACATCTCGTTCGAGAGGATATCAATCACCGGCTTTTTCTTATCGATCGATTGCGATACCGCCGATGCCGCCACCTGAAGCGCCGCATAGTCCGGCAAGACATAGCCCTCAGGCGTGATTTCGGCTTTCTTCAATTGCTCCGCCACGGCGGCATCGATGGGCTTCGTCCAGTCCGGTGGCGCGATCATCAGAGTGCCGGCGGCGAGCGGCACATCCCCGGCCGGGGCGCGCAGGGCTTCCCCGCCCGCGATCTCGAGCTTGAGGTGGATCTTCGCGGCGTCGCGGGCGATGATGGCTGTATCGTCGCGCGCGCCGCCGACGAAAACATGATTGACGCCGGCGCGCCGCAGCCGGAACACAAGCCCAACCTGATTGTCCATGCCCGGACGGTAATTATCGACGAAGGCCGGCTTCATTCCCTTTTGCTCGGCGTCGGCGCGGAGAGCATCAGCGAGCCCGCGCCCGTAAACCGTTCCGTCATCGACAATCGCGAAAAGCACATTGCGCCAGTGGTCGGCCAGGATCGAGCCGATCGCCGCGCCTTCCTCATCATTGCGCGGGGCGAGACGGAAGACCGGCCAGCCTGTCTTCTTTCGGTTGTCGGTCAGGCTATCGGTGCGAACGCCGGACGTGATCGCCGCTATGCCGGCCTTTTTCAGGATCGGCATGGCCGCATCGATGGCCTCGTTACACAGGAAGCCGATAACGACATTGACGTGGCTTTGAACGAATTCATTGGCCGCCGCTGCGCCGCCTTCGGAGGAACAGCGGTCGTCCTGGACATCGAGCGTTATCGCACCGCCGGGAAAATTGCCGGCGGCCGTTTCGGCGCCCTGCCGCATCTGCTCGCCCAGGAGAGCAAAACCGCCGCTGAGCGGCGCGGCCACGCCGACCGTCACGTCCGCTGCACTGGCATGGCGGATTGCCAGAAGACCGGAAAGTATCAGAAGAGCTATCGCCAGACGCATTGGAAAATATTTGCCCACCCACCGGTTCGGACGGTCGCGAAACCGAAAAAATGCTGTAGATGCTGTTGCCGTTCGGCGCAACTCGCGCGCATGCAGAGCCGGCGCTGTTTGTGCGTTAACCTGTTACGCCTATATAGCAGTCGAGATTTTGGAACCTGCAGTGCTCAAGAAGTTCGAGATACAGCCGCAGCTTTACCGCGACGCGATGGCGAATTTCGCCGGCCATGTCCATGTCGTCACGACGGACGGCACGGCCGGCCGGCGCGGCGCGACGATCATCGCCGCCTGCTCGGTGTCGGACGATCCCCCGACCGTGCTCGTTTGCCTTATGCGCGCCAATCCGGCGAACGACATCTTTGTCAAGAACGGCGTCTTCGCCCTCAATACGCTTGGCGAACAGCACCAGGACCTCGCGAATGCGTTTAGCGGGCTGGGCAAGCTCGACCAGGACGAGCGGTTCGCCCACGGGACATGGGATACGCTTTCCACGGGTTCGCCGACCCTGACAGACGCGCTGTCGGTTTTCGACTGCGTCATCACGGAGACCAAGGACGTCGCCACCCATCGCGTGCTTTTCGGCAAGGTGACAGGCCTGCGCCTCGGCGATAAGGTCCGTCCGCTCATCTATCACGGCCGCAACTATCATCGCTTGTGACCGGTATTCCGTTCGGAGACTGGATGTCCAAGGTAAACGCAAAGCTCCTGCCTGAAACGATCGACGAGACTTTAGCGCTTCTCGAAGGCCAGGATTACGTCGCGGACAGGGCGCTGGCGACCGTCCTGTTTCTTGGCCTGCGCATG
The DNA here is from genome assembly GCA_051960255.1 of Rhizobiaceae bacterium. Taxonomy (GTDB): domain Bacteria; phylum Pseudomonadota; class Alphaproteobacteria; order Rhizobiales; family Rhizobiaceae; genus Mesorhizobium_L. The sequence continues at coordinate 9,294 of JBQCEL010000376.1, forward strand.
AAGCGCCCGCTCTTCCTCGAAGGCGAGGCGGGCGTCGGCAAGACCGAGATCGCCAAGGTGCTTGCTTCGGCGCTCGGCCGGCGGCTGATCCGCCTGCAATGTTATGAAGGCCTCGACATTTCCTCCGCCGTCTATGAATGGAACTACGCGGCGCAGATGATCGAGATCCGCATCGGCGAAGCAACGGGCGGCGTCGATCGCTCGGCCATGGAAAAGAACGTCTTTTCGGAAAAATATCTTATCCGCCGCCCGGTCCTTGACGCGCTCGGCGGCGAAAAGGGCGCGGCTCCGGTCTTCCTCATCGATGAACTCGACCGTACGGACGAGGCGTTCGAGGCTTTTCTGCTGGAAATCCTCTCCGATTACCAGGTGACTGTGCCGGAACTTGGCACGATCCGCGCCGAGGAGCCGCCGATCGTCATCATCACCACCAACCGGACGCGCGAAATCCACGACGCGCTGAAACGGCGCTGCCTTTATCATTGGGTGGATTATCCAAACGCGGAGCGCGAACTGGAGATCGTGCGGCGCAAGGTGCCGAACGCCAACCAGCGGC
>JBQCEL010000377.1:0-15897 GCA_051960255.1 Rhizobiaceae bacterium
ACCTGACGGGCCGCTTTCCGCCGCCGATGGGGAAACCATCCTTTCCGTAAAGGATTTGACGATCCGGCTGCCGCCGAAGATGGAGCGGGAAAACGCCGTCGAGAACATCTCCTTCGATCTCATGGCCGGAGAGATGCTGTGCATCGTCGGCGAATCCGGCTCGGGTAAATCGGTCACGGCCAATGCGATCATGGGCCTCTTGCCGTCATCGGTGAAAGTCACGGGCGGCAGCATCCATTTCAAGGGCCACGATCTCGTACGGGCCGGCCAGGGGGTGCTGCAGGGGCTGCGCGGGCGCGCCGTTTCGATCATCTTCCAGGATCCGCTTTCCGCCCTCAATCCGCTGATGACGATCGGACGCCAGATCATGGAAGTCATGGAGGCGCATCGCGTCGGCGACGCCGCGAGCCGGGCGGCGAAAGTCGTGAGCCTGCTGACCGAAGTCGGCTTGCCGGAGCCGGAGGTCCTGCAGCATCAATATCCTTTCCAGCTTTCGGGCGGGCAGCGGCAGCGGGTGATGATCGCGATTGCGCTAGCGCTCGGGCCGGACGTCCTGATCGCCGACGAGCCAACGACGGCGCTCGACGTCACCACCCAGGCGCAGATTCTCGACCTCATCCGCAGCATCCAGCGCGAGAAGAAGATGAGCGTGATGTTCATCACCCATGATTTCGGCGTCGTCGCGGAAATCGCCGACAGGGTGATCGTCATGGAAAAAGGAGTGATCGTAGAACAGGGGCCGGCGGCGAAAGTGCTCGAGCGTCCCGAACATCCTTACACGAAGAAGCTGATCGCGGCGGTGCCGCGCATGATAGGCGGCGATGAGGGGCAAAGCCGGGACGAAAGGCCGATCGTTCTCGAGATCCGCAACCTCGACAAGACCTATATCCCGAGCATCGGCTTCTTTTCAAAGCCGCGCATCGTGCACGCCATCAAGACCGTCACCTTTTCGGTCCGGCAGGGCGAGACGCTCGGTATTGTCGGCGAGTCCGGTTCGGGAAAATCCTCGCTCGGCCGCGCGCTGCTAAAGCTGATGGATTGCGATGGCGGCAGCATCCTTTTCGAGGGCAAGGATATCGCCCATCTCAGCCAGGCCGATTTCCGCTCGATGCGGCCGGATATCCAGATGATCTTCCAGGACCCGTTCGCCTCGCTCAATCCGCGCCAGACGATCGCCCGCATCCTGACCGTCGGGCCGCTGGCGCACGGCATGACGGCGCGCGAGGCGCATGCGAAGGCGCTCGACCTTCTGCGCCTCGTCGGGCTCGACGAGAGAGCCTATGACCGCTTCCCGCATGAGTTCTCCGGCGGCCAGCGTCAGCGCATCGGCATCGCCAGGGCCTTGATGTTCAATCCCAAGGTGCTGGTCGCCGACGAAGCCGTCTCGGCACTCGACGTATCGATCCAGGCGCAGATCCTGGAGCTTTTGGCGAAAATCCAGAAGGAGATGAAGATCGCCATGATCTTCATCACGCACGACCTCCGCATCGCCAGCCAGATCTGCGACGAGGTTCTGGTGATGAGCCGGGGCGAGGTGGTGGAATCCGGCCCGCCGGCGCGGATTTTCCGCGCCCCGCAACACCCCTACACGCAACAGCTGATCGCCGCGATCCCCGGCAAGGCGTGGGTCCCGGCGGCCTGATCAAGGGCCGCTCGCCTTCGCCGTGCCCCTTTCGCGAGCTTTCCGCGCCGCGGGCGCGGCAATCCGCCATGACGTGAAGCGTCCAAAAAATAGTTGCAATTATCCACTATCTGGCGGATCATGATCCCGCCTTGCAGCGCGAGGGATTGATTTCAGCCGGGGGAGGAGCATGCCGGCGAAGGCGAAGCATCCGCTGGAGACGGTGGGACTTGACGTCCTCGAAAACACGTTGAGCTTCTATATCCGAAGCATCAACATGGCGCTTTCGCGCGATCTCGACAAAAGCCTCGAGGGCCTCGACGTCGCCAAGGGTACCGGCAAGATCACGACATTGCTGCTCGTCGACAGCCATCCCGGCATCCGCCCCTCCGTCATCGCTCAGCTGATCCTGCGCGACCGTTCCGCCATGGGCCGGATCATCGACCAGATGATCGCCCACGGCCTGTTGACGCGGGAGGTGGACAGTTCCGACGGCCGCGCGCAGGCGCTCCACATCACGAAAAAGGGCGCGGAGATGGCGAAGCTCGTCCGCAAGGTCGCGGTCAAGCAATCGCGCGATTTCTTCCATGACGTGTCCGAGGAGGACCAACAGCGCCTGCTCTCCATCCTGCGGCGCGTATATCGAAGAACGGTGGGACTAACCGATGAGCGCGGCTGAGGCGAAGGGCAAGACGGCCGGGCGCGTCGCCCTGATCTCGGGCGCAAGCCGCGGCATCGGCGCGGCGGTGGCGAGCGAGCTGGCCAGGCGCGGCTGGAAATTGTCGCTCGGCATGCGCGAGCCGGTTCTGCCGGAATGGGCCGACGGCGGCAATGTCCATCTCTTTCCCTACGAGGCGACCGATGCGGAGGCGGCGGCGCGATGGGTCGCGGCAGCCGGCGCTTGCCACGGCCGCATCGACGCCGTCATCGCCAGTGCCGGCGTCATGGTGGCCAAATCCGTGATCGAGGCGGAGGACGGCGATCTCGACCGGCTCTTCGAGATGAACGTCAAGGCGCCGCGGCGGCTGGTCAAGGCGGCATGGGAGGCTCTCGCCGCCAGCGGCAACGGCCGCGTCATGGTCCTCGCCTCGCTCTCGGGCAAGCGGGTGAAATCGGCGAAATCCGGCTCCTACGCCGTCTCCAAATTCGCCGCCGTGGCGCTCACCCACGCCATAAGGCAGGCGGGCTGGCATCTCGGTATCCGCGCCACGGCCATCTGTCCCGGCTTCGTCGCCACCGACATGGCGCGCGCCATCACCGATTTCCCGGAAAGCGCGATGATCCCGCCCGGCAATCTCGCCGCCGTCATCGCCACGCTGCTCGAGCTGCCCAACGAAGCCAGCGTCGCGGAATTCGCCATCAAGTGCCAGCTCGAGGAGTTCTTCTGAGATGCCCGGACCGTTCGTCGTCCCCTTCCATGGAGATCTGGACCTGCCGAAGGAAGTGGATTGCGTGGTGATCGGCGGCGGCATCATCGGCGCGTCCACCGCGCTCGAACTCGCCGAAGCCGGCCTGCGCGTGGCGCTGTGCGAAAAAGGCGGGATCGGCCATGAGCAGTCGAGCCGCAATTGGGGCTGGGTGAGGATTTCCCGGCGCGATCCGCGCGAGGTGCCGCTGATGGCCGAAGCGTTGCGCATCTGGTCGCGGCTCGGCGAGCGCACCGGCCGGGATGTCGGCTATACGCGCGCCGGCATCGTCTTCACCTGCGCCGATGACGCGGAATACGAGCACCATCAGCGCTGGACACGGCATGTGGAGGGGTATCAGATCGAATCGCGCATGCTCGACGCCGCCGGCTTCAAGGCGCTGTTCCCCGATGCGAACATGAACGTGAAGGGCGCGCTTTATACGCCGGTCGACGGCCGCGCCGAGCCGCAAAAGGCCGCGCCGGCCATCGCCGAGGCCGCCCGCGCGCGCGGCGCCTCCATCTTCACCGAATGCGCTGTCCGCGGCATCGAGACTTCCGGCGGCAAGGTAAGCGGCGTGATCACCGAGCGCGGATCGATCGCCTGCAAGGCGGTCGTGCTCGCCGGCGGCGCGTGGTCGAACCTGTTCTGCGGCCGCTTCGGCGTCGACCTGCCGCAATTGAAGGTGATGAACACGGTGCTGCGCACGACGCCGGTCGAAGGCGGACCCGAACAGGCGGTATGGGCCAACAATTTCGCCATCCGCAAACGCCAGGACGGCGGCTACACCATCGCGTCGGGCACCACCAATTCGGTCGATATCGTACCCAATTCCTTCCGATATTTTACGGCGTTCATGCCGGCCTGGCGGATGGAATGGCGCTCGCTCAATCTGCGCTTCGGCAGCCGCTTCTTCGCCGAGGCCAGCATGCCGAAGAACTGGGCGATGGACGAGGCGAGCCCGTTCGAATATTGCCGCGTCCTCGATCCCAAGCCGTCCAGGGAAAAGGCCGCCAAGGTGCTTGCCAACGCGGCTCACGCTTTCCCGGCGCTTCGGAAAGCCGAAATCGCGCAGCGCTGGGCCGGCTATATCGACGTGACCCCCGACGCGGTGCCGGTGATCTCGGCCGTCGACGCCATACCCGGCTTCCATATCGCGACCGGCTTTTCCGGCCATGGTTTCGGCATCGGTCCCGCCGCCGGGCGGCTGATGGCCGATCTCGTGCTGAACCGGCAGCCGATCGTCGATCCCTCGGCCTTCCGCTTCTCGCGCTTCAGCGACGGCTCGAAGGTCAGGCCCGAAGCAGGCTTCTGACCTGCGGCGACAAAACATCTGGAATGAGACTGGAATGAGGAAGGTGGAACAGCGCTAAAAAAGGAGGATTTCATGTCCGATCAGCGCAAGAATGGGATTTTCTATCCAAACAGACGCCAGACATTGGGAATGGCGCTTGCCGGGGCCGGCGGCCTCGTCATGCCCGGCCTTTTGGGAACCCGCCGCGCCTACGCCGCGCCGCCGTCGAAGCCGACGGGAAAGTTGACGATCGGCTTCTCCCAGGAACCGACGGTCTTCAACCCCGGAATGCCGCATATCGAAGTCGACGAGGGCGTCTACTTCGCCGTTTTCGACCCGCTTTTCGCCGTCAATCCGAAGGGCGAATTCACTGCGGCGCTCGCCAAGGAGGTGCCGACGGTCGCCAATGGCGGCATCTCGAAGGACGGGCTGAACTGGCGCGTGAAGCTGCGCGACGGCGTCAAGTGGCATGACGGCAAGCCGTTCACCGCCGAGGACGTGAAGTTCACGATCGAACTGCTCGTCGATCCGAAGTTCCGCAGCTGGCGGCGCGCCGGCCATGAGTTGGTCCAGGACATCCAGATCGTTTCGCCGACCGAGATCACATGGAAGATGAAGGAGCCCTATGCGCCCTATTCCTCCATCCTCGCCTCGACCTTCATCGTTCCGAAGCACATTCTCGGTCCCGAAAAGGACAGGAACAACGCGCCCTTCAACAACGCGCCGGTCGGCACCGGTCCGTTCAAATGGGTCGAGCGCGTCGCCGGCGATCACATCGAGTTCGCCGCCAATCCCGACTATTTCGGCGACGGCCCCTATCTCGAAAGGTTCATCATCAAATACATCCCAGACCTGACGGTGATGTATACCCAGTTCAAGACCGGCGACATCGACGTGATCGGCCTGCAATGGATCACGCCGGACCATTATGAGGAAGCCAAGAAGCTGCCGGGGAAGACGGTGAAGGTGGTGCCGCAGGCGACGCTCGAATCGTTGAGCTTCAACATGGGCCGCCCGCAGTTCAAGGAACTCGCCGTTCGCCAGGCGCTTTACTATGCGCTCGACAAGAAGACGATCATCGACGCGCTCTATTACGGCATTCCGGCGCAGACCGAGACCTATATGCCGCAGCAATCCTTCTACTACGATCCCAACCTGCCGAAGCACGAATACAGCCTCGACAAGGCGAACAAGCTCCTCGACGACGCCGGCTGGAAACGCGGCGGCGACGGTACAAGGGAAAAGAACGGCGTTCGGCTCTCGTTCAAGAATTCCACCACGGCCGGGAACCATCTGCGCGAACAGGCGCAGCAATTCATCCAGCAGTCCTACAAGCAGATCGGCGTCGACATGCAGATTTCCAACCTGCCGCCGGCGGTCATGTGGGGCGACTACTGGATGCAGTCGAAATTCGATTCCACCATGGTCGGCATCAACTTCCTGACCGGGTCGGACCCGGACACGTCCGACTATATGAGCTCCAAATCGATCCCGGCGAAGGGCGGCGCGGGCCAGAACACCTGGCAATATGAAAGCCCCGTCGTCGACAAGGCCTTGGAACAGGGGGCGACCGAATTCGTGCCGGAGGAACGGAAGAAAGCCTATTTCACCATCCAGGAGACAGTGCGCCACGATCTGCCGTTCCTGCCGATGTTCCAATATGCGACCGTGCGCGGCCACAAGTCGAACATTCATGGCATCGAGCCGAACATCAATGTCCGGATCGACACCTGGAATGTCGGCTCCTGGTATCTGGGCTGACGCATTCGCGGCGGCGGGACCGGATTCCGGCACCGCCGCCATTCAGGGCGATCGCATAGGGCCAGCCGCCGCCTCGTGGAGCCTGTCCTCGGGTCGGCCAGAGGCCGAAGCCAGGGTGGAAAATCGCCCTATGCGATAACCCGGCGCAATCGGGGATACGACCATGCTGCGTTATCTGCTCGGCCGTCTCTGGCAAAGCATAATCCTGCTGTTCATCGTCTCGATGGTCGGCTTCGCCGTGCTCAATCTCGCGCCCGGCGGACCGCTGTCGCAATTCGCGCTGACGCCGGGAATGACCCAGGCCGACCTGCACCGCCTGGCCGTCCAGATGGGCCTCGACCGGCCGCTTCCGGTCCAGTACCTCGACTGGCTCGGCCATCTCCTGCGCGGCGACTGGGGCCGTTCCTATCGCGACAACCGGCCGGTGCTCGTCATCATCTGGGGCCATCTCCTCGCGACGCTGCTTCTGATGGGCACCTCCACGCTCATATCCATCCTCGTCGGCACATGGCTCGGCGTGCTCGGCGCGCTCAGGCGCTATTCGCTGTTCGATTATCTGGCGACCGTCGGCGCGATGGTGGCGCTTTCGATCCCGACATTCTGGTTCGGGCTTGTCGCCATCTACGTCTTTTCGCTGCGGCTCGGATGGCTGCCCGCCGGCAATATGTACACGATCGGCAACGGCTCCTTCCAGGACTACGCCATCCATCTCGTCATGCCGAGCATCGTCCTGGCGCTGGTCAATGTCGCGGTGTGGAGCCGCTACATGCGCACCGCGACGCTCGACGTCATCAACCAGGATTTCGTGCGCACGGCGCGCGCCAAGGGCCTGAAACCGCGCTACGTCCTGACGCGGCACATCCTGCGCAACGCGCTTTTGCCGATGATCACGCTACTTGGCCTGCAGCTGCCGACGATCCTCGGCGGCGCGCTCGTCACCGAGACGGTCTTTACCTGGCCGGGGATGGGAAGGCTCTTCCTCGACAGCCTCGGCTACAGTGACTACCCCGTCGTCATGGGGCTTTTGATGATGTCGGCCATTCTGGTCCTGGTCGGCAATCTCGCGGCGGACCTCACCGTCGCCTTCATCGATCCCCGCATCAGGCTGGCGTGAGGAGGATAAAATGAGCCAGGCGGAAACCTTCCTTCTGAGCCAGGCCGAGCAGCGCTGGTGGCAGCGCCGCCCCGTCAGGCGCTTCATCCGTCACCGGCTCGCCATTTTTGGGCTGGTGACGATCGTGCTGATGATCCTGGCCTGCGTCTTCGGGCCCTATCTTTTGCCGTATAACGATCTCTATATCGACCTGCGCGCCCGCTTCTCGCCGCCGCTGACGGGCCTGCATTTCCTCGGCACGGACCCGCTCGGCCGCGACCTCACCGCGCGCCTTTTGATGGCCGGGCGTATCTCGCTTCTGGTCGGCTTCGTCGCCATGTTCATCAGCACCGTCTTCGGCGCGGTTCTCGGCATCGCCGCCGGCTTTTTCGGCGGCTGGATCAGCGTCGTGCTGATGCGCTTCGTGGATGCGATGCTGTCCTTCCCCAACATCTTCCTGCTTCTGGCGCTGGCCGCCTTCATCAAGCCCGACGCGATCATGATCACCCTGATCATCGCCGCGACGAGCTGGATGGAGGTGGCCCGCATCGTCGACGCGGAAGTGCGCTCGCTGAGGGAGCGCGATTTCGTCGTCGCCGCGCGCATGCTGGGCTTGAGCAACAGCCACATCATGTTCCGCGAGCTGCTGCCGAACGCTATCGGGCCGATCATCGTCGCCGCGACGCTGACGGTGGCGCGCGCCATCCTGCTCGAAGCCTATGTCAGCTTTCTCGGCTACGGCATTCAGCCGCCCCTGCCGAGCTGGGGCAATATGCTGAATGGCGCGCAGCAATATCTCGCCAGCGCGCCGTGGCTCGCCATCGTCCCCGGCGTCGCCATCACGCTCGCCGTCACCAGCTTCAATTTCATCGGCGACGGTCTGCGCGACGCGCTCGACGCCAGAAGCGATCTCGGTTGAGGAGCAACTGCAAATGGAGAGGTTTTCCCCGTTCGAGACGTCGCTGTGGTACGCCACCGCTGCGCCCGCCCCCGAAACCGCGCCGCTCGAAGGGCGCGTGCGGGCCGATGTCTGCATCGTCGGCGGCGGCTATACGGGCCTGACCACCGCGCTCGAACTGGCGCGCGGCGGCGTGCGCGTGGTGCTGCTCGAGCGCCGGGAGATCGGCTTCGGCGGCTCGGGCCGCAATGCCGGCCATTGCACGCCGACCTTCACCCATTACAGCCTGCCGGAACTCAGCCACATGCTGGGCGAACCATGGGCGGAGCGGCTGATCGCTCGGCAAACGCGCGCCAACGACCGCGTCGCCGGCATGATCCAGCGCTACCAGATCGAATGCGAATGGCGGCAGAACGGCTATGTCCAGGGCGCGCTCCACCGCAACGCCATCGCGCGGCTGGAGGAAAAGGTGGAGAGCTACAACGCCGCCGGCGCGAGGACATGGCTGCTCGGCCGCGACGAGGTCGAGAAAGTCACGGGAAGCCCCCGCTTCCACGCCGGCTGGTTCCATTCGGAGGCCGGCCATCTCAATCCGCTTGGCTATGCGCGCGGCCTCGCCAGGGCCGTGCTCCAGGAAGGCGGCGTCATTCATACCGATTCCGCCGCCATCTCCTGCAAGCCCGAGGCCGGCGGATGGGCCGTCGCGACCGACAAGGGCGTGGTCGTCGCCGACAAGGTGATCTTCGCCACCGGCGCCTACACGGTGGGCGGCTGGCCCGGCCTCGACCGGACGTTCAAGATCCACAAGGTTTTCGTCGCCGCGACCCAGCCATTGTCAGAAGACGAGCGCCAGGCCGTTTTGCCGCAAAACACCACGATCCACGACGGTCGAGGCGATATCTTCGTCTACAAGTACAATGCCGAAGGCCGCATCGTCGCCTCCATGTTCCCGATGGGACGGCGCGGCCGCGACATGGTCTATACGCACAGGCTCATGGCGGACCGGCTGAATTGGCTGCACCCGCGGATCCGTCAGGAGATTCGTTGGGACTATTTCTGGTTCGGCGAACTCGACATGCAGCGAAAGACGATTCCGCGCCTTTACGGGCTTGCGCCGGGCGTCGTCGCGCTGACCGGCCTGTCGGGGCGCGGCGTTCCGACCGGCAGCATGCTGGGCGGCATCCTGTCGGAATGGGCAAACGGCATTCCCGAAAAAGATCTGTCGCTCAAACTCGAGCCGCTTTCGGCAGCGCCCTTCTACATGAATTTCGCGCCGCCGCTGACATTGCGCTATTACAGGATGGCGGACCGTGTACGCACGAAGCTCGCCGGAGCGCCGCTCCCGCCACATGCCTAGTCTGGATCGGTCATTAATGCCGCTGGAACGCCGGTATGACTTTGCCCAACTCGGCGCAGGGAGCCGTAAACCACCGGTAGCACCCACAAAACGAGTGGGATTTGCACTATCAGCCCGGAGATGATGGCGATCGCCAGCGGTTTCAGCATGGCCGAGCCTTGGCCGATCCCCAGGCTCAGCGGAAGCAGCGCCAAAATCGCCGCGATCGTGGTCATGGCGATCGGCCGAAATCTATCGCCGGCGGATTTGATCAGCGCGCGCATTCCCTGCCGATCATGAGACTGGAATTCAGAAAAATAAAAAATCGCTATCTCAGTCACGATGCCGATCACCATGGTGAGACCCATCATGGCGGTGATGTTGCGTTCGGTTCCGGTCAGCCACAACCCGATGAACACCGCTCCAATGGCGATCAACGGCATCGCCATAATGGCGCTGGCGATCACAAAATCCTCGTAGAGGAAGAGAAGCAGGATGAATACCAGCACCACAGCGGCGGCGAACACGATGGTGAGGTCGTGCATGGCAATGCGCTGCTGCTTATAGAGGCCGCCGAGTTCATAAGTCACGCCGCTCGGGATGAGCTTGCCGCTCCGCAGGACTTGCTCCACCTGCGCCGCCGCCTGGCCGACGCTACGCCCCTCGACCCGCGCCGTAACCGCTACCATAGGCCGTAAATTCTCGCGATCGATCTCGGGTTGGCCAGTGACCGTCTTGATGGTGGCGACGCGTTCGAGCGGAATCAGATGCCCGTCGGAGGCGCGGAGCTGCAGCTTGCCAAGCTCCGTCGCGGTACTGCGCTCGTCACGCGGCGCCCAAACCCGGATGCCGACCATCTTGGTGGTTCGCTCCACCTGGCTGGCGACATTGCCCGAGACATAGTCATCGAGTTGGGTGGTGACTTCCTCAGGCGTGATGCCGGCTATGGCGGCGCGGTCGCGGTCGACGTGAACCTCAAGGGCGTCGCCGGCGATGACGATGCCATCCTTGACCTCGACAATGCCGGGAATTTTGCCGATCGCCGCGGCGACCTTGGGCGCCAAGGCGCGCAACACGTCGGGCGCCGCTCCAAATAGCTTGATTTCGATTGGCTGCGGTACGGCGGTGAGGTCGCCGATCAGATCCTCCATGAGCTGGGCGGTCTCGACCTGCACGCCCGGCACTTGCTTCGCAATCTTGGCGCGCACCTCGCTCATCACCTCTTCGATAGGACGCCGGGGAAGCGGCTTCAGGCGCACGAAGAAATCGCCAGTATTAGCCTCCGTCAAACCGCCGCCGAGTTGCAGCCCGGTCCTGCGCGACCATGTACGCACCTCCGGCGTCTCCCGCAGGATGCCGCCGATTTCGCGCAAAACGCGGTCGGTCTCGTCCAGCGATGTGCCCGGCGGCGTCCGATAGTCGAGGATGAAGCCGCCCTCGTCCATTGATGGAATAAAGCCGGCCCCGACCTGGGTGAATGCAAAATAGCCGCCGCCAGCCAATGGCAGAACCAGCAGCAGCGCCAGCCAGGGACGGCGCAGGCCATGCGCCACCGTGGCGCGGTAGCGGCGCATGAAAGATCGGCCGACGCGGCTGTGCTTCTCAACGGTATCCTTCGCCCCCAGCACCTTGCCGGCGATCAGGGGCACCACCAGCCAGGCGATGAGAAACGAGATGATCAACGCGCTCGCCATGGTCATCGACAGCGCCTTGAAGAAGGCGCCGGTGACGCCGGTAAGAAACGCCAACGGCAAAAAGATGATGATGGTGGACGCGGATGAGCCGACCAAAGGGCGGGTCATTTCGGCAGCCGCACGCATGACGGCGCCCTCGGGCGATGCCGACGCGCCGCGGAGTTTACGGACGATATGCTCCACCATGACGATAGTGTCATCGATGATGAGGCCAACGGCGGCGGCGGCGCCGCCGAGCGTCATGATGTTAAGGCCCATGCCGAACAGGTGCAGCAGCAGGCCGGTAGCGGCGAGCACCGCAGGCACGACGAGGATGCCGATCGCCATGATCTTCCAGTTGCGCAGGAAAACCAGCAGGACGACCGCGGCAAGCCCGACGCCGATACCGATGGCGTCGCGGACACTGGCTACTGAACTGGAAACGAGGACGCCCTGATTGTACCAGGTGTGGACGGTGACGCCCGAGAGTTCGCTTTTGGACAATTCGGCGAGCTTGGCCTTCAGTGCGGCCCCGATGGCGACGGTGTTCGATCCCGGCTGCTGAAACACCGGCAGCAACACAGCGTCCTTGCCATCGGCTACGACTCGAATCCATTGCGGTACTGGGGCGACGCCGACGGTGGCGACGTCCTGAAGCTCGACCATGCCATCGCTGCCGCTCTTCAACACCGCATGCTGAATTCGGTCGAGGCTGGAGAACTGCGTATTCGACAGCACCAGGAATAACCGGTGATGGTCCTGCAGCCGGCCGACGGCAGTGAGCACGTTGGATGACTTCAGTGCTCTGGCCACGTCGACGATGCTCAATCCGTGCGCGCGCAGACGACCGGGGTCGATCTGGACCCGGTATTCTTCCCGATCGCCGCCCTGCACCGCCACGTGGGCAACGCCGGACACGGTCGAAAGCGCCGGCGCGATTTGATATTGGGCAAGGTCGCGGAGCTGGATCGGACTGAGTTTGGCCGAAGTCAGGCTAAACGCAATGATCGGAAAGACCTCGGGATCCATACGCCTGGCGGTGTAGCTGGTGCCTGCAGGCAATTGCCCCGAAATCTGGCTGAGCTTGGCATCCACCTGAAGCAGGGCCTGAACCATATTGGCGCCCCAGTCGAAGTCGATCGACACATCGGCGCTCCCACGGCTGGTCGTCGAGCGCACGTTGCGCACTCCGGGAATTGCCCGCAGCGCCTCCTCGATGGGGCGGGTCACCTGCATTTCCATCTGAGGTGCCGGCCGCGATCCGGCATCGACGCTGACCTCCACCCGCGGGAAATCCACCTTGGGAAACAGCGACACCGGCAATTGCAGGATGCTCATCACCCCGCCAACAATCGCCGCGGCGACCAACAGAAGGATGGAGCGACGATGACGGACCGCCAGGCTATTTAACCGCATGGGCGACCCGCTTCACCTTCATGCCATCCTGGAGTTCGTAGTTTCCCTGCACAACCACCGCCATGCCCGCGGTGAGCGCTCCCGAAACCGCTATGCGACCTCCGCTCTCAAGGCCTGGCGATACCGTAATGCGATGGGCGTGCCCGCCGCTCACAACGAAGAGATAGGCTCCCTTCTGGTCATACAACACCGCCGCCCGAGGCACGCTGAGCATCCGCCTTTCGGGCAGAACGATCTTGCCGCGGACGTGACCGCCGACCAGGGGCGGATCGCCCGATGGAAGCTTGAGCGCCACCAACACGTCGACGAGGCGGGTTTTTGGATCAATGACGCGGTTCACGGCGCTGACGCTGCCTTCATAGTGCGTCGACGGCTCAAACGCGTCCGTCAGCCTCACCGGCATTCCGACGTGGACCTCGTCCTCGACATTCGAATCGATACCCAGGAGAACCGCAAGGGCGTTACCCGGCGCAAGAGTCGCGACCTTGGCGTCTTGCGTCAGCCGGTCGCCTTTGGAAACCGAAACGCCTGTGACGATACCGGCAATTGAGGCTTTGATCGTTTCCACGCTGTTTTGCACGCCCATCCGAGTGAGGGCCTGAAGTGCGGATTGGGCATTTCGGAGATTGATTTTCGCCTGATCGAGCGGATCCCGCGTGATCACTTTTTCATCCCAGAGCTTCTGCAATCGGTCTACTTTGGATTTGGCGAATTGATAGGCGGTTTGGGCGTCCTGATAGCTCTGCTGCGACGCCGGCGCCCGGGCGATGACGGCGATAGCGTCTCCTTTGCCGACAGTCTGCCCGGGGCGAACGAAGACCTTCATTATGGTGCCTGCGTGGGCAGTCGCCACGGTCTGAACCTTGGCTGGATTGGGCTCAATCTGGCCGAAACCGGTCACAACAGGGCTGAAAGTCGATTGCGCGACTGGGGCGGTAATGACTGCCGCTACGGGTTCATTAGCCGCATCGCCCGCCATGCTGCGCGAGATGCTCGTGCAAATCGCGATCGTTCCGACGGCCAAAATTGTTGCTATGCGAGGAAAGCTGCGAGTGCGCATCGGTCTGCGGTCCACGATCAAATGCGGAGGTCGGCCTGCAACGCAATGACCACGGCGATGCTCGTGGAAGCCCGCTGCCGGTCGCCTCCCTCATTGCGATTTACGGATTGGTAATGGCTTGCGCGGGGAGGAAAAGCTCCGCCGCACAGGTCGTGGTCGAGCATCGGCATTTCCACACCCATCATATTTCCTAACAACTTGCGGACGCTAACATTGAGGCATCCTGGAAATTGGACGCGGATTGCGTGCCCTTTTCCAAGGCCCTCAATTCGATTGACGGCCATTTAGAGTTGCCGTGCCTTCAAAGAAGCCGTTGCCAGATATACAATTTTGTAATTCGCAAGCTCATCTGGATCGCTGGCAGGACAAGCGGATCGACTCTAACCGGCCCGTCTGTCCTGCGGTGAAGCATTGGCTTTCAGCGCCGCCATCAGCATGGGCCCGACGGAAAACTGCCCCGCCCTCGCCTTTTCCGTCAGCGCGCGCAAATAGCCGCCGGCGGAATTGATATGGTTGGCGCGCTGCAGGATGCAGGCGACGGCGATCGCCGCTGTTTCCGGCCCCATGATATGACAGGCATCCTCATAGGCGGACGGCGAAACGCCGAGATAACCCCTGACCTGGGCGGCGGTCGCCATCAACTCGCGCCAATTGCCGATCCCGTCGGCGGCATAGTCGGCAATGTCCGGGCACGCCTTCAGCACCAGCCCAAGCGGATAGGTCTTGGGCGGCTCATGCGTGCTCTTCGTTTCCAGTTTGGGCGCCGTTCCTGCCCCAGCTTTTTCTAAAGCCGGTTCAAGTTCAAAAATGTCGTTGGGGTTTGAATCAGATTGCTGCGGCTCATTCCGGGACTCATTGCCGCTCGGATTCTCGACATTCATGAAGTCTTTCAACGCGATATCCACCGCGTCGCGGATTGCATCGAGTTCGATCGCGAATGGCTCCAGCTCCCCGAGTCTCGCCTTGCGCGGAAGCTGCTCCACGACCGCCCTGAAGCGCCTCCAAAGGTTGCCCCAGTCGCCAGGAGCGCCCTCCTCCAGCGCCGCCTCGATCAGCTTGGCGATATCGCGGCGCTGCAGCGTGATGCGTTCCCGCATCAGCTTCAACGCCCGGTTCTCCGCCCGGACATGCTCGGCCGCCGCCTGAAACTCTTCCGCGCGCGCCAGCAGCGGCGCCAGCGAGAAGCCGAAGGCGTCCTCGATGTCCCCTCCCCTGCCCTTGCGGGCGTAGCGCTTGCCGTTCGGACTGTCCCGCCTCAGGACGATGCCGCATTGGACGAGGGCGGCCAGATGCCGGCGCAGCGTCGCGTTGGCCATGCCATGCGCGCGCAGCGACAGCTGCCGGTTTGACGGGAAGACGATCAGGCCGTTTTCTTCGGAAAGCTCGTCATCCGGATAGAAGGACAACAGGCCGGCGAGCACCGCCAGCGCTCGATCGCTAATGCCGATGACCGCCTTGCCCTCGCAGAGATCGCGATAGAGCTGCCATTTATCGACGGCCTTCCCATCCGGAATGTTCCTGGCTTCCATTCGCGCCGCCACCAACGCAAGCGACATCGGCCGGCTCCCGAAGGGAGTCGTTGCAATTTCCCTCTCCATTTCCTTCACCTTCTCTCAGGCAAAAGAAAGCTGCTCGCCGAAACGACGCCTGGACTCTTGACAGTGATTCGCGGAAATGGGATTCTCTGATTGTCTAGATCTGAGAAGGGCTTCCGCGACGGTGACGTTCGGTGGCCTTTTTCTTTTGCGGGTTCAGTCTCCTTCAAAATTCCTGTTCGGCTGCCGCTCGAATGGCCGGGCGGCGGCAAATTCGGCGTGCAGCGCCGGCAGGCGGGCGGCGAGGAAGGCGCCAAAGCCTTCGCCGGCCTCGCCCGAGAGCGTGATGACGCTCCCTTTTCCGCGCACGGAAAGCGCGCCGATCCGGTGGCCGTTCGTTCCCCTCAACACGGTTTCGTCCCGTTTCCTCGCCGGCTTGCGGGTGAGACGGCTGAACAACATCTGGAAGCGGCGATCGCTGTCGGCGTTACGGAACCGTTCGCTCGTGATCTCGTCACGGGCCTTCACCTGCGCCGCCTCGCCGGCAAGCGCATCGCCGAGCGCCTGCCAGCGTGGCCGGCCGACCTTCGGCGCCGCCCCGATTGCCTCGGCGATATGGCGGGGGATGGCCTCGGCGACCTGGATGAGGCGCGACATTTCCGATTTATGCACCGAAAGCGCCGTCTGCGCCGTGTTGCGGTCGAAGCCGTTCTTCAGGAGCGTCTGCGCGAACATCGCCCGCTCGATGAAGGAGAGATCGCGGCGCTCGGCATTCTCGCGCCCCTGCGCCATGGCGAGTTCGAT
>JBQCEL010000378.1:0-3036 GCA_051960255.1 Rhizobiaceae bacterium
ACCTACGGGCTGGTTTTCCTACTTTCGTTGAAGCTGATCTATGACGGCACGGCGGGGCTGTAAGCCGATAGCTCCGGCACGCGCTCTTCTTCCTCGCGCGCCACTTATTTCTGCGATGACGCCAGCCTCAGGCTGTGCTTAATCATGGGGGAAAGGGAGGCAGCCATGGCCAATATCTTCGAACAGGATCTCGACCGGAACCCGGCCAATTACCAGCCGCTTTCGCCGCTTTCCTTCCTCGAGCGCGCGGCGCGGGTCTATCCCGACGTGACGGCGATTATCCATGGCTCACAACGCATCAGCTATCGTGATTTCTTCAGGAGATCGCGCCAGTTGGCGTCGGCCCTGGCGCAAAGAGGGATCGGCAAGGGCGACACGGTGACAGTGATGCTTTCGAACACGCCGCCGATGCTGGAGGCGCATTTCGGCGTGCCGATGACCAAGGCCGTGCTGCACTCGCTCAACACAAGGCTCGACGCCGCGATCATCGCCTTCCAGCTGGATCACGCGGAATCGAAAATCGTTATCGTCGATACGGAATTCTCCGCCGTCATGCGCGAGGCGCTGGCGCTGGCCAAGGTCAAGCCGCTCGTCATCGACTTCGACGATCCGGAATATCCCGCCGACGCGCCCTATGCGAAAGGCGGTGGCGCAGGCACGATTGACTACGAGGCTTTTGTTGCCGGGGGCGACCCCCAATTCGAATGGTTCATGCCTGACGATGAATGGGACGCAATCGCTCTCAACTATACGTCTGGCACGACGGGCAACCCGAAGGGCGTCGTCTATCACCATCGCGGCGCGGCGCTGATGGCCTATGCCAACACCATCCATGCCGGCATGGGCAAGCACCCGGTCTACCTTTGGACATTGCCCATGTTCCACTGCAATGGCTGGTGCTTTCCCTGGACGCTTGCCGTCCAGGCCGGCACGCATGTTTGCCTGCGCTGGGTCAGAGCCAAGGCGATATATGATGCGATCGCCGATCACGGCGTCACCCATCTGTGCGGCGCGCCGATCGTGATGAGCACGCTTATCAACGCCGCCGAGGAGAACCGGCGGAACTTCCCGCAGACCGTCACCTTCAACACCGCCGCCGCGCCTCCGCCCGAGGCCGTGCTCGCCGGCATGGCGGATGCCGGCTTTATCGTCACCCATCTCTACGGCCTGACAGAAACCTACGGGCCCGCTGTCGTCAACGAATGGCACAATGAATGGAGCCACTTCGATAAGGCTGGCCAGGCGGCGCGAAAGGCGAGACAGGGCGTGCGCTATGCGGCGCTGGAGGACTTGACCGTCATGGATCCCGCGACGATGCGGAAGACGCCGGCCGATGGCGAGACGATCGGCGAGGTCGTGTTCCGCGGCAACATCGTCATGAAAGGCTACCTCAAGAACAGGAAGGCGACCGACGAAGCCTTTGCCGGCGGCTGGTTTCATTCCGGCGATCTCGGCGTCCTCCATCCCGACGGCTACATCCAGCTGAAGGACCGGTCGAAAGACATCATCATCTCAGGCGGAGAGAACATCTCCTCGATAGAGGTCGAGGACGCGCTCTATAAGCATCCCGCCGTCGCCGCGGCGGCTGTCGTCGCGCAGCCGGACGAAAAATGGGGAGAAACGCCGCTCGCCTATATCGAGCTGAAGCCAGGCAAAATGGCGACGGAGGCCGAACTCATCGACCATTGCCGCTCGCTTCTCGCCCGTTTCAAATGCCCGAAAAGGGTGGTCTTCGCCGAGATACCGAAGACCTCGACCGGAAAGATCCAGAAATTCGTGCTGCGGCAGAGGGTGAAGGCGGACTGAGCCATTTGGATGAAATGGCCGCGACAGGCGAACAAACGGCATTTTCGTCAAGAATCTTCTGACCTGTTAACTCCTCATTAAGCTTTACGGGCGTTTACTCAATTCATCCAGTTATCTGGATTCTTACCGGGTGGTTGGAGCCACTCTGTTTGACGCCTCCCTGTTTAACTCCTGAGAGCCGCCATCCGCGGCTCTTTTTTTTAAAGCCTGCTTTTCGCTTGGCGCGCCCTCCTTCCGCCGCACTCCGCCCGTTAACCTTCTGTTAAACATGCGCTTGCCTTTGGCGGTGGATAGACGCAATCTTCCGCTCCCCGAGGATCATGGCTGTTTGCATTGAGGGGCGGTTCAGCCTCAATTCGGTTCACGAGACGGTACGCAGGAATAGTCGATGGGCGAGCCCGGATACGCGAAAACGGTAAAGCTGGCGGAACGCCGCATCTTTTCTCCGAATTTCAAGCCGCTCTATGATGAAGGCATGGGCCTGGTCGAACAGGCTGCGGAATATCTCGATGGTGAAGGCCGCGCGGAAGCGAAGAAGATGGCGCGCACCGCTGCGACGCTGTATGCGGCGGAATCCATGCGGCTGACCACGAGGCTAATGCAGGTGGCTTCCTGGCTCCTCCTCCAGCGCGCCGCCAATTCCGGCGAAATGACCCGCGACCAGGTCGCGTCCGAAAAGGCGAAGGTAAGGCTCGACACCGCATCGGCCCGCGACAGCGCGCCGGCATGGATCGACCTTCCCGACGGGTTTCGCTCCCTGGTCGACCGCTCCCTCAGGATTCAGGCCCGCGTTCGCCAGATGGACGAGGAGATTTATGGAAACGGCGCGCCGGAGAATGCAACGCAGCAGCGTCGCGCCAATCCTGTTTCGGACCAGATCACCCTCTTGAAAACGGTATTCGCGCACGGCTGACCGCAGCCCGCTGTTTTTGTTTTGTTCACATTCTGCTGGTGGAATGGTGCTTGGAGCGGCATTCTTCCGGCATGAGGGAAACGATTCGCATCATCGGCATTGATCCCGGCTTACGGCGCACCGGCTGGGGCGTCGTGGAATCGTCCGGCAACATGCTGCGCTTCGTTGCGTCCGGCACGGTGCGGTCGGACGACAAGGCAGACCTCGCGACAAGGCTTCGCCAACTGCATGACGGCCTTTCGGCGGTGCTCGGGGAGCATGGACCGGCCGAGGCCGCTGTCGAGGCCACTTTCGTCAACAAGGACGCGGCGGCGACG
>JBQCEL010000379.1:0-22762 GCA_051960255.1 Rhizobiaceae bacterium
GCGGAGAAGCCAAGCCGCGAAGAGGCGGCCTGCTGCAGCGTGGATGTTGTGAAGGGCGGCGCGGGGTTGCGCTTGGTCGGCTTCGCCTCGACGGAAACCGCGCGGAAGGCTGCGCCTTCGAGCATCGCCTTGATGTCAGCGGCTTGCGCTTCCGTCTTGATGTCGAGCTTTTGCAGCTTTCTGCCATCGAAGGCCGTCAGCCGCGCCTGGAAATCTTGCTTGCGCGGCGTCGCGAGAAGGGCGGCGATCTGCCAATATTCCTCGCGGACGAAGCGCTCGATCTCGGCCTCGCGGTCGCAGACAAGGCGAAGCGCCACGGATTGCACGCGCCCGGCCGAGCGCGCGCCCGGCAGCTTGCGCCAGAGCACCGGCGAAAGCGTGAAGCCGACGAGATAGTCGAGCGCCCGGCGCGCCAGATAGGCATCGACCAGCGGCGCGTCGATGTCGCGCGGATTGGCCATCGCATCGAGAACGGAGTTTTTCGTGATGGCATTGAAGACGACTCGCCTGACTGGCTTGTCCTTCAAGGCCCTCTTCTGCCGCAGCACTTCGAGCACATGCCAGGAGATTGCCTCGCCTTCCCTGTCGGGGTCGGTCGCGAGGATCAGGCCGTCCGCGTCCTTCAGAGCCTTGACTATTTCCGTGAGGTGCTTCGACGACTTGCCGTCGACCGACCACGACATGGAGAAATCGTCGTCCGGGCGCACGGACCCGTCCTTGGCCGGCAGGTCGCGGACATGGCCGAAGGAGGCAAGGACCTTGTAGTTGCGGCCGAGATATTTGTTGATCGTTTTCGCCTTTGCGGGCGATTCGACGACGACGACATCCATTGAAAATAAGGCTTTCCCTCACGTGGCAGCCTCTACCGCGCCGGGAACGACATGCGCAGCCAGACTCTTTGGAAATTCCTCCAGCACATGGCCGCGCTTTCGTCCGCGGTCAAGGGGCGAGGGGGAAATTAGGGTATCAGCATATCGAAATGCAATCAAGAATTGCATAGATATGATATTTACAACTTTAATATTTGGTGAGAGTCTTTTGCAACTTGCGGCAAGAGCGGATCCGTTCCGACCCCCTCCCCGCGGAACAGTCCCATTCGGATCGAAGAGGGCGCAATGACGGCATCATACAACAAAAGACGGACCGACAGGCTCGACTATCTTCAGTCTATGCTCGGCCAATTGCGCACGATGGCCGAAGCCGAGCGATGCGACATGCTCGCCTATCTGATCGAGATGGCTTACATTGAGGCGAGCGACATCATTCGCGGAGAAAGACCGTACCGGGTGCAGGGCAGCGGCGGCAAGCGGCACGACGCGGCGTAGAGTAATTCCGGAAAAAAGCTGCGCAGCGGTTTTTGCGTCGCCTCTCACCTCCTGAGCATGCCGAAGGGCGGGCACTTCCCTGCAAGCTGCAGGGCAATCGCATATGGCTTTGTCGGCGCGGCTGACGTGAGCGCCGTCATACTCGGGCTTGTCCGGTCAAGCCCGAGTATGACGGCGGTATAGGCTCCTTGAAACAGAGGAGGATCAGAAAAAGCCCTTCCTTTGCCACCAGCCGCTCTTGCGCGGACGGACTTCCTCATTCGAGGATTGGCCGGACGAGGTGACAACGGGAACAGCCGGCTGGCTCTCCTCCTCCTTGGCCGGCGCTTCCGCTTCCTTGGCCGCACTTGCAGCCTGCAAGGCTTCCGCTGGTGCCGGCTCTGCTTTGCCTGCTTCCTCGGTCTTTGCCGTTTCCTCTACATCGGCTGATGCAGCATCCTCAGTGGCTTTGGCCTTGGTTTTGCGCGTCCTGCGGCGCGGAGTCTTCACCGCGTCCTGAATAGCCGCTTCGGGCGTCGCCTCCGCGGCAATGACTGCAACGCCTTCTTCCGGGGTAGCGGCGGAAGTCATCTCTGGGGCCGGCACGGCCTCGCCGTCCGTTGTGGGCTCCGTTCCAACGGCGCGCGAGGCTTCTTCATCCTGCGTGACGGCAGCGCCGCTTTCCTGATCGGATTGTTGCCTGCTCGACAGATCATGCTTGTTGCGCCGGCCGCCGCGTTTGCCGCGACGGCGCTTGCGCGATTCGCCTTCCCCGGCAGCTTCGTTCGATTCCGCATCTTCGTCGCCAAAAGCCGGCTCGTCGGCATCGGCAGCCGCCTCGGATGTGCTCGTCGAAGCCGCACGCTCATCGCCAGCATGATCACGCCCGCGGCGCCTTCTCTTGCGCCGGCGCTTGCGATGATGGTCGCCTTGCTCGGCGCTTTCCGCCTCGACATCGTGATCCGGAATGTCTTCCGGCGCGTCGTCGATTTCCATCGCCTCGAAGGCGGGCGTCTCGAGGGGTTTCTCGAAGGCTTCCTTGCGCTCGACCGCGCCACCCTTGACGATCGAATAGTGCTGGGCCCCAAGTGTCTCGTCGGCCTCGATCGAAATCGTCAATCCGAAGCGGCTCTCGAGTTCGGACAGGTTCGCGCGCTTGTGGTTGAGAACGTAGAGCGCGGTCGCTGCCGGGGTGTGGACCGTGATGTGGTGATGTCCATCCTTGAGGAGATGTTCCTCGATGGCGCGGATGACGTGGAGCGCGACGGAGGAATCCGAACGCACGTGCCCCGTGCCGCCGCAATGCGGACAGGGCTTCATGGTCGATTCGAGAACGCTCGCCCTGATCCGCTGCCGCGACATCTCCATCAGGCCGAAATGCGAGATGCGGCCGACCTGGATGCGGGCGCGATCGTTCTTGAGGCAATCCTTCAGCCGCTTTTCGACGGCGCGGTTGTTGCGGTTCTCCTCCATGTCGATAAAGTCGATGACGATAAGGCCCGCCATGTCGCGCAACCGAAGCTGGCGCGCCACCTCATCGGCCGCTTCGAGATTGGTCTGGAGCGCCGTGTCCTCGATCGAATGCTCGCGCGTCGAGCGTCCGGAGTTGACGTCGATCGCGACCAGCGCCTCGGTCTGGTTGATGATGATGTAGCCGCCGGATTTCAACGTCACCTGCGGTTGCAGCATGCGGTCAAGCTGCGCCTCGATGCCCTGCCTGGCGAAGATCGGGACCGGATCGCGGTAAGGCTGAACCACCTTGGCATGGCTCGGCATCAGCATGCGCATGAAATCCTTGGCCTCGCGATAGCCTTCCTCGCCGGAGACAAGGATCTCGTCGATGTCCTTGTTGTAGAGGTCCCTGACGGAGCGCTTGATGAGGCTGCCTTCCTCATAGACGAGGGCAGGGGCCGTCGATTGCAGCGTCAAATTACGGACATTTTCCCAAAGCCGCATCAGATATTCGTAGTCGCGCTTGATCTCGGCCTTCGTCCTGTTCTCGCCGGCGGTGCGGAGAATAACCCCCATGCCCTCCGGCACGTCGAGATCCTTGACGACGTCCTTCAGCCGCTTGCGGTCCTGGGCGTTGGTGATCTTGCGCGAAATGCCCCCGCCGCGCGCGGTGTTGGGCATCAGAACGGAATAGCGGCCGGCAAGCGACAGATAGGTCGTCAGCGCCGCGCCCTTGTTGCCGCGCTCCTCCTTGACGACCTGCACGAGCAGGATCTGGCGCCGCTTGATGACTTCCTGGATCTTGTACTGACGGCGGGGAGGACGGCGGCGCGTCTGGATTTCCTCCAGCGCATCCTCTGCGCCGACCGATTCGACGCCGTTTTCCTCGTTGTCCTCATTGCCATCGGGCTCGGTGCTTTCCACCGGTTCGGAAACGACATCGGCCTCGACGCCCTCGGCCAGCGTGCGCCGGCTTTCGGCGTCGTGGTCATTTTCGTTTGTCTCGCCGGCGTCTTCCGGGCCGCTTTCAGCAATGGCCCCGTTGGAAGATGAGTTCTCTTCCGCCGTCACCTCACCGGAAGCATTCCCGTCTTCCGTTATGGCGTCGTTGGTTGTGGCGTCCGCGTCGCTGAATGCCTCGTCCGACGCGGAAGTTTCCTGCTCGGAAGCATGGATATCGGTTTTCGCCCGTCCACGGCCCCGGCCACGCCGCCGCGTCCCGCGCTTGGACCGGTCTTCCTCGTGCGGTTCGTCTTCGTCTTCCGCCTTTGCGGCTTCCGCCTCGGCGCGCAAAAGCGCCTGACGATCGGCTACGGGGATCTGATAATAATCGGGATGAATCTCGTTGAAGGCGAGAAAGCCATGGCGGTTGCCGCCATATTCGACAAAAGCCGCCTGAAGGGAAGGTTCGACGCGCGTGACGCGTGCGAGATAGATATTTCCTTTGAGCTGCTTCTTGTCCTGTGATTCGAAATCGAATTCCTCGATGCGATTACCGCGAGTGACGACGACCCGCGTTTCCTCCGGGTGGGAGGCGTCTATAAGCATTTTGTTGGGCATTTCTGAGAATCTCCCCGGCAGCCTCTGGCCCGGCGGCGCGCGATGGGGCGCGACGCAGCAGCGGAGGACGGATGCCGGACAATAGGGGGGGCGTCGTGAGTTGCCCGAACACCGGGAATTGGCGCGCAGGCGCGATTATCGCGCCGGTTGTTGCTGGCCTTTCCCTTTGCGTGCTCGATGCCATCAATTCTCCGACGGAGCCGCTTTTGAACATGGACCTTTCGGGTCCTACCGTTACGCACGGCGCAGGACGATCCCGGCCGCTTTTCCTCACGAGAGACCGTCGGCACGCCGATGGCCTCGAGAAAATTCTTCGAGCCGCATGTGATGGCGCTCATTCCAGAATTCAAGCTGCATGCGCATGAAGGCCGTTGCAGCGGCGAAAACCGATCGCGAGCGTTGCAGCGACCCTATGCCGCTTTTATGATCTGGCGCAATTTATGGCAACCCCGATTTAACGGCCGGCGCCTGATGCCCGCCGGCAGCCATTGCGGCAGGAATTGATTAACTGTAATCCGCTACCGGTCATTAATGAATCTTGTCTCGTTTCCGATCATGCGAAAGCAGAATGGTGCGTTCGCACCTGGCAATCCACGTCTTCCGGACCTTCATGAGAGCCGGGGCCTTTCTGCTATCGCCATGAATTCCATGAGGCGGGTGCTTTCCTTCATCGCTTTTGTCGGCGTTTGTCTGGGCTTCGTCCTGCCGGCCTCCGCAGTTCCCTTGCAGGCGCGCGGCTATGCGATGGCGGGCGATGCGGTGCGGACCCGGATCATTCTCCAGTTCGACCAGAAGCCCGAGATAAGGTGGTTCCTGCTGCGCAACCCGCATCGTCTCGTCATCGATATGCCCGAGACGGAATTCCACATCGATGCAACGCAGACGAAGCCGGTCGGGCTCGTCACCGAGGTCCACTATGGACGGATCGGGGAGGGGCAGTCGCGCCTCGTGATCGCATCCGACGGTCCTTTCGATATCGACGACGTCCAGGTGATCAAGAACGAGCAAACGCCTGGATTCCGCGTCGTGGCCGACATTGCCGCCGCCTCGGAGGCGAAGTTCGAAGCGGCGCTCGCGAGGCAGGCGGGAAACGCGGTCGCCACTGGCGTATCTGCGCGTGATTCGGCTCCCCGGCCCGCGCCGACCGGAAAAAAGCGCTTCACCATCGTGCTCGATCCCGGCCATGGCGGCATCGACCCCGGCGCTCAAGGCGTTTCGGGTGCGCTGGAGAAGGACATTACCCTCGCATTCGGCCTGCAACTTCGCGATGCGCTGCTCAAGACCGGGAAATACGACGTCTACATGACGCGCGACGACGACCGTTATCTGAGGCTGGACGAGCGCGTGCAAATCGCCCGTAGGGACGGCGCCGACCTGTTCATATCGATCCACGCGGATACGATAAACGAGCCGGATATACGGGGCGCCACCGTATACACGCTCTCCGATCGCGCCTCGGATGCAGTGGCCGCGGCGGTCGCTGTCCGCGAAAATCTTTCAGATGAACTGGCGGGCGCCAAGGTCGATGACCGCAACCACGAGGTCTCGGACATATTGGTCGATCTCATCAGGCGCGAGACGCGCAGTTTTTCGGTGCGCTTCGCAAGGACACTCGTCGGCAAGCTTTCCGATAAGATCGAATTGATCAACAACCCGCAGCGTTCGGCGGGTTTCCGTGTCCTGCGCGCGCCGGATATTCCCTCCGTCCTGGTTGAACTCGGCTATTTGTCCAATCCCAAGGACGAAGCGGAATTGCGCGATCCAGCCTGGCGCGCTAAAGCCGTGGCCAGCATGGTGGATGCGGTCGGGGTCTTTGCCGCGGCGCGAGGGCATGTGGGCGGTTGAGGCGATCCTGTTCTCCCTTATGCGGCGTTGCACGGGCACAACACCTCATGGTTTAATTGGCCTGGTGAAGGCCTGATTCCGGTGCTGCCGCATTTTACCCACAACGCGGCGCCAAGGATGCGCGATAGGACATTGGCGGGGTTTGCATGCCGGCTGATTCGGCCGGATTTGCTTGCCATCAGCCAATTCCGTGGACTGGAGCGGGCATGTTACGTCTGATCGGCTATTTCTTCGGCGTGGCTGTGATGCTGGGGCTGCTCGCGGCCGCCGGCCTCGCTATCTATGTCGGCCAGTTGACGAAGGATCTGCCCGACTACGAGGTGCTTGCAAAATACGAGCCGCCGGTAATGACCCGCATTCACGCGGGCGATGGCTCGCTCATGGCCGAATATGCCCATGAACGGCGGCTCTACCTGCCGATCCAGGCCATTCCCGATCGCGTAAAGGCGGCATTCATCTCGGCGGAAGACAAGAATTTCTACACCCATCCCGGCATCGATATACAGGGCCTGATGCGCGCGGTGCTCGTCGATATCCGCAATCTCGGCACCGGTCGCCGGCCCGTCGGCGCCTCGACCATCACCCAGCAGGTGGCGAAAAACTTCCTGCTTTCGTCCGACCAGACGATCGCGCGCAAGATCAAGGAGATGATCCTCGCCTTCCGCATCGAGCAGGCCTATTCGAAGGACCGCATTCTCGAACTCTATCTGAATGAAATCTTCTTCGGCTATGGCGCGTATGGCATCGCCGGCGCGGCGCTCACCTATTACGACAAATCGGTCAATGAATTGACGATTTCGGAGGCGGCCTATCTAGCGGCCCTTCCGAAGGGGCCGGCGAACTACCAACCCTTCAAGGATACCCAGCGCGCGATCGACCGGCGCAATTTCGTCATCGATCGCATGGTGGAGAACGGCTATGTAAGTCGCGAGGAGGGCGACAAGGCGAAGGCGGAGCCCCTCAACGTCAATATGCGCCACAATGGCAGCTATCTGTTCGCTGCCGACTATTTCACCGAAGAAGTGCGTCGCGAACTGATCGCGCGCTACGGCGAGAAGGCGCTTTACGAGGGCGGCCTGTCCGTGCGCACGACGCTCGATCCCGCGATGCAGCGGGAGGCACGCAAGGCGCTTCAGCACGGATTGATCAAATACGATACGCTGCGCGGCTATCGCGGTCCCATCAAGACCATCGATATTTCCGGTGACTGGGGTGTTCCGCTGGCGAAAATCCCGTCGATAGGAGATGTGCCGGAATGGCATGTCGCGGTGGTTCTCGACGCAAGTTCGAAGGGGGTGACGATCGGCATCCAGCCGGATCGCGAGGAATCCGGCAAGCTTTCGCCCAAGCGCGAAAAGGGCTTCATCGCCGCCGACGACATGAGTTGGGCGATGCGTCACTACAAGGACGGCCATCTCATGAAGGCGAAGTCTCCCGCCGACGTGCTGTCGCCGGGCGACGTCATCTATGCCGAGCAGAAATCGACCGCCGAGTCCCAGGGCGACCCGGAAAGCGCCGGCTCCGACAAGGTTAAGGGCGGGGGCTGGATTCTTCGACAGGTGCCTAAGGTCGAAGGCGGCATGGTCGTGATGGATCCCCACACCGGCCGCGTGCTGGCGCTCGTCGGCGGGTTCTCCTATTCGTTGTCGCAGTTCAACCGCGCCACGCAGGCCATGCGGCAACCCGGCTCCGCCTTCAAGCCGATCGTCTATTCCGCCGCGCTCGACAACGGCTATACGCCCGCCTCGGTGGTTCTCGACGCGCCGATCACCATCAAGGTCGGCAACACGATCTGGCAGCCGAAGAATTATGGCGGCAAGTTCGTCGGCCCGGCGACGCTCAGGCGCGGCATCGAGCAGTCGCGTAATCTTATGACCGTGCGTCTGGCCAAGGATCTCGGCATGAACATCGTCGCCGAATATGCCGAGCGCTTCGGCGTCTACGATCACATGCTGCCCTATCTGCCGATGGCGCTGGGCTCGGGCGAGACGACCGTGATGCGGATGGTGTCGGCCTATGCTGTGATCGCAAATGGCGGCAAGCAGATCAAGCCGTCCCTTATCGACCGCATACAGGACCGCTACGGCAAGACGATCTACAAGCATGACGACCGCGTCTGCGAGGGCTGCAACGCCAAATCCTGGAACAACCAGCCGGAGCCGACCATCGTCGACAATGCCGAGCAGGTGCTCGACCCGATGACGGCTTATCAGATCACGTCGATGATGGAGGGCGTCGTGCAGCGCGGGACGGCACGGACGCTTGCGTCGCTCGGTTATCCGCTCGCCGGCAAGACCGGCACGACCAACGATTCCAAGGATGCCTGGTTCATCGGCTTCACGCCGGACCTGGTCGCCGGCCTCTATATCGGTTACGACCAGCCGCGTTCGCTCGGCCACGGGGCGACGGGTGGCGGGTTGGCCGCGCCGGTCTTCAAGGAGTTCATGAAGGTCGAATTGAAGGGCAAGAAACCCGTCGATTTCCGCGTTCCGCCGGGAATGAAGCTCATCGCCATCAACCGCTTTACCGGTATGCGCGCCGAACCGGGTAGCCCCGACGTCATCATGGAGGCTTTCAAACCCGGCACGGGGCCGTCCGACACCTATTCGGTGATCGGCATGGACGACAACAATATGAGCATCGCCGCGCCGAAGAACATCTCACCGGAAGCCAGTCAGGCGGTTACAACAGGTGGCGGCGGGCTTTACTGATCCTCTCCGTCAGTCTTGGCGGCCACTCGGAGGTTAAGGACAGCGTTGTCCTTTACACGGTTGTGAACGGTCCCTATGTTCCGCGCCGATTCCTCTGACCCGAGCAACAAGAAAGCACCATGCGCGCCGAGACCGAGAACCTTGTCGACGAAATCAAGCAGGCCATAAGCCTGCTGAGGAGGCATCTTTGACTGGGATCAGGCGATCAAGCGGCTCGACTATCTGAACAATCGGGCGGAAGACGGCGCCCTTTGGAACGATCCCCAGGAAGCGCAGAAGCTAATGCGCGAGCGGCAGATGCTGGATGACGGCATCCGCACCGTCAACGGCGTCAGCCAGGCGCTCGAGGACAATATCGGCCTGATCGAACTTGGCGAGGAAGAGGGCGACGCCGAGGTCGTGGCGGAAGCCGAGGCCGCCATTCGGGCTCTTTCGGGCGAGGTGAGGGCGCGCCAGATCGAGACGATGCTGTCCGGCGAGGCCGACGCGAACGATACCTATCTCGAAGTGCATGCCGGCGCCGGCGGGACAGAGAGCCAGGATTGGGCGGCGATGCTGTTGCGGATGTATACGCGCTGGGCCGACCGCCGCAGCTTCAAGGTCGAGACGCTGGAGATCCATGACGGCGAAGAGGCCGGCATCAAATCGGCCACTATCCTCGTCAAAGGGCACAATGCCTATGGTTGGCTGAAGACGGAGTCTGGCGTCCATCGCCTCGTCCGGATCTCGCCCTACGATTCCAATGCCCGACGCCACACCTCATTCGCCAGCGTCTGGGTCTATCCCGTCGTCGACGACACAATCGAGATCACTATCCCGGAATCGGATGTCCGCATCGACACCTACCGGTCGTCGGGCGCCGGCGGCCAGCACGTCAATACCACCGATTCCGCCGTGCGCATCACGCACATACCGACAGGAATCGCGGTCGCCTGCCAGGCCGAGCGCTCGCAGCACAAGAACCGCGCCAAGGCTTGGGAGATGCTGCGATCGAGGCTTTACGAGGAAGAATTGAAGAAGCGCGAGGCGGAAGCCAACGCCACCGAGGCGGCGAAAACGGACATAGGCTGGGGCCACCAGATTCGCTCCTATGTTCTGCAACCCTATCAGTTGGTGAAGGATTTGCGCACAGGCGTCGAGAACACCAGCCCGCAAAGCGTGCTTGATGGCGACCTCGATGATTTCATGGAGGCCTCGCTCTCCCAGCGCATTGAGGGCGGTGTTCAGCAGCCTGTCGCGGATATTGACTGACGAAGCCTGGCGGGATGCGCGGTTGCCGAATTAGCCGCAATCACCTGCGGACGAGCTGTCACAAAAGCTTGTTGATCTTCATTCCTGCCTTCAGGAAGCCGACCGGATTGATGGGGTGGCCATCATGCCGGATCTCGTAATGCAAATGAGGTCCGGTCGAACGCCCGGTGCTGCCTGATTTTCCGATGATCTGGCCAAGCCTGACCTTTTCGCCCACCTCCACGTCCACTTCGCTCAAATGGCCATAGCGCGTGGCGTAGCCATTGCCGTGATCGATCTCGACCATTTCGCCATAGCCGCCGTCCCAGCCGGCGTGTGTCACCACGCCCGCCGCCGTCGCGGGAACCTTTTTCCCCACCGGAGAGCGGAAGTCGATCCCGGGATGCAATGCGGGGATGCCGAGGAGCGGGTCTGTCCTGACGCCGAAGCCCGACGTCACGGAGGCTCCAGGCTCGGGGTCGGCCAGCGGATATTTGCGCGCGGCCGACTTGATCGCATCCAGCCTGTCGAGAGCCTGATCGAGATCTTCAACCCCGCTTTCGAACCTGGCATTCTTGTCCACCGGAATGAGCGGGCCCCCTTCGTCCTGCTTGCCGTAATTGTCGGCGAGCTTAAGGCCCGCCTCCTGAAGAGCCTGCTTGATCTCGTCGCCTGTTTCCCAGGCGC
The DNA here is from genome assembly GCA_051960255.1 of Rhizobiaceae bacterium. GTDB lineage: Bacteria > Pseudomonadota > Alphaproteobacteria > Rhizobiales > Rhizobiaceae > Mesorhizobium_L. The sequence continues at coordinate 10,790 of JBQCEL010000379.1, forward strand.
GGCTTGAAAGCCTCTGCACGCGGGCGATCTGATCATGTTCAATGGAGCCAAGGGATTTGTTGATCGCCGCGAATATCCGGTCGGCCCGTTCCGGATTGTCCACGCCTTCGAGCGTCCGCCTGGTGTTCCACTGAAGAGCCAGTTTCTTTGACGCCGTGGCGGTTGGCTGGAGCGCGGCGTGCTCCTCGCTGGAAGCTGCATCGGGCGGGGTCTCCACGGCGGGACTGTTGCCCTCCAGTCTTTCAGCGCGCTTCAGGACCGTATTCAAACGGCTATGGCGTTGGGTCAGCATCTTCTGGCGGGCGAGCAATTCGCTGACCTTCGTCTCGACCGCCTTCTGGTCGAGCAATTGCCGGCTGGTGATGCGGTCCACCTCGGCGCGGAGCGCCGATATCCGGTCCTCATAGGCCTGTTCCATTCTCGCCTGCCGCGTCACCGATGCGCTTATCAGTCCGTCGCGAAGAACGAGGTAGGAGGTGGCGAGAAGATAGCCGACGGCCATTGCCGCGACCGCGGAGCCCACGACCGCCGCAACCCAGGGCCTGAGCGTGAAATGGCTGATCTCGTCGCCGCGCGCGATGATGATCGTGTGTGGCTCCCGGCGTTTTCCAAAAACCACGGATTGGCGCGCGCGTGACAAGGACGAATCCACCCCCAACTGGATCAGTGGGAGCAATTACACCCCGTTAAGGTTAACAAAACCTATCGTTGCAGCGGGATGAGGAGGCGGCGGCGAGCAGAGACGCGAAAATCGCTTATAGCGCCTTCACGGCCTCCAGCACTTCCTCGGCGTGGCCGGGCACTTTGACCTTGCGCCAGGCCCTGGCGATCTTGCCTTCCGGGTCGATCAGGAACGTCGAGCGCTCGACCCCCATATATTTGCGCCCGTACATGCTCTTTTCTTTCCAGACGCCATAGATTTCAAGTGTCGTCTTTTCCTCATCCGAGACGAGATCGACCGCGAGATTGTGCTTGGCCTTGAATTTGTCATGGCTTTTCAGGCTGTCGGGCGACATGCCGATGACGGTCGCGCCGAGCTTTTCGAATTGCGGCTTGAGAGCGGAAAAGGCGATCGATTCGGCGGTGCAGCCGCTGGTGTCGTCTTTGGGATAGAAATAGAGCACCACCGGCTTTCCCCTGAGGGAGGAGAGTTTCAGCGAGCGGCCGCCATCGCTCGGGAGATCGAAATCCGGCGCGATTTGTCCCACGTCGAGTTCAGCCATAACCATGCCCTTTTCTTGAGATTACGAACGGAAGCGCTGCATATAGTATCCCCTAGGAATCGTCCACGTCCGGAAAACTCCTTCGCATGTGGGCAATAGACGAGGACGAGAGCGCCGGAGGCCCGCGGGTCGCGGCTCCGTGAGCGGATGTGGTGCGATCTCGGGAAAAGGACACTGACGGAAGGACGCGTGGGAAAACTACCCAAACACGAAAGGATCCGGTTCCGGCCGCACGAAATATCGAAGCTGGGGACCTTTCCTTCCGCCGGCCGTCCCGGACTACCGCCCCGCCGCCACCACAGGATCAAGCGCACATTCTGGCGCGGTCTTTTGTGTCTCGGCATTCTTGCGGCGTTCGTCTGCCTTGCCGTGATTGGAATCTATATCGTCGGCGCATCCCGCCTCGGCAGCGAACAATTGCGGCAGGCGGCGGAAGCACAGCTCTCGGCGCTCACAGGTTCCGATGTCGATGCCCATATCGGCTCGACGCGCATATCGCTCGACAGTTCGCGCTTTATCGCTCTCGAGGCGCGGGACGTGACGCTGCAAGCGCGGGACCGTGACGAGAAGATACATGCCGGGCTGATCCGCTTCGGGATTCGTTTTCTTCCGCTTCTTTCGGGGAAACTGAAGCTCGGCAGCGCGACACTCGCGGATGCCAAGGTTGCGCTTGGCGCGATGAAGAGTGGAGGCGGCGATTGGGCGGAGGCGCTGAAAGACGAGAACGGACTGCTGAATAGCGACCGCATTCTCGCCGCCGCCTTCGGTGCGTTTCACAAGGCGTTCGCCGCTCTCGACGCGGGGCAGACGAGAACCATCAGCCTGAGCGACGTCGACATAACGCTGCCCGCAGGCGCGCCGGCAACCAGCCTGCGCATCGCTGATCTCACGCTTTCCCGCTCATTGACGGGCAGCCTGCAGCTTTCCGGCAATATCGACGTGGCTGGGATGGGGATGAGCCTGTCGGGTTCGGCGGCGAGAAACAGCGCAGGCAGAATCTCCAGCCTCGACCTCAAGCTTTCCGGCAAGCGGCTTAATCCCGACGCCCCCGTCCAGCCGCCGCCGAAAGACGGCGCCCGCGTCGGCCCGGTCGGCGGCTTTGCCGTCACGCTTACCGGGCATGAGCACGACGCGAGCGGGTCTGCCCGCCTTTCCGCGAATGTGGGTTTCGAGAATGCGGCGGTAGATTTCGGCGAAGACGGGGCAACGTCCCTCAGTGGTGAGGTATCGCTTTTGCTCGCCGAGCATGTACAGAAGATAGATGTAGCCCGATTGCTGCTGACGGCCGGGCATACGCGGCTGAATTTCCGAGGCGAGGTGGAGCCGATCTTGCCCGTTAACGCGGGTGGCGACGGCCCGTCCTATAGCTACTCGCTCGTCACCAGCGATTCGATCGCCGCGCCTTCCGATTCTCCCGAGGCTGCCGTCGCCTTCATGGCGCGCGTGAATGGCGAGTACCATTCGGCATCGGGTGAACTGACCCTTGGACAGATCGACCTTCGCACGCTCGGCGGCGAAATGGGCGGAACGGGCGCCATCGTGTTCGCGTCCGGAAAGGCGCCCGGCATGTTTCTCGCCCTTTCCGTGCCGAAAATGCCACTGCAACAGGTTAAGCAGCTTTGGCCTTGGTTTGCCGCGGCGCCCGCGCGGCGCTGGTTCCTCGATAACGCTTTCGGCGGGGAAGTCAGCAACAGCACCCTCCAATTCAGTGTGGCGACCGGCAGGCTCGGCAACGGCGTGCCGCTCAACGACAAGGAAATCTTCGGCCATTTCGAAGTCAGCGGGACGCGTTTCGATATCGCGGGCCAGATTCCCCCGGTGCGCGACGGCAATGGCGCAATCGATTTCAAGGGAACCGACGTGGATATCTCCCTTTCTAGCGGCACCGTCTATCTTCCGAGCGGCAAGGCAGTAGAGGCCAGCAACGGCACCCTCAAACTTCGAAATGTCAATGTTCCGCCTCTGATCGGCGCGCTGGAACTCGATGTCGCCGGCGATGCGGCGGCAATCACGGAACTCGCGTCTTACGAGCCGATCGACGCGATGAGCCAGATCGACTTCGCGCCGGACGATTTCAGCGGCAAGGTTTCAGGGCACGTGACCGCTGAAGTGCCGCTTTCCCGCGGCGTGCCGAGAGATGCGCTCGATTGGAAAGTATCGCTCGACTACAGCGACCTCTCCGTCGCGAAGCCGATCGACGGGCAGAAGGTGAGTGACGCCGACGGATCGATAACGATAGAGCCCGGCCGCGCCGATATTGATGCGAAGGCGAAGCTCAACGGCATTCCCGCCACCGTTTCCCTCCTGGAGCCATTCGGAAAATCGCCGACGCAAAAAGCCGTGCGCAAGATTTCGCTCAATCTCGATGATGATGACCGGGCGAAGATGCTGCCGGGGCTGAGCACGATCCTTTCGGGGCCGGTTACGGTCGACATCGACGCGTCGCCTGGCCATCCGGAAACCATTAGCGCCAATCTCGGCAAGGCAAAGCTCAGCTTGCCTTGGGTCGGCTGGAGCAAAGGGAGCGGCATTCCCGCGACGGTTTCATTTACGCTGGACAAGGATGGGCGCACAACGAAGCTCTCGTCGTTCAAGCTCTCCAGCAAGAGCTTCGGCGCGTCGGGCACGATCAGGCTGTCGGATGATTCTCTCTCGGATGCGCATTTTTCCTCGCTGGCGCTCAACCCGGACGACGACGTTGCCGTGGACGTGAAACGTTCCGGACGCGGCTATTCGATCACCGTGACAGGCGACGCGTTCGACGCGCGGCCACTGATCAAGCAAATTTCTTCCCGCTCGAGCACGCAGGCGGCCGAGGAGGTCTCGGGCGGATCGCCGGTCAGCATCAGCGCGGCCGTCGATCAGGTCACGGGCTTCAATGACGAGACGCTGAAGAAAGTGAAGCTATCCTATCGCAGCGCCGCTGGCGGCCTCGGCGATCTTTCGGTCAGGGCGCTGTCGGATTCGGGCGGCAAAGTTTCTGTCGAAACCTCCTCGCCAGGGCAGACGAAGACGGTGGAGCTTCAGGCCGCCGATGCGGGCCAGTTGCTGCGCTTCCTCGACATCTACGAGCACATGCGCGGCGGCACCATCCGAATGTCCCTGACCGGGACGCAGGATAGCCCGCTGCATGGCGAAGCCGTTGTCAAGAATTTCAAGGTCGTCAACGAGCCGCGCCTGCGCTCGCTCGTCTCGACGCCTTCTCCGGCCCCCTCCGGCGAGAGGCGCTCGCTCGACCAGGCGCTGAACCGCAAAATCGACGTCTCGGTCGTCCCGTTTGAACGCGCCGCTGCGCATATCGAGAAGGGGGATGGCTATCTGAAGCTGGAGCGCGGCGTGCTCAGGGGGCCGGTAATCGGCACTACTTTCCAGGGGACCATGTACGACAAGCAGGGCAATATGGACATGACCGGGACCTTCATGCCCGCCTATGGCATCAATCGGCTATTCGCCGACATCCCGATCGTCGGCCTGCTTCTCGGCAATGGCCGCGACCGCGGCCTGATCGGCATAACCTACAAGCTTTCCGGCGACGCCAAAAAGCCGACCCTCCAGGTCAATCCGGTGTCGTTGATCGCTCCGGGGATCTTCCGCTCGATTTTCGAGTATCAATAAGCGGGGGTCAAACCGGCCGCACCACCACGTGCTTTTTCTTGCCGAGCGAAAGCTTGACGACGCCATCGGAAGTGACGTCCTGCCGCCCGACAATATAGCGGTCGTCCTTCACAGGCTGGTCGTTCAGACGCACCGCGCCGCCCTGCACATGCCGCCGCGCCTCGCTGTTCGAGGCGGCGAGGCCGGCCGTGACGAAAAGCGACAGGATGCCGACCCCGCCATCAATCGTGGACGCCGCGACTTGGACGGTGGGCAGGTCCTGCGACAAGCCGCCTTCCTCAAAGGTCGTGCGCGCCGCGGCTTCCGCCGCTTCCGCCGCCGCGCGGCCATGCAGCATGGCCGTGACTTCCGTCGCCAGCACCTTCTTGGCGTCATTGATCTCGGCGCCCTGAAGAGCCCCCAGCCTTTCCGCCTCGTCGAGCGGCAGCGCCGTGAAGAGCTTCAGGAAGCGGCCGACGTCGGCGTCCTCGGTGTTGCGCCAGTACTGCCAGAACTCGTAGGCCGAGAGCATGTCCGGGTTGAGCCACACCGCGCCATTCACCGATTTGCCCATCTTCGCGCCGGACGCGGTGGTGAGGAGCGGCGAGGTCAGCGCGTAAAGCTGCGGCGTGCCCATGCGATGGCCGAGATCGATGCCGTTGACGATGTTGCCCCATTGATCGGAACCGCCCATCTGCAGGCGGCAATCATAGCGCTTGCTCAATTCGACGAAATCATAGGCCTGCAGGATCATATAATTGAATTCGAGGAAGGAGAGCGACTGCTCCCGGTCGAGCCTCGTCTTGACACTGTCGAAGGACAGCATGCGGTTGACCGAGAAATGCCGACCGACATCGCGCAGGAACTCCAGATAGTTGAGGCCCCGCAGCCAGTCGGCATTGTTGATCATCAGGGCGTCCTTCGGCCCGTCGCCATATTTCAAATAATTCGAGAAGACGCGCTTGATGGAGGCGATGTTCTGCTCGATCATCTCGACCGTCATCAGTTGACGCGACTCCTCCTTGAAGGAAGGATCGCCGACCATGCCGGTGCCGCCGCCCATTAGCGAGATCGGGCGGTGGCCGGTCTGCTGCAACCAGTAGAGCAGCATGATCTGGATCAGGCCGCCGGCATGCAGCGACGGCGCCGTCGGGTCGAAGCCGATATAGGCGGTGACGGTTTCCTTCGCCATCAACGCGTCAAGGCCGGACTCATCCGAAATCTGGTGGATGAAGCCGCGTGTCGCGAGCGTGTGCAGGAATTCGGATTTAAAGGCGGCCATGGAATGCTTTCCCGAAGCGCAGGCGGAATGGAAAATCGGAATGCGGCCCATTAGCATTGTGCGGACGGGAATCACAAGGATAAGGGTCGAATGACGCCGATCTGCGCGCTAGGGCTGATGAGCGGTACGTCGATGGACGGCATCGACCTCGCCGTTCTGAGGACGGATGGAGAGTCCGTGCTCGAGATCGGCCCCGGTCTGTTCGTCCCGTATCAGGCGTCATTCCGCAAACGGCTGGAAGGTGCGCTCGAAACGGCGAAAGCGATCAAGGTTCGGGACGAGCGCCCGGGCGACCTTGCCGCGATCGAACGGGAACTGACGCTGCTCCACGCCGATGCGGTGCGCCAGTTTCTGGCATCCGACGCCGCGCGGTGGGGAGAGCCGGAACTGATCGGCTTCCACGGCCAGACGGTGCTGCATCGCCCTCATGTCGGCCTGACGGTGCAGATCGGAGATGGCGGGCTTCTGGCGTCCGAAACGGGGCTACCGGTCGTCTATGACATGCGCGCTAACGACGTGATCCATGGAGGGCAGGGCGCGCCACTCGTTCCCGCCTATCATGCGGCGCTGGCGCGGACGCTTCCGTCGCCTTTCGCCGGGCGCTTTCCGATCGTTTTCGTGAATATCGGCGGGATATCGAACGTCAGCTATATCCCGGAAAAGGGCGATCCGATCGCCTTCGATACCGGCCCCGGCAACGCGCTGATCGACCAGTGGGTCGCGCGGGAAGGGGGCGCACCTTTCGACGCCGACGGTGCCATCGCTAGCGAGGGCGTCGTCCACGGGGAGGTCGTGGCGCGTTATCTCGAAAATCCCTTCTTCGCGCGGAGCGGGGCAAAATCGCTTGACCGCAACGATTTCACCCTCGCCGGCGTCGAAGGTCTCGAACTTGCCGATGGCGCCCGCACGCTTGCGGCTCTTTCGGCGGAGGCGATCATGAAGGCGACCGATCATCTTCCGGAAAGGCCGAAGCTCTGGATTGTTGCGGGAGGCGGCCGCAAAAACCCGTATATCGTTGCCGATCTCAGGGAAAAGGCCGAAGGCGCCGAAGTGGTTCTTGCCGAGGATGTTGGCCTGAGCGGCGATTTCACGGAGGCGGAAGCCTGGGCCTATCTCGCCGTCAGGGCGAAACGCGGCCTGCCGCTCACATGGCCTTCGACCACGGGCTGTCGCGAGGCCGTCACGGGTGGGGTTGTGGTCAATCTCTGACTTGGCTTGCAGCAACTTGAGCCAGAGGTCTCAGGTTTTGACTCTTCGGCAGCACCCAGCGATCGATCATAAGAACCGGATATTACTCCGAGGACTTTGCTCCGAACCGCCGGACCAGTTCCGACATCTCGGCCGCACCGGCCGTATCGGGACTCGCCTCGAGCCCTTCGATCACGCCCTTCTGGTCGGCAGCCGGACGGTTCTGGCTCACCTTCCATTTGCCCTCGATGCTTTCGATTGCGATCTCCAGCCCGATAATGCCCTTGATCTGGGCGTCGACGAACGGTTCCGGCGCGTCGGAAACGCGCCAGGGGTGTTCTCGCTTGCCTTCATGGGTGTCGGTCAGCTTGTTGATCTGCCAGGCCAGCCAATCATGATCGTCCAAAATCCGCGCCGTGCCGCGGATTTGGACGATGGCGTAGTTCCATGTCGGGACGACCTTGCCGGTCTCCCGCTTTGTTTCGTACCAGGATGGCGTCACATAGGTGTTGACGCCCTGGAACACGACGAGCACTGGCTTGCCCGGATTGTCGCTGATGATGCGCCATTGCGGATTGGCGCGCGCCATATGCGCCAGAAGCCGGCCATGCGCGCCGGTCTCCGTGTCAAGAAGGAAAGGCATGAGATCGGCGACCGGTCCGTCCGAACCGGCACTGACAAGCAATCCCAAAGGGTGCGCCCGAACGAGTTCGTGCAGCACCTCGGGGCGAGTTTCGCGAAAAAGGGGCGGCTGATACATCACACAGAGATAGAGGAACGTTAGGCGTCCCTCAATAAGTCAACACCATTGCCCTGCTTGGCACAGGCCTCAGGCCGGCGTAGCGGCCTTGCTTTTCGAGGCAGCCTTGGGCTTTGCCGCGGCTTTGGGCTTGGCGGCCGCCTTGGCTTTCGGAGCAGCCGCCGCCTTTGGCTTGGCTGCCGACTTCGCGGGGGCCTTGGCCGCCTTGGGCGCCGCCGCGGCCGGCTCTTCGACGGGAGCTTCGGCTACGTTTTTCTTGATCGACGCAATGGCCTTCATCGCCGAGGCCTTGGTCGAGTAACCTTCTGAACTGAACATAACCTCGCCATTGCTGGCGCGGTAGCGGAAGCGTGTCTCGCCTTTCTTGTCTTTATAGACTTCGAATTTGGGCATTTCCTAATCCCCTCGGCTGAAGAGCTGATTCGCACAAAAAACGTGCCACGCGCTCACCTGCATGTCGAGAGGAGGTCAACCGTCGGTTTGCTTCTTCGGCAGAATATCCACCGCTGATAAAGCAAAAATCTCGATTTGTTTTATTATCGAAGCCGCTTCGGTCGTGGATCGGCGAGCTCGCCGGCGAGCCGACGGTCGAGATAATCGCTGCATTCTTCTATCAGCAATTCGCCGTCATTGGAGAAGAAGTGGTTCGCGTCAGCCAGGATCTTCTGCGTGATTGTTATCCCCTTCTGGGTGTGCAACTTGTCCACCAGGCCCTGGACGTCTTTTGGCGGTGCGACCTTATCGGCATCGCCATGAATGATGAGGCCGGAAGACGGGCAGGGGGCGAGAAACGAGAAATCATAGATGTTCGGCTGCGGCGCGATGGAGATGAAGCCTTCGATTTCCGGGCGGCGCATCAGAAGCTGCATGCCGATCCAGGCGCCGAAGGAGTAGCCGGCGACCCAGCAGCTCTTCGAATCGGTGTGTAGCGACTGCACCCAGTCGAGCGCGGCGGCCGCATCCGAAAGCTCGCCCATGCCGTGGTCGAATTCGCCCTGGCTGCGGCCGATGCCGCGGAAATTGAAGCGAAGTGTCGTGAATCCGCGCTTCTGGAACATGTAGAAGAGATCATAGACGATCTTGTTGTTCATCGTGCCGCCGAACTGCGGGTGCGGATGGAGAACGATGGCGATCGGCGCGTTCTTCTCCTTGGAAGGCTGGTAACGTCCTTCCAGCCTTCCGGCCGGACCGTTGAAAATGACCTCGGGCATACGAATACTCCACGTGCCGCCGCTCATGCGATAAGGCGGCATGATCGCCTTGACGTAAGGCAACCGCCTCCCTAGAAGCTGGCTTAGAACTGTTCAAACTTGAGTGGAGCGGTTATAATTCCGCGCCAACTCCGCCGCAGAGCGGCTAGATATGACGTCTTGCCCTGTGATTTCAAGGAAATAACGCCATATCCGCTGCGAACGCGGTAAAGAACCGATGAGAGCCATGACGGCACGAGCCTATCTCGACTGGAATGCAAGCGCGCCGCTTCTGCCGGCCGCGCGCGCAGCCATGCTCGAGGCGATAGATATGGCGGCGAACGCTTCGTCCGTTCATGCGGAAGGGCGCGCCGCGCGGCATGTGATCGAAGCAGTGCGGGCCGAAGTGACGGCGCTTGCCGGCGCGAAGCCGGAGCATGTGGTCTTCACCTCCGGGGCGACCGAGGCGGCGCAGATGGCGCTGACGCCGGATTATCGCATGGGGCGGTCGCCTCTCAAGATGGCGCGGCTCTACGTCTCGGCGACGGACCATCCCTGCATTCTTGGCGGCGGCCGCTTTCCGTCCGATCGGATCAGCGTCATCGGCGTCGATACCGATGGCGTCCTCGATCTCGGAATGCTCCGCGATCTGCTTGCAAGGCACGACAAGTCAGAGGGTATGGCGCTTGTCGCCCTTCATGTCGCCAACAATGAGACGGGCGTCATCCAGCCGGTCGTAGAGATCGGCCGCATCGCCCGCGAGGCGGGCGCGGTCGTCGTGCTCGACGCGGTGCAGGCCGCAGGCCGGATTCCGCTTGATATGTCGGCTGGCTATGCGGATTTCATGATCCTTTCCGCGCACAAGATCGGCGGCCCGAAAGGCGCCGGCGCACTTGTCGCCGCGTCCGATCTCCTGATGCCCGCGCCGCTGATTTCCGGCGGCGGACAGGAAAAGGGCCATCGCGGCGGGACGGAAAACGTGGCGGCGATCGCGGGCTTTGGCGCCGCGGCACGGCAGGCGCTGTGGCATCTCGACGAAATGGATGATGTGCGGCAACGCCGCGATGCCATCGAGGCCGATATTCTTGCGCTCGCGCCCGATGCCGTCATCTATTGCCGAAACGCGGAGCGCCTGCCGAATACCAGTTTCTTCGCCCTGCCGGGGCTGAAGGCGGAGACAGGGCAGATCGCCTTCGATCTTGCCGGCGTCGCCCTTTCGGCCGGGTCGGCCTGCTCTTCCGGTCGCGTCGGGCCAAGCCATGTGCTGGAAGCGATGGGGCATGACGGCGAGAGTGGATTGCGTATCTCGATCGGAGCGGCGACGACGGATCGCGACGTGGAATTGTTCCATAGCGCTTTCAAGGGCATCATTGTCCGCCGCGCGGCGCGGAAAGAGGCGGCCTGAAGGGCTAGAACGGATTCTGCCGGCATGACCCTGCCGGAAGGGATTGCGTGTTGAAGCGTATCGCCTCTGAACGGGGTGTATTTTTGCTGCGGCGCGCACTACATGAGGGCTGAGGCTGCCACGCGGCCGACAGCGACGTTTACAACTGCCGGGCCTTGACCCCGGCGAGGATGGAGAACGCGAATGCCTGCTGTGCAGGAGACGATCGAGCGCGTCCGCAAGATCGACGTTGATCAGTACAAATACGGTTTCGAGACGGATATCGAGACAGACAAGGCGCCCGCCGGTCTGAACGAAGACATCATCCGGCTCATATCGCAGAAGAAGGGCGAGCCGGAATGGATGCTCGAATGGCGGCTTGGCGCGTATCGGCGCTGGCTCGCCATGGACGAGCCGACATGGGCGCGCGTACATTATCCCAAGATCGATTTCCAGGCGATTTCCTACTATGCCGCCCCGAAGAATATGAGCGGCCCGAAATCGCTCGCCGAGGTCGATCCGGAGCTTCTCAAGACCTATGAGAAGCTCGGCATCCCGCTGAAGGAGCAGGAAATCCTTGCGGGCGTGCGCAAGCAGGCGGACCCCAGCGAACTCGACGGCGAGATCGGCGACGACAATGTCTATCAGTCTGGCCGTGTCGCGGTCGATGCCGTCTTCGATTCCGTATCGGTGGTCACGACCTTCAAGAAGGAACTGGCGGCTGCTGGCGTCATCTTCTGCTCGATCTCCGAGGCCATCCGCGAGCATCCGGAACTGGTGAAGAAGTATCTCGGCTCGGTCGTGCCGACCTCCGACAATTTCTATGCGACGCTCAACTCCGCCGTCTTTACAGACGGCTCCTTCGTCTATGTGCCGAAAGGCGTGCGTTGCCCGATGGAGCTTTCCACCTATTTCCGCATCAACGAGCGCAACACCGGCCAGTTCGAGCGCACGCTGATCATCGCCGACGAGGGCGCCTACGTCTCCTATCTGGAAGGCTGCACGGCGCCGCAACGCGACGAGAACCAGCTTCACGCCGCCGTGGTCGAACTGATTGCGATGGACGACGCCGAGATCAAATATTCGACGGTGCAGAACTGGTATCCGGGGGACGCCGAGGGCAAGGGCGGCGTCTACAATTTCGTCACCAAGCGCGGCGACTGCCGCGGCAGGAATTCAAAGATTTCCTGGACCCAGGTCGAGACCGGCTCGGCGATCACCTGGAAATATCCCTCCTGCATCCTGCGCGGCGACAATTCGCGCGGCGAATTCTACTCGATCGCCGTGTCGAACGGGTTCCAGCAGGTCGATAGCGGCACCAAGATGCTGCATCTCGGCAAGAACACGACGAG
>JBQCEL010000380.1:0-2058 GCA_051960255.1 Rhizobiaceae bacterium
CGGGGCGGCTGCGGCGCTTTTTTTGGGGGGGTTTTCGCGGCCGGGGTGGGGGTGGGGGGTCATTGTTGTTTTGTTGGGGTTGGGGGGTTGTCCCAACCCCCCCCCAACACTCGGCGTCCTATCGGAAAGCACTTTTGGGGGCAAGGGTCGGCCGCTTTCCTTGCAAAGCCGCATTCCTCCGCGCCCCCTCTGTCCTGCCGGCCATCTCCCCCACAAGGGGGGAGATCACGCCGCCCGCTTTCGCCGGCTCACATTCTGCAACGTTGGAGAGTGGCTGCGGCACTGATGAAGGCTAATCTCCCCCCTTGTGGGGGAGATGTCTGGCAGGACAGAGGGGGGCGCTGTCCCGCGAATATTTCCACTTTATTCCCCGCTGCACCGGGGGGTCAGCTGAACACCCGCAGACGCGGAACGAATTTTCTGCGATCCTGTTCCTCTTAACCGGCAACCATCGAGCGGCGTTCATGCAGGAAATCCAACATTATGTCGCCGCTTATGGCTCGCTGGCGGTGTTCATTGTTATCTACCTGGAATCGATGGGCGCGCCGCTGCCCGGCGAAACACTGGTGGTCGCAACCTCCGCGCTCGCGGCCAGTGGTACAATCAACCTGACGGTCGCGCTGATCGCCATCTTCTGCGGCGCGGTTCTGGGCGACAGTACGGGCTATGCAATCGGCCATTATGGCGGCAGCCGGCTGCTTCGCCGCTTCGGCTCCTATGTCAAGCTGACGCCCGAGCGTCTCGACCGCTTGGAGGGGATGTTCAAGCGGCGAGGCGTCTATATCGTCGTCACCGCCCGCTTCGTGGTCGTGCTGCGCCAGTTGAACGGGCTGGTCTCGGGAGCCGTCCACATGCCATGGTGGCGCTTCCTGATTGCGAATGTCGTCGGCGCCGCGCTTTGGACCGCTGCGTGGGGTCTCGGCCCCTATGTTATCGGCAAGGCGGCGAAACCCGTCATCCAGCACATCAAATCGGACCACAAGAAAAACACCAGCCTGAACGATGGCGGGATGCCGCGCTTCATAATTGTTTACCAGTCGCCGACCGTCGCCTGAACGAGCGCCAGCGCCGCGACCGCCGCCGTATCGGCCCGCAGGATGCGCGGGCCGAGCGGGATCGCGGTGATGAAGGGAAGCGCCCTCAGCGCCTTGCGCTCGGCTTCCGAAAACCCACCCTCCGGCCCGACGAGAACGCCGATTTTCGTCTCGGCAATCGCCTGGAGCGCGGCAAGCGGATTGTTCGTCTCGGCATCCTCGTCGCAGAAGATCAGCCTTCTCTCCGTCTCCCAGCCGGCCAGCAGCCCCTCGAATTTCATCGGCTCGCGCACCGGCGGCACGGCCAGAACCCCGCACTGCTCCGCCGCCTCGATCACATTCGCTTCCAGCCGGTCGAGACCCGGCTTCGCCACTTGCGTATGCTGTGTGATGACAGGCTGCAAGGCGCCAGACCCCATCTCCACCGCCTTCTGCACGAGATAATCGAGGCGGCCCTGCTTCAGCGGCGCGAAGCAGTAGAGAAGATCGGGCAGAGCAGGCTGCGGCCGCACCTGCTCGACCGCTTCGAGCGCGATTTTCTTTTTCGTGACGGAAGCCGCCCGCGCCAGCCATTCGCCGTCGCGTCCGTTGAAGAGCAGCAGTTCCGCGCCTTCCACCAGCCGCAAAACATGCAGCAGATAGTGCGTCTGGGCGGCCGAAGGCTCGATCCTCGCCCCCGCTGCCAGATCCCCCGGCACGAAAAGCCGCTGCATCCTGTAATTCGCGCGCATGGGGTTGGAATGCGGCACTCTCTTTCAGTCGTCAAGGGAGCACGGACAATCCGATTCCTGAGGCAGCGTATCAGCCCCTCATGATGCTAGGATGCCAGACGGGCCGATATCCCCTTTTCAGAATTTCAACCGTGGTCGGCGGCGTGAGCAGCCAAACATCGGACATGGCAAGGTCGCAAAAATCCCATGCGTCGGCCCAGCCCCGGAATGTCCAGGCGCGCAATTCGCCGTCGCGCTTGGCGAACGTCCTTTCTCGCTGGAAAAGCATGACCCCGTCCGGCAAGGCGTCGAAC
>JBQCEL010000381.1:0-2219 GCA_051960255.1 Rhizobiaceae bacterium
TGGACAAAGACGGCGCATGGGCCTCCCGAAACGATCGCATCCCGGTTTTGCGCAAGCTTCTGCGCGGCAGGGCGGCAGCCGCCATGGCCGCCGTCGGGGCGTTCGATTACGGCCCGGTCGATCTGCCCGGACCGACCGGCGAAGCGAACACGTTGGTATTGGTCCCGCGCGGAAACGTTCTTTGCTTCGGACCAGACCCGGAAGTGCTTCTGGCGCAGGTCGTGCAGGCGCTCGCCGCGGGCAACAGCGTTCTTGCCGTTGCGCCCGATGCCCCAAAAGCCTTGCTGCCGCTTCTCAACAAGGGACTGCCGCTAGCGGCGTTGGACGGCTCGATCGATCCTTCCGATGTTATGAAACTTCCGCTCGATCTTGTCGCCTTTTCCGGCGACGCGGAAATGTTGCGCGCGATCCGCGTCACGCTTTCCAATCGCTCGGGCCCAATCGTCGGCATCGCGAGCGAGGTGCTGAATCCCGCCGCCTATACCCATGAACGCTCGATCTGCGTCGACACAACCGCCGCTGGCGGAAATGCGAGCCTTCTGGCCGCGTCGTGAGAGTGTCGCTCCGCACCGCTTGCAGAAGGAGAACTGAACATCTCAGTCAAGCCCAAGGTCATGGCTGACTATTGGAATCACGTGTGAAACGGCCGGGCCGGATCGGCACCTCCTGACAAAGTGATGGATCAGGGATATCTTCCGCGGGTTCAGGCGTTATTGTGCAGCGGGTACCCGAACGCCCCCGAATCGTCTCTCTGACCAGGGAACGACTTCCTCGAAGCGGACCGGCCGCCCGTCCGTGCAGGATGAGAGAAGGAAGCGAGAGATGTCTTTCAGGATAGTCGGTATTTCCGCCGCCATCGGGCTGGCGGCATTGGCGCTGTCGGGCTGCGTGGATGAATATGGGTACTATGGCGGCTACAGCGGATACAGTTACGGTCCGGTGCTCTACGACGATTACGGCCCCGGCCCATACTATGGCGACTATTATGCGCCTGTGGGAGGCGTCTATTACGGCGGCTATTATGGAGGCCGCCGTTATCGGCGTGATAGGGATGACCATGGGCGCGACAGGGACCATGATCATTGGCGGGGTAGAGGCTCCGACAACCCGTCCTCACATAGCGTATCGAGGACCCGTTACCGGCTCGTAGAACATCCGCATAACGACCTGTACCCGGCGCGTCCCGGCCGAGGCTCGAACTCCACGACGCACCACCGTCACCGGCTCGAAACCAACCAATAACAGGCGGGTTCGACAGTGAACATAAAGGGGCTGCTTCCGATCGCCTGAACGGGAGCCGTGCATGAGCGAAGTTTACCAGTTTTTCGCTTTCCATTATAACGAAACAAAAGCGAAGAATGGAGACGGCGCTTATGCACCTGCCGCCGCGCCAGGACGAAATCATCCGGATCGCAAAGGAGAACGGGCGCGTCCTGGTCGAGGATCTGGCCTCTCATTTCGATGTCACACCGCAGACGATCCGCCGTGATCTGAATGAACTTTGCGATCAGCGCCTTCTGACGCGCATCCATGGCGGCGCGCTTTTTTCCTCGGGCGTGGAGAATGTCGAATATGAAGCGCGCCGCAGGATCGCGGCGGATGAGAAGGAGGCGATCGGCGCCGCTGCCGCTCGTCTGGTGCCGAACGGCGCTTCCCTTTTCATCAATATCGGCACCACGACCGAAGCCGTCAGCAGCGCGCTCCTCAATCACGAGGAACTGCTGGTCATCACCAACAACATCAATGTCGCCAACAGGATGCGCATCTATCCTTCGATAGAGGTGATCATCGCGGGCGGCGTCGTCCGCGGCGCCGACGGCGGTATCGTCGGCGAGGCGGCTGTCGATTTCATCAACCAGTTCAAGGTTGATTACGCGATCATCGGCGCATCCGCGATCGACCCCGACGGCGCGTTGCTTGATTTCGATTTCCGTGAGGTGAAGGTCGCGCAGGCGATCATCGCCAATGCGCGCCATGTCGTTCTCGTCGCCGATTCCACCAAGTTCGAACGCAGTGCTCCCGTCCGCATCGGCCATCTCTCGCAGGTCGGCAGTTTCATCACCGACCGTTGCCCCATCCCGGCATTGCGGCGGATATGCAGCGAGCGCGACGTGAAGCTCATCGAGACGGCCACCGTTGGCGCGCGCGAGTGATTGAAATTTTCTCTTTTGTTCGCTTTGGCTTCGAATTGCATTCGTTTATATTGCAACTCGTTTTGC
>JBQCEL010000382.1:0-3481 GCA_051960255.1 Rhizobiaceae bacterium
CCCTTCCTGCATTTCGAGGTCTGCTATCATCAGGCGATCGACTTCGCCATTGAACGGAAGCTGAAGGTGGTGGAGGCAGGAGCACAGGGCGAGCACAAGCTGGCGCGCGGCTACAGGCCGGTGACAACGACCTCAGCCCACTACATTCCCAATGAAAGCTTTCGCCGGGCGGTGGCTGATTATCTCAGGAGTGAAAGGCGGGAAGTCGCCGAAATGGCGGAATATCTGGAGGAACACGGGCCCTTCCGGAAAGAGGGTTAAGCTCCTTCTTCAGTGATTTTCCTTCTGGACGATCGGCACCAGGAAGGAAAAGCAGGCAATCAGGAAAAAGACGCCGCCCGAGAGCGCGAGCATATCCCCTGCCCGCCAGGCCGCGGCGATGAAGAATAGCGCCGAGACGATAAAGAGAAGCCATCCGGCCAGAATCCATTTCATCGGCGCACCATGTAGCGAGTGACGGTGGGACGTCAGCGTTTTCGATCACTCCGCCGTTTACGATCCGAACGGCATCATTGCCAAGGTGCTCCCCGGTGGAATTGCTTGTCCGCACTCGAAGGCCGTTGTAAGGAGCTTCGGCCGCAGGAGACCGGATGCTTTTCAACTCCTTCCAGTTCCTGTTCCTGTTCCTGCCGGCGACCCTGCTCGGCGCGCTCCTGTTGGAGCGATGGAGCCGGAAAGCGTTTATCCTCTGGCTGATCGGCGCATCTGTTGTCTTCTACGGCGCGTGGAACCCGCGCTTCCTCTGGATCCTGTGCCTCAGCCTTGTGCTGAATTACGCCATTGCGCTCCTGATGGAGCGATCGGCGGGCAATGCCCGGCGGATTTGGCTTGTTATCGGGCTGGTTTGGAATCTCGGCCTGCTTGGCTATTTCAAATATACGAACTTCCTCGGCACGACGATTGAGGAACTGACGGGCCATGATCCGGGCTGGCCCGAGGTGATTTTGCCGATCGGCATCTCCTTTTTCACGTTTCAGAAGATCGCCTTCATCGTCGATAGCTATCGCGGCCAGACCGCATCGCTGCGCTCGTTCGGCCGTTTCGCGCTTTTCGTCCTGTTCTTTCCGCAGTTGATCGCGGGGCCGATCGTCCACCATTCGGAGTTCATTCCGCAGTTGGACCGCCGCCGTGGCGACAGGACGTCCGACATCAGCATCGGACTGGTCGTTCTTGTCCTCGGCCTTATCAAGAAGCTCTATATCGCCGATACGCTGGCGCTGCCGGCGAATGTCGTCTTCAACGCGGCAGCGGCCCACGGCCATCCCGGCATGGCGGATGCGTGGACCGGCGCCCTCGCCTATTCCGCGCAGATTTATTTCGATTTCTCCGCCTATTCGGATATGGCGATCGGTCTCGGTCGCATGTTCGGCTTCGACCTGCCGATCAACTTCACATCGCCCTACAAGGCGGCCTCCATCGTCGACTTCTGGCGCCGCTGGCACATTACCCTGTCACGCTTCCTGCGCGACTATCTCTACATTCCGCTCGGCGGCAATCGACGCGGCGAAAACCGCAGGCGCTTCAATCTTTTGGCGACGATGGTGCTGGGAGGGCTCTGGCACGGTGCAGGCTGGAGCTTCGTGCTTTGGGGCTTCCTCCATGGAATATATCTTCTCATCGCCCATGCTTTTTCAGCGCTGCCGGCCGGAAGGCGGATGGGCAAATCCGCCTGGTGGCCCCTTGCCGCGCGCGTCCTCACATTTCTGGCGGTCGTCATAGCATGGGTTCCCTTCCGCGCCGCGGATATGGGAACGACCTTTCGCATGTGGCAGGGTATGTTTGGTTGGGCGGGCGCCGGCGGGATGGAACTGCTAAGGACGGCGCATCTCGTGCCGGTGGCGGGGGCATTTGCCATCGCTTTCCTGGCCCCCAACATCTACGAGATCTTCGCGTGGGAACGGCTCGGCCTGCCCAGCCCCGGCTATCCCGCGACAAAAGCGAAACCGCTTCTCTGGAAATGGCGCTGGACGCCTGTCTATGGCGTTGCAACCGGCATCGTCTTCGCCGCGGCCGTCCTGAAGCTGAACGACGTCTCTCCCTTCATCTATTTCAGGTTCTGAGACCGGTTCCATGGAACAGGAAACCGTGGCCATTGAGACATGGAGCCCAAAGAGAGGCGCCTTCCTGGCGTGGATGGCAGGCTCCGCCGCCGCTGCGCTCGTCGGCATCTTTCTCCTGGTCTCGCTGACCTTGCACGCCGGGCGAACCGAATTGCCCTTCGAAGTCCTGCTCGATCACCAACGCGCCAAGCTTGCAGGCGATCTCGGAAGCGTTGTCTTCGTCGGCGACAGCTCGCTTGGCAATGCCGTCAATGCGCAGCTTTTCTCACAGCTCAGCGGTTCGAAGGCGACCAATCTCGCCCTTACCGCCGGTTACGGCTACCAGGGCACGCTGCAAATGATCGAAGCCGTGCTCAAGCACCGCCATCCCTCGGACTTCGTGATCGTGCAGACGCCGGAGATGATGATGCGGCGGCCGGACCCGGCGAATTTCGATTTGGCTCCCTTAAGCACATTGGATCCGATTGCGCGCTTCAGGCGGATATGGCTCGACACCATGAATCTCGACCAGCTCGAAGAGGCAGCGCGCTATGTGCTTTTCAGCAGCGACCGGAGAGCGGATAAACGGCGCGGGGAGGTTTTCAGAAATGACTATATCGCGCAGCGCGACAAACCTGCGAATCTTCCTCGGGCCAGCCACTTTGATGTCAAGAAGATCAACGCAGGCAATGGCGCCGTGCTCGCGCAGATCGCCGGAATCTGCCGCAAGACGAAAGTCAACTGCATCTATCTTAACGGCCCATGGGCGGACCCGGTTTGTCAGCAGATTTCGGGCTATCTCGCGGCCGTAGATCGGATCGTACGGGAGTCGGGCCTCACTCTAGCCGATAGCGACGCCGAATGCCTCGCGCCTGGTGAAATAGGCGATCAGGCCGACCACACCGCCCCGGCTGCCAAGGACGAGATGACGAAGCGCATATTCGAGCGCCTGCGGCCCTACCTTTCTCACAACCGCCTTTCGGCGCCGTCTTGACGTCCGAACGCGGCTATGAATTTGTGAAGCCATAGGAGGGTATCCGATGGCCGTTTACGATTCAAACAACATCTTCGCCAAGATCCTGCGCGGCGAAATGCCCGCTTACAAGGTCTATGAGGATGACCAGACGGTGGCCTTCATGGATGTGATGCCGCAGGCGAATGGCCATACGCTGGTGCTGCCAAAGGCGCCGTCACGCAATTTGCTGGACGCCGATCCCGCGATTTTCGCTTCCCTTTTCGCGACCGTGCAGAAAGTGGCCCGCGCGGCGAAAGAGGCGTTCGAGGCCGACGGCATAACGGTCATCCAGTTCAACGAACCGGCTGCCGGCCAGACCGTTTATCATCTGCACGTGCACATCATCCCGCGCTTCGAAGGGGTCGAACTGAAAATTCACGCCCGCGAAATGGAAAAGCCGGAAATCCTGGCGGCTAACGCGGAGAAG
>JBQCEL010000383.1:0-12757 GCA_051960255.1 Rhizobiaceae bacterium
AAAAGCGCGCCGGAACGCGCTGTGTTGAGGTCGAGAAGGCCAAAAAGCGCATAGCCGGGCCCGGTCGAGATCATACCGGCCGTCGCGACCGCAAGGAAGGCGAGCGCTAGGATGACGACGCCCTTTGAGCCGAGCGCCTGATCCAGCCTGCTTGCCGCAAGGCAGCCGAAAATGGCGACGACGTTGAGGATGACGCCGTAAAGCCCGATTTCGGTGATCGTCCAGCCGAACATTTGCGCTGCGAAGGCGCCGCCCAGCGCCAGCAGCGCGTTGACTCCGTCCTGATAAATCATCCGAGCGAGGAGGAAACGGAAGATTCCCGGCTTCCGGCGGACCTCGTGCAAGGTCGATCCGAGTTCCCTCAAACCCTTTCCGACCGCCGTCCTTATCGGCAATCCGCGCTCGGCGTCCGGCGTGAAGAAAAACATCGGCAGGATGAAGAGAAAATACCAAGCCGCAGCGATCGGGCCGGTGATGCGGGCGTCCTCGCCCTTGGCGGGATCAAGCCCGAACAGCGGATGAAAGCCGAGGATGGTTTTTCCCGTTACGGCCGATCCGGCGATGAAGGCGACGACGAATATCAGGACGATCATGCCGCCGACATAGCCGAGTCCCCAGGCGAGGTTCGAGACGCGGCCGATCTGACGCTCGCCGAGGAGGCGAGGCATCATGGAATCGTTGAAGACGATGGAAAATTCCGCCGCGACCGAGGCAAGCGAGAAAAAGATCAGGACCGGCAGGAGAGGCGAACCCGGCGCGGCGAACCAGAGAAGCGACATGCTGACGATCTGGAGGACAGCGAAGCCGGCGATCCATGGTTTGCGCCCGCCGGTCTGATCTGCGATCGAGCCGAGGACAGGCGAGAGAACAGCGATGGAAAAACCCGCGGCCGCGATAGCGTAGCCCCAGGCCGCCTGTCCCGTGGCCGGGTTCGACGCCATGCGCGAAACGAAATAGGGGCCGAAGATGAAGGTGGTGACGACGGTGAAGAAGGGCTGCGCCGCCCAATCGAAGAACATCCACCCCCAGATGCCGCGATTGAGCGGAGCGTTCCGCCTGTCTTCCATGGAAGCTCCGCCCCGATTTCCTGGACTTGCCCGATTATGAACCGGAGGTGAGATCGGCCACCAATCCCGACGCCACCAACAGCCGCGATACGGATGTTTCGCCGCTTTCGGTCAGCGCCAGAAGCTTCTCCCGCGTGCGAGCGACACGTTCGCCGCCCGCCTCGATCCAGGCCGCGAGAGGATCGTCCTCTTTGCCGAACCGCTTGAGCGCCGAAACGGCGATGCCGCGCCTCGCCTGGCCGATCGTGTCGGCCGCGCGGGCGAGCGCGAGGCCGTCATAATAATCGTTCGTTGGGATGGTGCGCGCGGCCTCGTCAATGCGCCCGATGCGGAAGAAATCGGTAACGGCGAAGAAGACATGCGCCGTCCTGTCGAGATCGGCCTTTGCGGTACGGGCGACAAGGGCGATGTCGGGCACCAATTCGCTGAAGGGCAGAAGCGCCAATTCCTGCGCAAGCGCGTCAGGCGCTCCCAGTTTACGGAACCGGTGCAACCGCTCCTCATGCGCATGGCGCATGAAAGCCGGCATCAGTTCCAAAAGGCGAGGTTCGAGCGCCGAGCGGGCTTCCCGCAACTGCGCGACTTCCGTCGAAAGCGCCCCACCGGGGCTGTTCTTGAGGAACCACGTCGCCGTGTTTTGCAGAAGTCGCCACACCTCGGCATAGAGGTCGAGTTGGACGCGGCCGTCGATCTTCGCATCGAGCGCGTCGATGCCGGCATAATGCCGGTTAAGCTCAAAGCCGTCCCTGACCGCGACGAAGGCGGCGCCGACAGCAGCCGCCGTCTGCCCCGTCAGATCCTGGAGCCTTGCGACGAAGGCCGGGCCGCCGCGATTGACGAGATCATTGACGAGTTCGGTGGCGATGATCTCTCGCCGCAGCCTGTGGCCGGCGATTTCCGGGGCGAATTCCTCGGCCATGCGGCGCGGAAAATAGCGGAACAAATCCTCTTCCAGATAAGGATCGTCGGGCAGGCCGCTGGCGACGAAATCCTGGAAGAGGGCGAGCTTGCCATAGGCGAGCAGAACGCCGAGTTCGGCGCGCGTCAGCGGCTCGTTTTTCGTTTCGCGCTCGTGCAATGCCTTTTCATCCGGCAGGAACTCGACCTTGCGATTGAGCAGGTGGCGCTCCTCCAGCCCGTGCATGAAACGGCGCTGCACGGCGAGGTCGGCGATGCCGCGCCGTTCGGCCATGGAGAGCGCCAGCGTCTGCTGGTAATTGTTGGCGAGCACGAGCGCGGCGACATTGTCCGTCATATCGACCAGAAGCGCGTTGCGGTTCTCGCGCGAAAGCTTTTTCGCCCGCATCGCCGCAGCGAGCCCGATCTTGATGTTGACCTCGACATCGGAGCAGTTGACGCCGCCGGAATTGTCGATGGCATCGGAGTTACAGCGGCCGCCAAGCAGGCCGTATTCGATGCGCGCGCGCTGCGTGACGCCGAGATTGGCGCCTTCGCCGATCACCTTGGCGCGCACGTCGGCGGCCGTGATGCGGATCGCGTCGTTCGAGCGGTCGCCGGCATCGGCGTTGCTTTCGCTCGAGGCGCGGATATAGGTGCCGATGCCGCCAAACCAGAGAAGATCGACGGGCGCTTTCAGGATGGCGCTCATGATCTCAGATGGCGTCGCAGTCGTCCTGTCGAGGCCGATGGCGGCAGCAGCTTGCGTCGACAGCTTGATGGATTTCAAGGTGCGTGGGTAGATGCCGCCGCCTTCGGAAATCTTCGTCTTGTCGTAGCTTTGCCAGCTCGATCGCGGCAGGTCGAAGAGCCGCTTCCGTTCGGCGAAGGACAGCGCGGTATCCGGATCGGGATCGATGAAGATGTCGCGATGGTCGAAGGCGGCGATCAGCCTGATCTTCTCCGACAGCAGCATGCCGTTGCCGAAGACGTCGCCCGACATGTCGCCGACGCCGGTGACGGTGAAGGGCTCGCTCTGGATGTCGCGGTCCACCTCCCGGAAGTGCCGCTTGACCGCCTCCCAGGCGCCGCGCGCGGTGATGCCGATCCTCTTGTGGTCGTAACCGGCCGAGCCTCCTGACGCGAAGGCGTCGTCGAGCCAGAATTGATGCGCCTGGCTGATCGCGTTCGCCGTGTCGGAAAAGGTCGCTGTGCCCTTGTCGGCGGCGACGACGAAATAGGGATCGTCGCCGTCATGGCGCACGACGTCCTTCGGCGGCGCGACCTTCGCGCCGTGGAGGTTGTCGGTGACGGAAAGCAGGCTCGAAATGAAATTGATATAGGCGTGGCGGCCGGCCTCGAAGATGGCGTCACGGTCGCCTGAGGGGAGCCGCTTGGGATAAAAGCCGCCCTTGGCCCCGACCGGCACGATGCAGGCATTCTTGACCTGCTGCGCCTTGACGAGGCCGAGGATCTCCGTGCGGTAGTCCTGCGCCCGGTCTGACCAGCGTATGCCGCCGCGCGCCACCGGGCCGAAGCGCAGATGCACGCCCTCGACCTCCGGTCCATAGACGAAGATCTCGCGCCATGGCCGCGGGCTGGGCAGACCGTCGACGGTCGTGGAATCGAGCTTCAGCGCCAGCGAACGCGGCTCGTCTTCCGGCACGGGCATGAAATGATTGGTCCTCAGCGTGCTGTGGACGAGGTTCAGGAACCGTCTCAGGATCGTGTCCTCGTCGAGATTGGGCACATCCTCCAGAGCTTTTTCGATTCCTGCGACAATTGCCGCTTCGTCCGTGTTCTTTCCCGCCTTTGGATCGAATCGCGCGACAAAGAGGCGGTGAAGATCGCGCATGATATCGGCATGGCGGGCGAGCACGGCGGCGATGTAATCCTGGCTCTGCGGAATGCCGGCCTGCTGCAGATAGCGGCCATAGGCGCGCAGGATCATGATGTCGGCGGCGGAAAGGCCGGCCCGGTAGGCCAGAGCGTTATAGCCGTCATTGTCGCTCGCGCCCGACCAGACCGACAGGAAGACCTCGGTGAACAGCATGCCGGCGTCCTGAAGCCGGATCTCCCCGCCATCGGCGCTTTCAAGTTCCATGTCGTGCAGGAAGATGGTCGAACCATCCTCGACCGGAATCTCGAAGGTCCGTTCGCTGATGACGCGAAAGCCCATGTGCTCGAGGATCGGCACGCGCCTTGAGAGCGCCACCGCCGCGCCATGGTGATAGATCTTGAGCACCGCCATGTTTGCCGGTAGGTCGCCGCGGCTGCGGAAATCGACGTCGATCGGGTTGGCGGCGTCGGTCTTCTTGATGCGGGCCGCATCACGCAATGCTTCCGAGGCCGGAAAGCTGTCGCGATAGGAACCGGGGAATTTCCGCGCGACGGCAACGAGATGAGTGTCGACGCCGTTTTCAGCCGCTGCCTGCCTGAGCGCATCTTCCCAGGTCCTCACGATGTCGCGGATCGCCGCTTCGAGCGTCTGGACCGGAACCACAGGCGTCGGACCGCTTGTGCGGCCGATAATGAAGTGCACCCTGGTCAGGCTGCCTTCGAGAAAGGCCGGGTAATAGGCCGAGACATGGCCGTCGAAGACGGTCCTGAGATAATCGCCGATGCGCTCGCGGATGTGGGAATCGTAATTGTCGCGCGGCACATAGACGATCGCGGAGACGAAGCGGTCGAAAGGATCGGTGCGGACAAGGACGCGCACGCGCGGCCGTTCGCCGAGCGCCAGGATGATTTCGGCGTTTTTCTTAAGGAGCGGCACGTCGATCTGGAAAAGCTCGTCGCGGGGATAGGATTCCAGCACGTTGATGAGCGCCTTGCCGGAATGGTCCGCCGGGTCGAAGCCTGACCCTGCCACCACCGCCTTGGCCTTGAAACGGAGATAAGGGATCGTCATGACCGATCGCGTATAGGCGGTCGAGGTGAACAGGCCGACGATCCTGAGTTCGCCCCTGAGCTTTCCCTTCTCGTCGAAGGTCTTGATGCCGATATAATCGAGATAGATGCGGCGATGGATGACCGACTTTACATTCGCCTTGGTGACGATCAGCGGATCGGGGCCGGTCAGGAAGGCGCGGATTTCCGGAGTCGTGACGACAGTTTCCTTGCCGCGCCGCAGCACCCGCACATTCGGGTCCTTCAATATGCCGAGGCCCGGCTTGTCGGCCCGCTCCATGGAGCCGCTTTTCGCGCCGCCGGTGTAGCGATATTCGCGCATGCCTAGGAAGGTGAAATTGTCGTCCCTGAGCCATTCGAGGAAAGCGACGGTCTCGGCGACGGTTTCCTTCTTCAATGCCGTGTCGGAATAGCGGTATTCACCAATCGCCTGGTCCAGCCGGGCGAGCATGGGACGCCAGTCCTGCACCGCGGATTTCACCTGGGCGAGAATGGCGGAAAGCTTCTTTTCCAGCGCGGCGGCGTCGCGATCGGAAAGCGCGGCCACATGGACATGGATGACGCTGACGCGGTCATGCTCCTCGCCGCCATCCGCCTCTTCCGCCAGCGACGTGACGCCTGTCTTCCCATGCTTGACGGCGAAGACGGGATGGACGACCAGAAGCGGTTCGCCGGCCTGCTCAGTGATCTCGGCGAGGACCGAATCGAAAAGAAAGGGCATGTTGTCGTTGACGACGGTGATGACCGTCACCGGCCGCCCTTGTCTTAGAACGTGCCCGCCATTGTCGACCGAAATGACGCTGTCGCCCTTGCGATGGCCTTTGAGGGCCTGCCAGGCAAGCGCGGCAGCGTCCTTCAAGGCCGGCTTTTCATAGTCTTCGATGTCCTCGGCGGGGGCATGCTGAAAAAGCAGACGCTGGAAATGGTCTCCAGTCGTTCTGGAGCGATGAGCCGATCCGCCGGCCGGCTCCTCCGTCTTCGCATTGGCCGACATCGCGTTCTCCCTCACGCCCGCAATTTTCTGTACCGTAGCGATAAATCGTGTCTGATGACACAATCGACGCCTGTTTAGCATCATCTTCAAGACGAATGTGAAGGAGAAATGACGTCATGGCAGAAAAGACCACCGCTCTCGCGCTCAAGCCCGCCGATCCGCTGAGCGAGGCGACGGAAGC
Source organism: Rhizobiaceae bacterium (assembly GCA_051960255.1). GTDB lineage: Bacteria > Pseudomonadota > Alphaproteobacteria > Rhizobiales > Rhizobiaceae > Mesorhizobium_L. Next base: position 6,050 of record JBQCEL010000383.1, read on the forward strand.
CTATTTCCAGAAATGCGAGGAGAAACTCGGGCTCATACCGAACGTGCTTCTCGCCTATGCCTTCGACGAGAAGAAGCTGCGCGCCTTCACCGATATGTACAATGATCTGATGCTGGGCGATTCCGGCCTGTCAAAGCTGGAGCGCGAGATGATCGCCGTGGCCGTCTCGTCGGTCAACCACTGTTATTATTGCCTGACCGCCCACGGGGCGGCGGTTCGCCAGCTTTCGGGCGATCCAGAGCTTGGCGAGATGATGGTGATGAACTATCGCGCCGCCGCGCTTTCGCCGCGGCAGAAGGCGATGCTCGATTTCGCCGTCAAGCTGACGGAGCGCCCCGATGTGATCGAGGAAAAGGATCGCGAGGCGCTGCGTAGGGCCGGTTTCTCCGACCGCGACATCTGGGACATCGCCTCCGTCGCCGGCTTCTTCAATATGTCGAACCGCGTCGCCGCCGCCGTCGATATGCGCCCGAACGGCGAATATCACGCCGTGGCGCGGTAATTTGGGAGCATGATCTCTTCGGTGCCCCTTTTCCTGATCATGCTTTAGCGCGTTGCGATCGCGGCTGCCGCTCCCGCCATTGTCGCGGCGCTCACTCGATTGGCGATCCGCATGGCGCGGGGGCTCCTCAGAAGCCGCCGCGCCTGCGATGCGGCGACCGCCCATGAGAGATCGACGATGATGAGGACAGCCGCCATGGTGGCTGTCAATTCCAGCCAGCCGGTGAGGCTTGTCGCCTTGAGATCGATGATGGTCGGCAGCAAAGCCATATAGAAGACCATGATCTTGGGGTTGCCGAGCGTGACGCCCATGCCGGCAAGAAAGAGCTTCAACGGTTGGCGCTCGTCGGGCAGCGATTCCTTGTCCGTCTCCGCCGGGGCCCGCCACATTTTCCAGGCGAGATAGAGGAGATATGCGACGCCCAGCCATTTCAGCGCGGTGAAGACCAGATGAAAGGTCTGGGCAATCACCGCCAACCCGAACACCGCGCAGGAGAGCCAGATCGCCTCGCCGATCCACATCGCCAGAAGGAACGGAAGCACGTCTCGCACGCCGCGCGAAAGCACGCGCGCGATCAGCGCCGCGACGCTCGGGCCGGGCGAGCCGGCGACCAGAAAAAGCGTGCCGGCGAAGATCAGGAGGGAAGCGAGTGTCATGGGCGTAGAATCCGTCGCCGGTTTATCTGTCGTTGCGGCGCTTCGGATTGTACGGACTATCCGGGTTCACGTCGAGATCGACGGTTTCGACGCAGCCTTGCGGTTGCGTATGGCTGTCGCCGCTGCGCCAGGGTCCATCGCGAAGCTGCACGTCGCGCACCTTCTGCAGGAACAGGCAGCGCCATTCGCCGCCACGCGGCAGGCCCGAACGGCTTTGGCCGGCGAACTGGAAGGTCAGCGCTTTTTCCTCGTCTCCCGAATGGCCGAGGACGGTCGGACACAACTCACGCCGATAGCCGCCATAGAGGCAAAGGATCTGTTTGCGGTCCCGCATCGCCTCGGCAAACAGTTCGTAGGTACGGCTCGGCATTGTCGTTCCTCCTTTGGCGAGGAGGTAGGGCAGGCTGCGGTTGCGGCGAGCCGCTTTGTCCGATGATCAGGCTTTGTTTTGTTTCAGCATCAGATGCTGGATGAGGATGATCGTCTTGGCGTCGATGATGCGGCCATCCTGCGTCGCGGCATAGGCGTCCTTCAACGCCATCTCGACGATCTCGATGTCCTCCGTCTCGTCGGCCCTGCCGCCGCCATCCGAAACCTTGTCGGCGGGCGTGTAGCGCGCGGTGAAAAGGGCGACGCGCTCGGTCAGACTGCCGGGCGACATGAAAGGATTAGAGAGGAAACGGAATTCCGTCGGCCGATAGCCCAGTTCCTCCTCAGCCTCACGGCGGGCGCATTCCTCCGGCCCGTCGCCGTCGAGCAGGCCGGCGCAGACTTCGAGCAGCGCTTGGGAATGACCGGACTCGAAAGCCGCGTAGCGGAATTGGCGGACGAGCAGCACGGTGCGACGCTCGGGGTCATAGGGCAGGACCGCGGCGCCATGGCCGTGGTCCGTGACCTCGCGGGTCTGGTTTTCCCATCGACCGTCATTGCGGCGATAGTCGAGCACGACCTTCTTCAGCGTGCTCCACCCCTTGTAAAGGGTTTCCGCGGACTTTATGCGGACGCGATCCTTCACTTCTCACTCCCGCCTGTAGACGCGAGTAGTGATTTTGCCGTTTTGGCAATGCTTCCCGCGACCTGAAGATGAACTACCGGAAGCTGTAGCGTGCTCGGCAGGATCGAGATTACGGCTTTCTCAATCGAGGATTGGATTTTTTTTGTTTTCTGGACGTCTTTTGGCTACGAAGATCCGTATGGGAGTTCGAGCCGTCCGGTTCAATTGAAACATGAATTCCATCTTTGGAATGAGATGCCAAAAATTGCCTGCCAAGGACCAAGGCTCCTCCTCCAAGGACAATGGCGCCTGCCAAAATGGCAGCAACCGTAGTTGCTCCCAGATAGGCGATGTAGCCGGCGCATATCAATCCGACCCCGGCAATTAAGTATGCCCCACATCGCGACGTCTTCGTTCGCGAGAAGTCGCCAAAAGAGCATTGTCTTCCCACCGATGACGGTGCTTTTGTTCATCCTCAAACTGTCGAAACAGTTGCTCAGCAGCGCCAGGAAAGAGCTGAACATAGCCGGCCATTACATGAGGGCTGGGCATGGGGCCAGCGTAGGCGTAAGACGCTTGGATCGTAACTTCGGTCGCGACGTCGGCCATGGGTGCCGCCAATATGCCGGCCAACACATCTTCAGGAACGGTTTTGCCGGTCTCCGTGCGGATCGCCCGTTGTATTCCAGGCAGCTTTTCCTTCACGCGCTCTTCAATTGCGTGCTTCAATTCATCCTCGATGACCGGGTCGTTCCCGTCCACCTACGATGCCGCCGCTGCTTTTTTCGTTGACAATGCACGGCTGCCTACACGTCGATAGTCGCGTCCGAGCGCTTCGAGATCCCCACGCAAACCATTGCCTTGGGGATGAGGAAGAGTATCGACAACAATAGATCCAAATGTCATCGCGCCAAGGGTTTCATACCACGACGCACGCCTGCATACGTCCGGCTCTATCATTAAAAACCGCGACGTATCATAGCCGATAGTCTTCGGGTTCGTGGCAGGAAATTTCATCTTCGACATTGCCTAACTCCACAACTTTTCGTGCCACTTCGTCAAGCGATGGTCCCACGCTTACCTTTCTCTAATACGCTTGCGTGACGCTGGCGTTAACGAAAATCAAGCAGCTTTGATCCGCTTTCGTGGCTTCAATATGGTGTGCTGCAGTGTTGTAAGGCAAGCGGACAGTTAAATTGGTTCGCTTATGCGGCGCCGGCGGTCTTGCCGCGCTCGACGCGTTTGCGCTCGTTGGGATCGAGATACATCTTCCTCAGGCGGATCGACTTCGGCGTCACCTCGACCAGTTCATCGTCCTGGATCCAGGCCAGCGCCCGCTCCAGCGTCATGCGGATCGGCGGCGTCAGCTTCACCGCCTCGTCCTTACCGGCGGCGCGGATATTGGTGAGCTTCTTGCCCTTTAGCACATTCACTTCGAGGTCGTTGTCACGGCTGTGGATGCCGACGATCATGCCCTGATAGACCTTGACGCCGGGATCGATGACCATCGGGCCGCGATCTTCCAGGTTCCAGAGGGCGTAGGCAACCGACTCGCCCTGATCGTTGGAGATCAGCACGCCGTTGACGCGGCCGCCGATCTCGCCCTTCCAGGGTTCATAGGCGTGAAAAAGCCTGTTCAGCACGGCGCTGCCGCGCGTATCGGTCAGAAGCTCCGACTGATAGCCGATCAGACCACGCGTCGGGGCATGGAAGACGAGCCTCTGGCGGTTGCCGCCGGAGGGGCGCAACTCGATCATCTCGCCCTTGCGCTCCGACATCTTCTGCACGACGACGCCGGCATGCTCCTCATCGACGTCGATGACGACTTCCTCGACCGGCTCCAGCAATTGGCCGTTCTCGTCCGTCTTCATGACGACGCGCGGGCGCGACACGGCAAGCTCGAAGCCTTCGCGGCGCATGGTCTCGATCAGCACGGCAAGCTGCAATTCGCCGCGGCCGGAGACAAAGAAGGAATCCTTGTCGGGCGATTCCTCGATCTTCAGCGCCACATTGCCTTCCGCCTCGCGCAGCAGGCGGTCGCGAATGACGCGGCTCGTCACCTTGTCGCCTTCCGTGCCGGCAAGCGGCGAATCGTTGACGAGGAAGGACATGGTGACGGTCGGCGGATCGATCGGCTGCGCGGGAAGCGCTTCGGTGACGGACGGATCGCAGAACGTGTCGGCGACGGTGCCTTTCTGCAGGCCGGCAATGGCGACGATGTCGCCCGCGCTCGCCTCGTCGATCGGCTGGCGTTCGAGGCCGCGGAAGGCGAGCACCTTGGAAACGCGGCCGTTCTCGATCAATTCGCCATGGCGGGAGAGAACCTTGACCGCCTGGTTGGGCTTCACCGAACCGGCTTCGATACGGCCGGTGATGATGCGCCCGAGGAAGGGGTTGGCCTCGAGAATGGTGCCGATCATGCGGAAAAGGCCGCTGCCGACATTGGGCTCCGGCACATGTTTCAGCACCAGTTCGAAAAGCGGCGCCAGACCCTTTTCGGTCGGGCCTTCGGGATTCTCGGCCATCCAGCCGTCGCGGCCCGATCCGTAGAGGATCGGAAAATCAAGCTGCTCGTCCGTCGCGTCGAGCGCGGCGAAAAGGTCGAACACCTCGTTGATCACCTCGTTGGCGCGGGCATCCGGCCGGTCGATCTTGTTGATCGCAACGATCGGCCTCAGGCCGACCTTCAGCGCCTTGCCGACCACGAATTTGGTCTGCGGCATCGGGCCTTCCGCCGCGTCGACCAGAACGATGGCGCCGTCCACCATGTTCAGGATACGTTCGACCTCGCCGCCGAAATCGGCATGGCCCGGCGTGTCGACGATGTTGATGCGGCAATCCTTCCATTCGACCGACGTGGCTTTGGCGAGGATGGTGATGCCGCGCTCCTTTTCAAGGTCGTTGGAATCGAGCGCCCGTTCGGCGACCCGCTGGTTCTCGCGTACCGCACCGGACTGCTTCAGGAGCGCATCGACAAGAGTGGTCTTCCCATGATCGACATGGGCGATAATCGCGATATTGCGGAGATTCATGAACTACCGTGGGCGTTGGTCCGTTGGGCCTGCCCGGCAGGGCGGCCCTCGATCTGGGACGCGCTCTTAACGGATTTTTTGCAATTGCGAAAGGGGCGCGAAATCTGAACCTGCGCCTGCCTTATATTTTTCACATGATCATGGAACTTTGTATCGGTTTGTTACGTTCCGTGATCCATGAAAACGCTGCTCGTCCTTTTCCTGTCGCTTGTTCCCGCCACGGCCTTTGCCGGCCCGGAACTCCATCCAGACCTTCTCAACAGCGCGGGAAAGGCTTCGGCCGCACGCGCCACGATCTCCGAAAACGGCTCCAATTTCGTCGGCGATCCAATCCGCTTCGTCAACCAGAACCGCCATGTCGCAAAGGACTGCGAGGAAGCGACTTGGCCCTATATCCCCCAGCATTGCCTGACACGCGGCAAGCCGGCATCCGGCACGGCATCAGGCTTGATGAAATAGGCTTTTTGTTTTCCGCAATTCCCGACCCAAACCGCTGCGCATTTTTGCTGGAATTGCTCTTATCTCTTTGCACGAGCATGATCTTTTCGGAAAACCGGCGTCCACTTTTCCGGATCACGCTCTATGCCGGCTGCGGCTCAGGCTCGATGTCTCCGGGCTCGGCCCGGTCGATCAGCATGGAAAGAGCGGCAGCGGCGACGCCGAGCATTCCGGCGATCTCGAACGCCGTATCGTAGCTCCCCTGGAGATCGCGCATGATGCCGCCGAAATAGGCCGCGCTTGCCGCGCCGACCTGATGGCCGGCGACGACCCAGCCGAACACGACGGGGGCGGTTCGGTCGCCGAAGCTTTCGTTCGTCAGCCTCAGCGTCGGCGGCACCGTAGCGATCCAGTCGAGACCGTAGAAGATCGCGAACACGGTCAGCGCCGGGCCTGAAAAACCGGAATAGGGGAGGTAGACCAGCGACAGGCCGCGGACGCCATAATAGACGGCGAGCAGCTTGCGCGGGTCGAAGCGGTCGGTGAGCCAACCCGAACCCGTCGTTCCGATCAGGTCGAAGATGCCCATCAGCGCCAGAAGACCGGCAGCCTGGACTTCCGGAATGCCCTCGTCGCCGCAAAAGGCGATGAGATGCGTGCCGACCAGCCCGTTGGTGGTGAAGCCGCAGATGAAAAAGGTAGCGAACAGAAACCAGAAGACCCGCATGCCGGCTGAACGGCGCAATATGCCGAAGGTGTTGAGGAGGAAATTGCCGGAAACCGGCGCGGGCGGAACGTCGGTCGCGTCGGCGCCGAAGCGGGTGAGCCCGATCGAGGCCGGCTTTTCCGGCACGAGGAAATAGACGAGCGGGATCAGCGCCGCCGTCGCAACCGCCACCGCGATGGCGACCGGCTTCCAGCCGCCGCTTTCGGCAAGCGCGGCCAGCACCGGCAGGAAGATCAGCATGCCCGTGGCGCTCGAGGCGGACATCAGCCCCATGACGAGGCCGCGATTGGTCTTGAACCAGCGATTGGCGATCGTCGCGCCGAGCACGGTCTGGATGGCGCCGGAACCGACGCCGGAGA
>JBQCEL010000384.1:0-18970 GCA_051960255.1 Rhizobiaceae bacterium
CCGCCGAGCTTGCCTTCGGTGCCGACTTCGCGAGCGACGCGGGTCACTTCGGAGGCGAAGGAGCGGAGCTGATCGACCATCGTGTTGATGGTGTTCTTCAGCTCCAGAATCTCGCCCTTCACGTCGACGGTGATCTTCTTCGACAGGTCGCCGTTGGCGACGGCGGTCGTCACCTCGGCAATGTTGCGCACCTGGCCGGTGAGGTTGCCGGCCATCGAGTTGACGCTATCGGTGAGATCCTTCCAGGTGCCGGCCACGCCCTTGACCTTGGCTTGACCGCCGAGCTTGCCCTCGGTGCCGACCTCACGGGCGACACGAGTCACTTCCGAAGCGAAGGAGTTCAACTGATCCACCATCGTGTTGATGGTGTTCTTGAGTTCAAGGATCTCGCCCTTGACGTCGACCGTGATCTTCTTCGACAAGTCGCCGGAAGCCACCGCCGTTGTCACCTCGGCGATGTTGCGCACCTGGCTGGTCAGGTTTGTCGCCATGGCGTTGACGTTGTCGGTCAGGTCCTTCCATGTGCCGGCAGCACCCTTGACGCGCGCCTGGCCGCCCAGTTTGCCCTCGGTGCCAACCTCGCGCGCGACGCGCGTCACCTCGGAGGTGAATGACGCAAGCTGATCGACCATGGTGTTGACGATCTTGCCGATGCGCAAAAACTCGCCGCGCAATGGCCTTCCATCGATCTCCACCATCATCTGCTGCGACAGGTCGCCCTTGGCGACGGCGCCGATGACGCGTGCAACTTCCGCTGTCGGTTGTACCATGTCCTCGATCAGGTCGTTGACCGAACGGATGCTCGATTCCCAGCTTCCGGTCGCGTTGCGCACATGGCCGCGCTCCCCGATTCTGCCGTCCTTGCCAACCACGCGCGCCAGCCGTTCGAACTCGTTGGTGAGCTGCTGGTTCATCTCGACGATTTCATTGAATGCTTCGGCGATCTCCGCATCCACCCCATCGAGGTGCATCGGCAGGCGCACCGAAAAATCCCCACGTCGGAAGGAGCGCAGCGCTAGAAGGACATGTCGACGCTCGAGCTGAGCCTGAGAAATTTCAACGTCCATGGCGACACGCTCCTCTAAATCGCCAAAAGCGGAATGCGGCCAGAGCAGAACAGCCAATTTGTATTTTCAATTTTTATGAATCGACGCCGCATGAAGCTCCCCCAAGACACAGCAACCGACCGAAACGCGCGACGCCGGCTTTGGTTCCGCCATGGTCGTCACAGCCCGTAGATGCGGAAGGTCGGGCGGCCGGAGAGCTCGCGGACGGCGCTTAAGCTTACCAACCGATCGAACAGGCGGCGCAGGCCGCGGTCGCTCATGCCGCCGATCTTTTCGGAGGCGACGATCGCGTCGTCGGACAGAAGCCGTTCGACGACAAGATCGGATGCCCGGGCGCGCAACCTCGGCGCCACCGCGAGCAACCGCTCCGATCGGCGCCCGAGTTCGCTCGACAGGTCAATCGCGCGCAACGCGGCGCGCGCCTGCGTGACGAGCAGGCTCTTTGCCCAAACGCCGTCATTCTCGATGCTCGCTGCAATGCCGGTTCCCGAGCGGCGCGGACGACTGTCACCGGGACCCGCAATCACCTCCGCGCCTAGAAGCGGCACCGCGTGTGCCCAGCCGAGGCGCTCCGCGACAAGAGCGTCGGCGACCCAGGCGCCAACGGCGCGGCTTAAACCGCATCGATCGGCAGCCACGACGGCTGCGGTCAGCATCCCGACCATCCCGCCTCGAGAGAGCCGACGCAGTTCGCCCGCCAGTTCGCCAACCATTTCATCGTCGGGGGCGTGGCCGAAGTCTTCCAGCAGCAAGCGGAGGTTTTTCTCTGTCAAGAGATCCTGCGCCGGCCGCGTGGCAAGCCGGCGCCACGCCAAGAACATACGGCCGGCGGGACCGACGTCGCCGCCGCGCGCCGTCAGCAGGACAGCGTCGCGCAGCGCCGCCTCGCCATCGACGCGGCCAGTCTGCCGCGCCGTCGCCGCCGCGGCGGCAAGCGCCAGCCGCTGCCGCCAGGCGCCGGCCCAGCGCTCCTGCCCGCGCACCACCGCGTCGAGCATGGCGATGGCGGCGCCGGCATTGAGCGCGAGGTCTTCAACATCTTTGTTCGCAACGCCTTGCGCATCGGCGACGGCGCGGCGCAGCCATTTCGGCACGGTCGCCGTCGGAACGGCCGAAGAGGTCCAGGCGGATGTGCCCTGGCGGCGCGGCGGAGGGGCGGGGCGCAGAATCATCGCCGCGAGGATAAACAAGACGGCGCTTTTGGCAATTCGATTGCCGATAAACCGCCGCGCCCGTCGGCGGATCATAATGAATGATAATCGTGCCTTATCGTTCGTTTTGACAAGTGCTCATTTTTTAGGTAGAAACCGCACGAAAGGTAGAATTCCGGAGGCCGAAAGCCATGTCCCTCAATATCAAGAACCCGGCCACCGTTGCGCTGGCCGACGAACTCGCCCGCCGTCAGGGTCTCACGAAGACTGCGGCCATTCATCAGGCGCTTTCCGAGCGCTTGCGCCGCTTGGGATACGGCAATGTGGCGCAAGAACGATTGCTTGGTGAACTGCGCGCGATCCGCGAGCGCGTCGCGCGGCTGCCCGAACTCGACCGCCGTAGTGACGAAGAGATTATCGGCTACGACGAACATGGAATTCCGAACTGATGGTGATCGATACCTCGGCCGTCGTGGCCATCCTGCGCAGCGAGCCCGAGACGGCGAAGCTTGAGAAGGCGCTTGTCGCGGATCCGATCCGCCTCATCCCCGCGACATGCGTCCTCGAGGCGCGCATGGTGTTGATCAGTCGGCGGGGTGAACACGCGCTTGCCGAGATCGACCTGTGGCTCGGCAAAATCGAGGCAAACGTCATTCCCGTCGACGCCGATCTGGTTGATTTGGCCACGCAGGCCTGGTTGACCTACGGCAAGGGCCGTCATCCGGCCGCACTGGATTTTGCCGATTGTCTTTCCTACGCTTTGGCAAAGCGCGCCGACGAACCCCTGCTGTTCATCGGCAAAGATTTTTCCCAGACGGATATCGAAGCGGCATGACGATGGCTAGCGACGGTCAGGGCGGATCTGCTGTTTCCGGAGAAGACGACCTTCCCGACATCATCCACGTTGTCGCGGAGATGGGGCGCGCGGCGGCGGAGCTATCCGCCGGCTCCGCCTCCCTCCTTCCGGCACCTGCCAGTCTCCCTCTGCCGCCGCATCTCGATGCGCTTGCCGGGCGCGCCCGCGACTACGTGGAGGCGGCAAGTTCCGCCAACACCCGCCGCGCCTACGCGTCCGACTGGAAACATTTTGCGAGCTGGTGCCGGCTCCAGGGCTTTTCGGCGTTGCCGCCCGATCCGCAAGTGGTCGGTCTCTATATCACCGCGTTGGCGACCGGCGACGCGGCGGGCGCGGGAAGCAAAAAATCCGTTTCCACGATCGAGCGCCGGCTCTCCGCACTGGCGTGGAATTACGCCAATCGAGGCCAGCCGCTCGATCGCAAGGATCGGGCGATCGCCACGGTGATGGCCGGCATCCGCAACAAGCACGCCGCCCCGCCGAGGCAAAAGGAAGCGATCCTGCCCGGCGACCTGATCGCCATGCTGGACACGCTCGACAGGGGAACGCTGCGTGGCATACGGGATCGGGCCATGCTGCTCGTCGGCTTCGCCGGCGGCCTCAGGCGCTCCGAGATCGTCGGCCTCGATTGCGGCCGCGACCAGACCGATGACGGCCGCGGCTGGATCGAATTTTTCCCCGACAAGGGGCTTCTGGTGACGCTGAGAGGCAAAACCGGGTGGCGCGAGGTCGAGATCGGACGCGGCTCGTCCGACGCCACCTGCCCGGTCGTGGCGCTCGAGATCTGGCTGACCTTCGCACGCATCGCCCATGGCCCGCTCTTCCGTCGCGTGACCGGCAAGGGCAAGGCGGTCGGCGCCGAGCGGCTCAACGATCAGGAGGTGGCGCGGCTGGTCAAGCGCGCCGCGCTGGCGGGCGGCGTGCGCGGCGATCTGCCGGAAGGCGAGCGCGGAAGGCTCTTTGCCGGACACTCGCTGCGATCTGGCCTCGCCTCGTCGGCGGATATTGAGGAGCGTTATGTGCAAAAGCAACTCGGCCACGCCTCCGCCGAGATGACCCGGCGCTATCAGCGCCGCCGTGACCGCTTTCGCGTCAATCTCACCAAGGCCGCGGGACTGTAAGGCGCGCGTGGCGCGACCTGACCTTTTGGTGTGACGGCGCGTCAGTCGATCATCGCGACAGCTGATCACCGACCCGAGTGGGAGCGCGTCAGGTTTTTGCCAGGGGCGTACCCGCCCTCGTTCTCGCGCTTGTTTCGAGGGCCTGCTGCGACGGCCTGTCGATGCTGTCCTATGGAGCAATAGATCGACTTTCCCGCAATATCAGCAGCCAAGGCGGATCATCGGGAGGGCCGCCGCGAGGCATCGGAAGCGGAAGCCCGGCTGGCGTTGGGTGTCCGCGGACAACCGCCAACAGCTGTTGCGGCATCGGCCGGAACATGAGGCGAGCAACCCGAATGAAAGGCGTTGACCTGAACGCCGGTTGTCCGCGGACAACCGGCGGATAATGGCAGGCTGCGAGGCGGGATGGTTAAGCGTTTGTAAATTCTTTACGAATCAGCCCATAGTATAGCTGCGCAGTTTGAGACGATTTACCAGCAATTGCGCAGTTCGAGGGCTCCGGATGCTCCAGATACCCATTACCAGAGGCGAACAGGAACACTTGCCGTCGCTCTTGTCGGCCGATTCGGCGGAGTTGTCGCGGCAGCTCCAATTACACCAGCAGAAGATCTTCCCGCCCGCGTCACAGAAGACGATCCGGCAATTCAGCCCGGCCGAAGCAGCCTATTATATCGGCATCGGAGAGGGCTATCTCCGGCAGGTGGCGTCGGAAGGCCACGGTCCCGAGCCGCTGCCCAATGGCCGCCGCATGTATTCTCCCGACGATATGGACCGTATCCGACGCTCCCTCGACGAGAAGAACGGCGCGCCGAAATATGTGCCGGTTCGCCGCGCCGGTGAAAAGCTCCAGGTCCTCGCGGTGATGAATTTCAAGGGCGGCAGCGCCAAGACCACGACCTCCGCCCATCTCGCGCAATATCTCGCGCTGCGCGGCTATCACGTGCTTGCGATCGATCTCGACCCGCAGGCGTCCTTGTCCGCTCTTTTCGGCCACCAGCCGGAGCTGGACGTGGGCCAGGGCGAAACGCTCTGGGGCGCGATCCGCTATGAGGACCCGCTGCCGCTCTCCCAGATCGTGCGCTCGACTTACACGCCCAATCTGCATTGCGTGCCGGGCAATCTCGAACTGATGGAGTTCGAGCACGAAACGCCGAAGGCGATCGTCTCCGGCTCGGCGGAAACCATGTTCTTTGCACGTATCGGCGAGGTGCTGACGGAAATCGAAAGCGTTTATGACGTCGTCGTCATCGACTGCCCGCCCCAACTCGGCTTCCTGACGATGTCGGCCCTGTGCGCCGCGACCTCGGTGCTGATCACCGTTCATCCGCAGATGCTGGACGTGATGTCCATGGGCCAGTTCCTGGCCATGACCAGCGAACTCATGGCCGTCGTCGAGAGGGCGGGGGGGCGGACCAGCTATGACTGGATGCGTTATCTGCTGACGCGTTTCGAGCCGAATGACGGGCCGCAGAGCCAGATGAGCGGGTTCATGCGCGCCATCTTCGGCAACCGGATGCTCCAGCATCCGATGCTGAAATCGACCGCCATTTCCGACGCGGGCGTCACCAAGCAGACGCTTTACGAGGTCGAGCGGTCGCAATTCGCCCGCGGCACCTATGACCGGGCCATGGCGTCGCTGAACCAGGTTAACGGCGAAATCGAAGGCCTCCTTCGGGCGAATTGGGGGAGGAAGTAATGGCGCGCAAGAATCTGATCGAGGTCTCCTTGGACGATGGAGCCGCCGCGCGCCCCGTCTCACCGGCGGCTGGCGCGAGACCGCTTGCCGGCTTCACGCCGCCGGCGGGGCGTCAAATGCCCGTAGGGGGCATCAGCAAGACCCTCGGCACGATAACGGAAAAGGTCGAGCGCGCCCATGATCTGGAAAAGCAGCTGGCGGCGGGCCAGACGATCGTCGAACTCGATCCCGCCATGATCGACGCCTCGTTCATAAGAGACAGGATCGGCGTCGATCCCGTCGGCTTTGCGCAGCTGATCGAACAGATCCGGGACCATGGGCAGCAGGTCCCGATCCTGGTGCGCCCGCATCCGCAGGCGAAAGGACGCTATCAGGTCGCCTACGGCCACAGGAGGCTCGCGGCTGCCAGGGAACTCGGTCGGAAGGTGAGGGCGGTCGTCCGCGATCTCACGGATGACCAACTCGTCGTCAGCCAGGGGCAGGAAAACAATGCGCGGACGAATTTGTCCTATATCGAGCGGGCGTCGTTCGCCGCCAAGTTGGAGGACCGGTCGTTTGGCCGGGACGTCATCATGGCGGCGCTGGCGGTCGACAAGGCGGCGCTGTCGAAGATGATCGCGGTCGCGCGGCAGGTGGCCGAGGCGCTTGTAGAGGCGATCGGGGCGGCTCCGGGCACCGGCCGCCGGCGCTGGATGGAATTTGCCGGCCGGCTTTCGGGGCGGAAAACGGATGAATTGCTTGTAATGCTTGCACGGGAAGATGTTCGCTCGCTGCCGAGCGACGAACGGTTCAATGCCGCATTCGAAGCCCTGAAAAGAGAGCCGGAAAGGGGCGGGGAATCGCCGTCTGCAAGGGCTTGGGCTTCTGAAGATCGGTCGGTCAGCGTCGCGCTCAGGAGATCTGCCAAGAAGGCCACCTTGACGCTGGAGGCGAAGGATGGGCGGCGCTTCGCGGAATTCATCGCCGAACGGTTGGACGACCTTTACGCGGCTTTCCGCAAATCCAACCCGGAAAGAGGAGACTGAACCCGCAAAGAAAAAGGCCCCCGAACGTCACCGCCGCGGAAGCCCTTCTCAGATCTAGACAGTCAGAGAATCCCATTTCCGCGAATCACTGTCAAGAGTCCAGGCGTCGTTTCGGCGAGCAGCTTTCCTTTGCCTGATCGACGGCGCCATCGACGCTCCTACCCTTGCCTGGCGCAAATTCAGTTCAGAAAGTGCAGATGAGCCCTCATCCGCCTCCCGGTCTCGTCCATACGCAAGCGGCCGGGATCTTGAATGGAATCGCCCTCTCCTTCGGACGGCTGTGTTCTTTCTTGATCGCACAATGGCGTGAAGCGCGGGGAAGATTTATGTTTTGCGGCATGATTCGTGCCGATTTGCCGCTTCCTTCCTGCCGCGCGTTGCGGCGTCTCTTCGCGCGGCTGTGGGGTTCCCAAGCGGTGCGTGTGCTTTCCGGCCGTTCGTCCTTCCGGCCTTGCGGGCTGTAGCGATGGCGCAAGCTTCACCTTTGCGGAAAGGCGATCAGCAGACGAGCGCTGATGATCGTCTGCTCGATACCGAACTCGAGCATCTGCCGCCGGAACTCAGATGGCGCGAATGGATGGGGCGCGTCGAAGCGGTGATTTTCGCGGCAAGCGAACCGGTGACGCGCGAGCGGCTTTCGCGCGTCGTTGGCAGGAATTGCAACATCGACCTCATCATCGACGATATCCGCGCCGAACTCGCCGGCCGGCCCTACGAACTCGTTTCCGTCGCCGGCGGCTGGCAGCACCGGACAAGGAAGGCCTATTCCGACGCCATTCGCGCCGCCACCGGGCAGGGCGCAGAGAGCTCGAAGCCCCTGTCGCAGTTCGAAGCGCTCGTCCTGATGTGCGTGGCTTATTTCCAGCCGATCACGCGCGGCGAGCTGTCGACCTTCTTCGGCAGGGAGGTGTCGCGCGATCTGATCGGCGCGTTGCGATCGCAGGGCTTCATCGCCGCCGGACCGCGCTCGCCCCGGCCCGGCGCGCCCTACAATTATGTGACCACCAAGAGCTTCCTGTCGCAGTTCGGCTTCGACACGCTGCGTGACCTGCCCGATTTCGACGCCCTCGAAGAAGCCGGTCTGCTGTCGAAGGAAAAGCTCCTCGACGGCGACATACCGGTCGATTTGATGGCGAGCGACGAGGGCGGCTGACCCGCCCGCCCGAATGCCGTTTTGCCGCACCATCAAATGTTGCGGCATCGCTTGCGACCCATAGGGGCTCCTTCCAGGCCGGTAATTATCCGAGCGCCTTCCCGGCCACCGCGCTGCTCAAGGGCTCGATCGGCACCGTCCCGGGCGGGACGGTGAGCCGGGCCTATACGGAGATCACCGGCAAGGAGCCGACCATCAGCGGCCGCCAGGGCGCCGCCGATACGCGCTTCCTCAACAGCTACGGCCATACGCCGACGGTCATCTTTGGTCCCGGCTCGACCGCGATCATGCATTCGAACGACGAATATGTCTCCATCGACGATTACATCACCGCCATCAAGGTCATGGCTCTGTCGATCCATGATTGGTGCAATGGCGCGCCGGTAAAGGGCTGAGAATCGTGACGATGGCGGGCCTGCTCGGCCAGGCAGTTCCATCGGCATGCGCATGGAGGATGCCGACCTGAAGGCCGTGTTCGAGAAGGCCATCGCGGCGGCCAAGGCCGACGGCACGATCAAAAAAGTTTCAATGAAGCGGTTCGGTTTCGACGTCACGGCTTATTGAGCCGGACGCCAAACGCAGGATCCGCGCGAAGAGCCGAACCGGGACACCGCCCCGCCTCTTTTTTATCCAGCCTTGTCAGCCGCGCGCCGCGTGCCGCCCTGGCGGGTGGAGAGGAAGAGGTTCGTCTCGCTCGTTGCGACGCCGTCGATCAGCCTGATCCTGCGCAGCACGGCGTCGAGGTCGGCGAGCGTTTCCGCCCCGAGTTCCGCGATCAGATCCCAGCGTCCGTTGGTGGTGTGGATTCTCTGCACCTCCGGCATGCCGCGGAGCGCTGCGATCACCCGCTCGGCGCCCTTGCCTTCGATGCCGATCAGGATCACGCCCTGTACAGCCGCGCCGTGCACGTCCGATTTGAGGACGACGGTAAAGCCGAGGATCTCGCCGCTTTCGATCAGCCGGTCAATGCGGGCGCGCACCGTGGCGCGCGAAACGCCGATCTCGGCGGCGATATCGGAGACGGAGGCGCGCGCGTTGCGCCTGAGGAGCGCGATCAGTTTTTGGTCCGTATCTGTCATTTTGCGCAGTCAGCCTTGGCAATATGTCGGAAGCGCTAGCTGTTTTGCGCAGTTTTTCATGTTGCCGCCGCCGCTGCAATGCGGATTCTCGTCGGGTAAAGGCGAGGTGGTTGCATGAAG
Organism: Rhizobiaceae bacterium; assembly: GCA_051960255.1. Taxonomy (GTDB): domain Bacteria; phylum Pseudomonadota; class Alphaproteobacteria; order Rhizobiales; family Rhizobiaceae; genus Mesorhizobium_L. The sequence continues at coordinate 9,269 of JBQCEL010000384.1, forward strand.
AACGGGATCATCAGCATGGTCGGCGCGCCGGTCGACGAGGGCGGCGCCCAGCGCGGCTGCCTGATGGGACCGGACGCGTTGCGCGTCGCGGGGCTGAGGGAAGCGCTCAGCGAGCAAGGCTATGAGGTCGAGGACCGCGGCAATCTGCGCCTCGAAAGCCTGCCGGCCGTCTCGCATGGAAATCCCGCCATTCATCACCTCGCCGAGTGCGCCGCCTGGATCGATCTCCTTACCCGAGCGGCTTTCGAGGCCGGCGAGCACGATCGGATCGCGATTTTCCTTGGCGGCGATCATTTGATGTCGGCCGGCACGGTTGCCGGCATGGCGCTCCGCGCCCGCGAGGAGGGCCGCGAGCAATTCGTCCTCTGGCTCGACGCGCATACGGATTTCCACAGCCTGGAGACGACCACGAGCGGAAACCTGCACGGCACGCCGGTCGCCTATTTCACTGGCCGGCCCGGCTTCGGCCATTTTTTTCCACCGGTCAAAGCGCCTGTTCCGCCCGCCAACGTTCTGATGCTCGGCATCCGCTCCGTCGATCCCGCGGAGCGCGTGCGAGTCATCGAAGCAGGCCTTCCGGTCGCCGATATGCGCATGATCGACGAGGAGGGGATCGCCCGCCCGCTTTCGGATTTCCTCGCCAGGGTGAAGGAAGCGAGCGGCCGGCTTCATGTCAGCTTCGACGTCGATTTCGTCGAGCCTTCGATCGCGCCGGCGGTGGGCACGACCGTTCCGGGCGGCGCCACATTCCGCGAGGCGCATCTCGTCATGGAGATGCTTCACGACAGCGGGCTCGTCACCTCGCTCGATATTGCCGAACTCAATCCGTTCCTCGACGAGCGTGGCCGCACCGCAAGGCTGGTGGTCGATCTCGTCGCCAGCCTCTTCGGCAAGCGCGTCATGGACCGCCCGACCCGGAGCCACTGATAATGGAGCGCCCCGAAAAACTGAACGTCGTTCCCTTCGTCAATGTCGATAACATGATGAAGCTGGTGCTCGCGGTCGGCGTCGAGCGCTTCATGGTCGAACTGGCGGGATTCGTGGAAGAGGATTTCGCGCGCTGGACGCTTTTCGACAAGGTTCCCCGGATCGCGGCGCATTCGGCCGAAGGTGTGATCGAACTGATGCCGACGAGCGATGGCGCAACCTATGGCTTCAAATATGTCAACGGCCATCCCAAAAACACGAGAAAGGGCCGGCAGACAGTGACGGCCTTCGGCGTGCTGGCGAGCGTCGATACGGGCTATCCCTTGCTGTTCTCCGAGATGACGATCCTGACGGCGCTCCGCACCGCGGCGACCTCTGCGATGGCGGCGAAATATCTCGCGCCGGCGGGATCGAGGACGATGGCGCTGATCGGCAATGGCGCGCAGTCCGAATTCCAGGCGCTCGCGTTCAAGGCGATGCTCGGCATCGAACGGCTGCGGCTCTATGATATCGATCCTGACGCCACGAAGAAGTGCGTCCGCAACCTTGCCGGCAAAGGCTTGGAGATCGCGGTCTGTCGCTCGACGGAAGAGGCGGTGGAAGGCGCGGAGATCATCACGACGGCGACGGCGGACAAGCAGTACGCGACCATCGTCACCGACAATATGGTCGGCGCCGGCATCCACATCAACGCCGTCGGCGGCGACTGCCCCGGCAAGACCGAATTGCAAAAGGCGGTGCTGCTGCGTTCAGGCATCTTCGTCGAGCACATGCCGCAGACGCGCGTCGAGGGTGAGATCCAGCAATTGCCGGCCGACCATCCGGTGACGGAACTCTGGGAGGTCGTCACCGGGCGGCAAGAGGGACGGCGAAGCCGCGACCAGATCACGCTTTTCGATTCCGTCGGTTTCGCCATCGAGGATTTTTCAGCGCTGCGCTTCGTCCACGAGAAGCTGAAAAGCTTTCCCTGCTATGACGAGCTCGACCTTCTCGCGGACCCGGACGATCCACGCGATCTCTTCGGCATGGTGATGCGCGCCCAGCCCAAATCCGATCTCTGACAAGACGCCGGAGGCGCCACCGACACCGAACAAGGCAAGGTCGCCTCCACCGTCCAAATCTGGCAGGAGGAAAAAACGGCCTTGATGGAACGTCGCTTTGGCGACCGCGTTTTCAGAACTGTTTCCATCCAGCCCTGAACCGCTCTATAGTTTCGGGCTCGGGCTTTCAATCACAGGTTCTCCATGAGTTCTCTCCTTACCGCCGAGACTGATCTGACGTTTTTGGCAGGTGGAGGCGAGATGGGCGCGCTCCTCAAGCGCTTCGACTGGGAACGGTCTTCGCTCGGCTCGCCGGACCATTGGCCACAGAGCCTCAAGACGGCGATCCGGATCATGTTGACCTCGAGGCAGCCGATCTGGATCGGCTGGGGCGAAGAGCTGATCTTCTTCTACAATGATGCCTATAAATCCATCATCGGCGGCAAGCATCCCGAGGCTCTCGGCCGCCCGACATCGGAAGTCTGGCGGGAGATCTGGCCCGAGATCGGCCCGATGCTCGCGACCGCCATGGGCGGGGTCGAGGGAACCTACGTCGAGGAGCAGCTCCTCATCATGGAGCGCAACGGCTATCCCGAAGAGACCTATTATACTTTCTCCTACAGCCCGATTCCCGACGACGAGGGCAACCCCGGCGGCATTATCTGCGCCAACACGGACGATACCGAGCGGGTGATCGGCGAGCGGCAGCTTGCGCTTCTGAAGGAACTCGCGGCGCGCACCACCGATGTCCGAAACTGGCGGGAGGTCTGTGCTCGGGGCGCGGATGCGCTCGCAACCAACGGCAACGACATGCCGTTTGCCATGATCTATATGGCGGAGCCCGATTTGCAGACGCTCAAGCTCGTCGCATCGACAGGCGTTGCCGCCCATGAGGCCGCGCCAGCCATATTGCCCGCCAAGGGCTCGATCTGGCCGGTCGAGGAAGTGTTCAGAACGCCCCAGCAATGCCTGGAGCTGGAACTCGACGGACCTGTTTACGCGGATTTTCCGACTGGAGCCTGGAACATCGCGCCGAAGCGCGCCGCCCTCCTCCAGATCGCCCCGGCCGGCGAGACGGGGCGGACCGGGATCCTCGTTGTGGGCCTCAGCCCTTTCCGGCTTTTCGACGAGAATTATCGCGGCTTCCTTGGCCTCGTCGCGCGCCAGATTTCGGCGGCGATCGCCAGCGCCGATGCCTATGAGCAGGAAAGGCAGCGCGCCGAGGCGCTCGCGGAACTCGATCGCGCCAAGACGGCGTTCTTTTCCAATATCAGTCATGAGTTCCGCACGCCGCTGACCTTGATGCTCGGCCCCCTCGAGGATTCCCTGACTGCGGGCGACCTCAATCCGAAGCAGCGGGAGCGCATACAGGTTGCGCATCGCAACGGCATGCGCTTGCTGAGGCTGGTCAATTCGCTGCTCGATTTCTCGCGCATCGAGGCCGGCCGCACCCAGGCGGTGTTCGAGCCGACCGACCTGCCGGAGTTTACGGCGGAACTCGTCAGCAACTTCCGATCGGCGACCGAAAGAGCGGGGCTGTCGCTGAGGATCGAATGCGCTCCCTTCAGCACCCGTGCCTATGTCGATCGCGACATGTGGGAGAAGATCGTCCTCAACCTGCTTTCTAACGCATTCAAATTCACCTTCGACGGGGAAATCTTCGTCGGCTTGCGGGAGGAGGACGGTTCGGCCGTCCTGACCGTCCGCGATACCGGAACCGGCATTCCCGAGTCCGAGCTTCCCCATCTGTTCGAGCGCTTCAGGCGGATCGAAGGCGCGCGGGGACGCAGCTTCGAGGGAAGCGGCATCGGTCTGGCGCTGGTCCAGGAACTCGTCAATATCCATCACGGCCGGATTTCGGCAAAGAGCGTGGAGGGACAAGGTTCGGCTTTCGCTGTCGTCATTCCGCTCGGAAGGTCGCACCTGCCCGCCGACCACATCCGTGACAGCCAAGGCGCGCCTTGGACGCCGGTCCGCGCGCACGCATTCGTCGAGGAAGCGCTGCGCTGGCTGCCCGGCGACAGCGGCGGCAATGGCGAGATTCTGACGGATCTGCCGGCCTCGCCCGACAGGGGCGACGGAACGGCGAGCGCGCGTATCCTGCTCGCCGACGACAATGCCGATATGCGCGACTATATCGCGCGCCTGTTGCGCGATCGGCATGAATGCGAGGCGGTCTCCAATGGCGAAGAAGCGCTCGCCCTGATCCGCGAAAGGCGGCCCGATCTCGTCCTGACCGATGTCATGATGCCGCGCCTCGATGGCTTCGGCCTCATCCGGGCCATCCGCGAGGACGAGAAGCTGAAGGACCTGCCGGTCATCATCCTCTCGGCGCGGGCGGGCGAAGAGGCGAGCATCGAAGGGCTCAGCGCCGGCGCCGACGATTATCTCGTCAAGCCGTTCTCGGCGCGCGAATTGATAGCCCGCGTCGACGGCGTCCTCGCGCTGGCGAAGATGCGCCGGACCATGGGCGAGGCCTTGCGCGAAGAAGCCGACGCGCTCGAGACGCTCAACCAGGTCGGAAAGATCGTGGCCGGCGAACTGGACCTCAACAACGCCGTCCAGGCCGTGACGGATGCCGCGACGCAGCTGACCGGGGCCGCCTTCGGTTCCTTCTTCTATAATGTCATCGACGAACAAGGCGAGAGCTACATGCTCTACACCTTGTCGGGCGCGCCGCGCGAAGCATTCTCGAAATTTCCCATGCCGCGCAACACGGCCGTTTTCGGCCCCACCTTCCGCGGCGAGGGCGTCATTCGCTCCCCGGACATCCTGAAGGACCCGCGCTACGGCAAGAACGATCCCCATTACGGCATGCCCAAGGGCCATCTGCCCGTCCGCAGCTATCTGGCGGCGCCGGTCATCTCCCGCTCGGGCGAGGTGCTCGGCGGCCTTTTCTTCGGCCATCATGAAACGGGCGTCTTCAATGAAAGGGCGGAGCGTCTCGTGGTCGGCATCGCCGCGCAAGCTGCGATCGCGATCGACAATGCGCGGCTTTACCAGGCTTCCCAGTCCTATGGCCAGAGGCTGGAAAAGGAAGTGGCCGAGCGTACCGCCGAGCTGGAAGCCGCCAATGACGAGCTTCGCACCCAGGCCAGGGAGCGGGAAAAGATGGAGCTCGTGCTGCGCCAGGCGCAGAAGATGGAGGCCGTCGGCAAGCTGACGGGGGGCGTGGCGCATGATTTCAACAATCTGCTCCAGGTCATCGGCGGCAGCCTTCAATTGCTCGCCAAGGACGTCGCCGGCAACGAAAAGGCCGAGCAGCGCCTGCGCAATGCGCTCGCGGGCGTGTCGCGCGGCTCCAAGCTTGCCGCGCAGCTCCTGGCGTTCGGGCGCAGGCAGCCTCTGGCGCCGAAAGTGGTGAACCTTGGCCGGTTCATCCGCGGCATGGACGATCTGCTGCGCCGCGCGCTCGGCGATGGCATCGAGATCGAGACGGTCATCTCCGGCGGTCTGTGGAACAGCCTCGTCGATCCGACGCAGGTGGAGAACGCGCTGCTCAATCTTGCGATCAACGCCCGCGACGCGATGAACGGCCATGGCAAGCTGACCATCGAGGCCGGGAACGCCATGCTCGACGATGGTTACGCCGCGCAATATTCGGATGTGAAGCCCGGGCAATATGTCATGCTGGCGGTGACCGACACCGGGTCCGGAATGACGCCCGAAGTGATGGAGCAGGTGTTCGAGCCATTCTTCACCACCAAGCCGGAAGGGCAGGGCACCGGCCTCGGCCTCAGCATGGTCTATGGCTTTGTCAAACAATCCGGCGGCCACATTAAAATTTACAGCGAGCCCGGCCACGGCACCACGATGCGACTCTATCTGCCGCGCATCCGCCAGGCGGAAGATGTCACCACCGAAATCGAGCAGGGGCCGGCCGTCGGCGGAACCGAGACCGTTCTGGTGGTCGAGGACGACGAGGATGTGCGGGATACCGTCGTCGATCTGCTGTCCGACCTCGGCTACCGCGTGCTGCGGGCCAGGGACGCGCTGGGCGCGCTGGCGATCGTCGAAAGCGGCGTCGCGATCGATCTCCTCTTCACCGATGTGGTGATGCCGGGGCCGCTGAGAAGTCCCGAGCTTGCGCGCAAGACGCGCGAGCGTCTTCCCGATGTCGCCGTGCTCTTCACGTCGGGCTATACGGACAACGCCATCGTCCACGGGGGGCGGCTCGACGAAGGCATCGAATTGCTGAGCAAACCCTATACGCGCGAAGCTTTGGCGCGAAAGATCAGGCATGTGCTCGGCGATCAGCAGAAGCGATCGCTGTCGAAACCCGCGAAGACGTCGAAACCGGCGCCCTCCCGCCAGGCCGCGCCACCCGCCGGCAAAGCGCTCAAGGTCCTCCTGGTGGAAGATGACGGCCTGATCCGCCTCGCCACGGCGGACATGCTGGAAGAGCTCGGCCACACCGTCTTTGAAGCGCGCGGCGCCACGGAAGCGCTCGAGATTCTGGAGCGCGAGACGGTGGACGTGCTTCTGACGGATGATGGATTACCGGGAATGTCGGGAAGGGATCTCGCCGCCGAGGTGCGGCGGCTCGAGCCCTCGACGAAGATCATCTTCGCCTCGGGCCGCAATGTCGCGTCCGAAGACGCCATCCAACTCTTGAAGCCTTATGACATCAAGGGATTGAAAGCCGCGCTCGACGCGAGCACCAGCCAGGAAAACGGTTCTGGGATAGAGCCCTGACGGGCTCAACGCCAATATCTCTCCAAAAGGGTGTTGGGGTTGTCGCAAAAGATTTTCCGCCGGAGCGCGGGATCGACATCCGCCATTTGCGCGTGCGGCTCCGGCATTCCCATGGAGAACGGCCAGTCGGAGCCGAAGAAGATGTTCTCCGAACCATGCGCCGCGGCGGCGAGCGCGAGGACCGCGTTATCGTGGCAGATGCAATCGACGCAGACATGGCGGAAGACGGCGCGCGGCCTTCTCGCGCCGGTATCCGCGCCCGGCCGTCCCGTCAGCTGCCCACGCTCCAGACGCCCGGCGACGGCGGCAGTCGCGCCGCCCCCATGCGCAAGGCAGAGCTTCAGTCTTGTGTGCCGGTCGAGAATGCCGGACAGTGCCAGATGCGCCGCCGCAAGCGCCGTCTCGACCGGGCTGCCGAGAAGGTTGTGCAGGTAGAAAGGCTCGTAGCGCGGGTCGCAGCCCTTGCAGGGGTGCAGGAACAGGAAGGCTCCGGCGGCGTCCAGCGCCTTCCAGAGCGGCGCATAGGCTTCGTCCGACAGGATAATCTCCCTGCTTGCCGAACCCGCCGGCATGGCGAAGAGTGGCGCGGACGCCGCGATCCTTTCGGCCGCGATCTTTGCCGCCAGCGCCGGATGCCGCACCGGCAGATGAAAGAGCGGTTTCAGGCGGCCGGGATGCTCCGCCCCGACAGCGGCCAGCGCCTCGTTCATGCACTCCGTCCAGCGCGCCGCGGCCTCGCTTTCGAGATCGAGCCGGTAAAGCGGCGGCGGCACGGATATCCATGCTTTTTCGACGCCATTCCCGTCCATCCAGGCAAGAAGCGCATCCGCCCTATAGACGGAGGGCGACGCCAGCACATAGCCGTCGATGGAAAGGGCTTCGCCCTTCCACTCGATCCCTTCAAGGCCGGCCGTCCTTTCGGGCGTCAGCGGCGCGAGATGGCAATGGACGTCGAGTGCGATCGTCTCCGCCATCAAGCTTCTCCCTCGCCATAGCCGACGATCGCCTTTGTCTCGAGGAATTCGAGCAGGCCGTATCCGCCCCATTCGCGGCCGTTGCCCGACTGCTTGTAGCCGCCGAAAGGCGCGCCCCGATCGACCGGGGGATAGTTGATATGGACGCTGCCGGCGCGGAGTTGAGCCGCAACCTCCCGCGCGCGCTTCATGGCGGCGCCCTGCACATAGGCATTGAGGCCGTAGGGCGTATCGTTGGCGATCTCGATCGCCTGTTCGACGCTGCCATAGGGGATGATCGACAGGACTGGTCCGAAAATCTCCTCGCGCGCGATCCGCATCGTGTTCGACACGCCGGCGAAGACGGTGGGGCGGACATAATAGCCCCGATCGAGGCCTTCCGGCCTGCCGGGGCCGCCGGCGACAAGGATCGCGCCTTCCGCGATGCCGCTCTCGATCAGTTCCTGCACCTTGTCGAACTGCGTACGGCTGACCAGAGGACCAAGCTGGGTGTCCTCGGCGGCGGGAGAGCCGGTCCTGTAGCCGGCGACGACCCGCGCCGCGATTTCCATCGCCTCCTCATGTCTCTCCGCCGGCACCAGCATCCTTGTCGCGGCGCTGCAGGATTGGCCGGTATTGCCGAAACAACGGGCGATGCCGAGCGTCACCGAACGCTCCCAATCCGTGTCGGGCAGCAGGATGTTGGGCGACTTACCGCCGAGTTCCTGCGCCACACGCTTGACGGTGGGCGCCGCCGCCTGCGCGACGAGCACGCCCGCCCGCGTCGAGCCGGTGAACGACACCATATCCACGTCGGGGTGAGAGGCGATGCGTTGGCCGACCGTCGGCCCGTCGCCATTGACCAGGTTGAAGACGCCGGCGGGAACGCCCGCCTCATGCATGATCTCCGCGATGATCAGCGCGTTGAGCGGCGACAATTCGCTCGGCTTCACCACCATCGTGCAGCCCGCCGCAAGCGCGGGCGCGACCTTGCAGATCAGCTGGTTGACCGGCCAGTTCCACGGCGTGATCAGCCCGCAGACCCCGATCGGCTCATGCGCGACGAGCGTCGTGCCGCGCCGCGTCTCGAAGGGAAAACCCTCCAGCACCTTCATCATCTCGGAAAGATGGTTGGGGCCGCTCGCCACCTGCGACGAACGCGCGAATGTGATCGGCGCGCCCATCTCCTCGGAAATCACCCTGGCGAGTTCGCCGTGGCGTGCGGCGAAGCCGTCCTTTATGCGGCGGAGACAATCGATCCTCTCGCGGCGCGTCGTCCGGGAGAAAGCCGGGAAGGCGCGGCGCGCGGCGGCGACGGCGCGATCCACATCGGCGCTGCCGCCGAGCGCGATTTCGCAGATCGGCTCCTCGGTGGCCGGATTGACGACCATCTCGAAGCGGGGCTCGAGCGGCTCGACCCATTCGCCGCCAATATAGAATTTATCGGGATGCATCCTGTTCTCCGCTTCAGCCGGGAAAGACGTCGCGATAGACGCGCATCCAGTTGCCATGCGTGATCTTGTCAACCTCCGCCTGCGAAAAGCCCTTACGCAGCAGGGCCGGCGCGATGAGCTTGAGGTCGGCGAAGCTCCTGAACCAGTCGGGTGGTGGCGCCTTGCCCGGTTGGGCGGCCGAACCGGCGCCGTAATCGATGCCGCGCGTCCAGCGCCCCTTGCGCATCCAGTCATAGTCGACCTTGGTGTGGTTATGGCTGCGGTCGGTGCCGATCGCGACATGGTCGATGCCGGCGATCTCGACGGTGCGCGCGACCATCTCCGTCCAGGCGTCCACCGTCGAGCAATAATAATCCCCGGTGATGTTGCGATAGGCGGCGCAGCCGACGACGCCGCCATTGTCGGCGAGCGCCTTCAGCACGTCGTCGGTCTTGTTGCGCTTGTGGGCGAAGAGCGAATCCGCGTTGGCGTGGGTGATGGCGACGGGCTTCAGCGAATGCTTGATGGCGTCGAGCGTCGAACGATTGCCGACATGGGAGAGATCGACCAGCATGCCGGTGCGGTTCATCTCGCGAATGACCTCGCGGCCGAAGCGCGCCAGCCCCGAATCCTCCGTCTCGTAGCAACTGCCGG
>JBQCEL010000385.1:0-7915 GCA_051960255.1 Rhizobiaceae bacterium
AAATGCGAAGCCCGCGAAGATCGCTCTCCGCGGGCTTCTCTTGCCCGGCACCCCGCCGCAGCTGCCTTTTAAAGGCGCTTTGCGACGCCCCTGAACCGGGCAAGTGACGGCATTTCGACGAACCGCCAGGTGAACCAGGACGCTAATAAGGTGAAGCAGACCATGGCCGCCGTGATGACGGCGCCAAGGGCCAGACTTCGCGTCGCGAAGCCGATGACGGGATCGCCGTGAAAGGTCATCGGGCCGATCAGCGACGCATGAAATACCCGATCAAAAAGCCCTCCCGCATTGATCATGCGCGATTGCACAAAGATGTGATTCAGGTAGATCGAATAGGACAATGCCCCGAGCCACAGGAACGGCTTCTGTTTCAGGAGATCGCTGATCAGGCCCCGCTCATGCGCGAAAACGTTGATTGCGAAGGCGAACACGAATGGCGCGGCTATGCCCATCGCGCTGCCGCCGCCCACGCTCACAAAGGCGAAGATCGCGACAAGCGTTGCGATTTCGGTGATCGTCCACGCGGCGCGGCCGGCCGGATCGTGTTCGACAGCAGCGAATCTCAGCCTTTCGCCCGCTATGGCCTTGCCCTGCGACCAGCAGAGAAGCACGCCGAGCGAAAAGCCGTAAAGGCAGCGGACGAAACCGTAATCCCAGGTCGCATCCATGTAGTGCGGAGAAAATTTCAACAGCGCGATGGGCCCTACGATCACTGGCGCGAGAAGCACAAGCCACGCCCGCGCGCCGAACGCCAGCATGACGAGAGCGAAGGTCACGTAAGCGAAGAACTCCGTTGAAATGCTCCAACTCGGGCCGTTCCAGCTCAGGCCATGCGCAAAGCCAAGGCCGTGGACGAGAAAGACATTCTCGAGCAGGCTCGCAAGATTATCGCCGCCGGTGAAAGGCGCCTCACCTCCGTTGCGAAATTGAGGCAACGCGAGAAGCAGCAATTCGAACCCGACGAAAGCGGCGAGCACGAAAATGTGCAGAGGATAGAGCCTGCCGAAGCGGACGAAGATGAACCGGCTGACGGATTTGCCGTCGCCCAAGCGCTTGCCATAGCCATTGGCTATGACGAAGCCGGAAAGCACGAAGAAGAAATCCACGAAGAGATAGGAAGAACGCAGGAAGGCGCTGTCGGAGAAGCCGTTCTGGACCGGGAAATGGAAGAGCGCGACAAGAAGCGCGCAGATGCCACGCCAGGAATCGAGCACTTCATAGCGCTCCCCGGCCTTCGCCGTCGAGCGGCTAACCGCCCTTTCCTCTCCCGCTCCGACCGCCGCCTGTGCCATTCCCGATCGCCTCCTGTTTCAAGCCGGGACATCTCCGCCAAGAATCGCCCGCGCTTACTCCAGGACTGGCAATTTGCGGGCCAGTTGCCCAGGTTTCCGCGGAGCTGGCCTGGGAAAAGTGGTCCCGCCAGCAGCCATGAACCTGGTCGCGGTGCAACCCATGCATTATTATCCAGGGTTTGACTTAACGTAGGCTTAGGGGACGAATGGAAGACGGATTGGGCAGGCGGCCCGACATCGGTCGAAACAGGTCTCTATGCCCGTCTCTGATGCGCGTTTACCGCCTCGCCGAAAGCCTCGAACAAAGCCCGATTGACCGAGTTTGTCTGGGGATCGTATTCGGCATGCCATTGGACGCCGAGCGCGAAGCCCGGTGCATCCTGGATGCGAATCGCCTCGATTGTATCGTCCTCGGCAATGCCCTCGACGACAACCCTTCCGCCGAGGTCGAGGATGCCCTGCCCGTGCAGCGAATTTACCCGGATCGTGTCGCGGCCGAAAATGCGGGCGAATGCGCCGCCGGGCACAAGCCTGACATCGTGGCGGTCGGCGAAAACCACTTCCGGATCAGGGTGGATTTCACCGTTTTCGAGACGCGGCATGCGATGGTTCATGCGGCCGGGAAGCTCGCGGATCTCCGGATGTAAGGAGCCGCCGAAAGCAACGTTCATTTCCTGGAAGCCGCGGCATATGCCGAAGACCGGCACCCCACGCTCGACGCAGGCTTCGATCAGGGGCAGCGCCAGCGCATCGCGGTTCTCGTCATAGGGTTCGTATTTCGGACTGGGTTCCGCGCGAAAGAGGCGCGGGTGGACATTCGCCCGCGCGCCGGTGAGGATCACGCCGTCAACGGTGTCGAGCAGCGCGGGAATATTGGTGAGCGCTGGGCTGGCGGCGAAGATGAGCGGCAAGCCGTGCACCACCTCGGCTATGGCGGCGAGATTTCTTTCGCCGGCCATCTGCACCGCGAACCGGTTCTCGACGATATGCCGGTTGCCGATCACACCGATTACGGGTCTTGCCATGATCCAAAGCCTTCCCGCCGCCCTGATTGTCTCTTGCTCCGCAGGCGTCGCAAATGGGTTTGCCCGGCAAGTCTGGAGAATCAGTGGCGGCGCCAGCCGAAAGCTATGCATATTCGATGCCGGGTTGAAGAGGCTCGATCACCTGGAACGCATTTGGCCCGAATTGGATGGCCGCACAGGGGAATCGGCTTTTGCTTCAAGGGAAAGATGGATCGTTTTGCCGCCGAACTCGTTCATTCGACGGGCTGCGGGCTCGATATTTTGCGGGCCATGCGCTTGGTGGACGTTCTTAAAGGAGATAGTGATGAAAAAGATTCTTGCAGCGGCAATTCTTGCAGGAGCGATGCCCCTCGGCGCAACCATCGCGAATGCCGCAGATCTGGTCAGACAGGAACCGACCGTCGTCATCCATGAGGGGGAGCGTGGCGGGGTCCGCATCGGCTATCTTCATTGCGACATCGGCGGGGGCGTGGGTTATTTGCTCGGCTCCGCCAAGGAAGTCGACTGCGTCTTCCACCCGAGCTCGCGCTACGGCAGGCTGGATCACTACACCGGCTATCTCAAGAAGCTCGGCGTCGATGTCGGCTTCACCACGCGCGGAGCCCTGGTTTGGGCCGTTTTCGCGCCCACGGCAGGCTACCATCACGGTTCGCTTGCCGGCGTCTACAGAGGCGTGAGCGCCGAGGCGACAGCGGGTGTCGGCGTCGGCGCCAATGTCATGATCGGCGGCACCGAAGGCTCGGTCCACCTCCAGCCCGTCAGCGTCCAGGGCCAGATCGGCCTCAACGTTGTCGCCGCCGGCACGTCGATGACCCTTCATCCGGTCGAATGATCTGAAGCCGGCCCCAATCTGAAATCGGCCGCTCATGCAGCGGCCGATCTGCTGTGTGCCAGCCGACGCCAGCTTCATTTGCCCCTATTCGACCGAGGCATCCGCGAGGCGGAGCGGACGGGCATCGGACTTCTCCTTATGCTGCCGGTAGCTTGCCTGGATCACATTGGAATGCTCCCAGGGATGCCAGGGGTCGGCGCGACGACGCGACGGGACTGCGGCGTGCAACGGCTTCTGCTGGCTGGCCGAGCAGTTGCCCGAGGTCTTCGTCTCGATGCGCGGCGGCTTGTCCGGCCCTTGCGAAAAATATTTCATGCTACGCGTGCAGGCATGCCCGCCTGAGAAGACCGAAACCATGGAGTAGCCTTGCGCGCCCTGCGGCAGGCTGGGGAAATCCACGCTCAGCTGGCCGGGATTGCGAAAGGCCTGCTGGTCGAGACGACTGACGTCCCGCAGCATTGCCGCCGTCTCTCGATCCATCACCGCCGAAATCCGCTCCATTTCTGCGAAAGGCGAACTGATGCCAAAGAAATCGCCCGCGGGAGCGAAAGCCGCATCGAACGGATCGGCGAAACTGACTTGGGGCGGCATGTCGCCGGTATAGTGGATGCGTTCGAGCGATCCGTCCGGGAGGCGAACGGTCAGCACATGGCTATCGCGATAAAGGGTATGCGCCGCGGCTGTGCCGGCAAGAGCCAAGACCGCGGCACTGGCGAAGATTGCGGTACGATACATTGTACGGATCTCCTACAGCTTGGAGGACATGATCCCGTCTCCCCCTTGCCCAAGCCCAAGGGAGGCAGGTTGCGCTACACCCCTGTTCGGAAGGATTGCCCGGCATTTGGCAGGTTTGTGGCAACCGGACGAAGTGCGACTCCACGACGCAACGTCCGCATCGCCTCCGATTGCATCCGCACCCGTTTCGCCTTATTTCCCCAGCATTCGAGAAAGTGACGGCCATGCTTCCAAAGATCTTCATCGACGGCGAACACGGGACGACGGGGCTGCAAATCCGCAGCCGTCTGGCCGCGCGCCGCGACCTGGATGTTCTCTCCATTCCCGAGGCGGAACGCCGCAACAACGACATGCGCGCCGACTTTCTCAACCGGGCGGATATCGCCATCCTGTGCCTGCCGGACGACGCGGCGCGGGAGGCTGTCGCAATGCTTGAGGGGGTGAACTCGACGCGTGTCATCGATACCTCGACCGCGCACCGCACCCATCCAGACTGGGTCTATGGCTTCGCCGAAATGGAGACAGCGCAGAAGGACCGCATTGCGGGGGCACGGCTGGTCGCCAATCCCGGCTGCTATCCGACCGGAGCGATCGCGCTCATCCGGCCGCTGGTCGCCGCCGGCGTCCTTCCGGCGGACTATCCCGTCACGGTCAATGCCGTTTCCGGCTACACCGGCGGCGGCAAGCAACTGATCGCGCAGATGGAGGACGAGAAAAGCTCGGACCACATCGCCGCGCCGCATTTTCTCTACGGCTTGGCCCTGCATCATAAGCATGTACCGGAGATGAAGGTGCATGGTTTGCTGGAGAACAAGCCGATCTTCTCGCCAAGCGTTGGCCGCTTCGCGCAAGGCATGATCGTCCAGCTGCCGCTTTATCTTTCAGAATTGAATGGCTCGCCTTCACTCGGTGACGTTCATTCCACCCTCTCCGCGCATTATGCGGGTCAGGACATCGTCGAGGTGGCGCCGCTGGAGGAAAGCCGCAAGCTCGTGCGCCTCGACCCGACCGCGCTTAACGACACCGACCGCATGAAGCTTTATGTCTTCGGCACCGAGGGCGACGGCCAGGTGAACCTTGTCGCCCTGCTCGATAATCTCGGCAAGGGCGCTTCCGGCGCAGCGGTGCAGAACATGGATCTGATGCTGGCGGGCACCCGGCACTAAGCAATCAGGCGCGAGCCAATTCCTTCTCGCCTATCGGATAGCTGCCCTTCGTTCCGCGCCAATGCGCGGCGGCGAAGCCGAGGACGATGATCGCCATCGCCTGATGGGCGAGCCCGAGATCGATCGGAACCTGCATCAGAAGGGTGGTGATGCCAAGCGTCGCCTGGACCGTGACGAGAAGAAAGAAGACGATGGCGCGGCGGGCATGGGTGGTGCGCGGCGCGCGAATCATGGTGAAGATCATCTGCGCCAATGCGCAAAGGAACACCGTATAAGCGCCGCAGCGGTGGATGAACTGCACCGTCTTCGGGTTTTCGAAAAGATTGCGCCAGGCGGGCTCCAGCACGAAGAGATTGTCGGGGATGATGGCGCCGTCCATCAGCGGCCAGGTATTGTAGGACATCCCCGCGTTCAGACCAGCTACCAGCGCGCCGAGATAAATTTGGCAGAGCACCAGAAGCACCATGATGCCGGCGAATCGCCGCACGCCGCGGTCGGCCGGCTTCGCGGAATGCGGCGCGAGCCCGCGGGCGATCAGCATGGTCGCCGTGAAGATCAGACAGGCGGTCGTCAGATGCGTCGCCAGCCTGTATTGGCTGACATCCGTCCGGTGAACGAGGCCGGACGCCACCATCCACCAGCCGATCGCTCCCTGAAGCCCGCCGAGAAGCAGGATGCCGACGAGCTTCGGCTTCAACCGCCGCTCGATGCACCCGAATGCCCAAAGCAGGATAAGCGGCACCGCAAACACCACGCCGACGCTGCGGGCGATCAGCCGGTGCGTCCATTCCCACCAGAAGATGTGCTTGAAGCCGGCCAGATCCATATTCGAGTGAATGGCGCGATATTCCGGTATCTGCTTGTATCTGGCGAACTCCTCCTGCCACTCGGCATTGTTGAGCGGCGGGATAACGCCGTGGATCGGCTGCCATTCGGTGATCGAAAGGCCGGAATTGGTCAGGCGGGTGGCGCCGCCGACGACAAAGAGGCAGAAGAGCACGAGAAGGACGACATAAAGCCAGCCGCGCACCAGGGCGCGGTTTCGGCGGACCCCGTCCGGAACGGCATATGGCATCGCGTCAAAAGTCGCTGCGGTCATCGTTCTCATCATTCCTGTTACCGCGGCTCAAATAGCACCAAGGAAGCTCTTTGCGGAGCATCAAGGACGCGACAAGCCGTCGCGCGCGATAGATTGCATGAATTTCCTCGCCGCCCTAAAAACGTGGGAAAGGAAAGGCCATGCCTCTCAGGCTGAAGAAGCTTATCGGAAGCATTGTTCTGGTTCTGCTCGTGATCGTCTATGCGATCGCCGCGACTCTCGTCGCGGTGGCGCGGCTCGGGCATTCGAGCCCGCTCGTCCATTTCGCCTATTTCCTGTTCACCGGATTCCTCTGGGTGCTTCCGGCAATGGCCATCATCAAATGGATGTTGACGCCGCCAAAAGCCGAGCGAAGCAATATCAAGGCCTGATTCCGCAAAACCGGCATCCACTTTTCCGGATCATGCCGCCGAGCGTCCGGGTTGCGGCGGATAGGACGGCTCATAGCCTGCGGGGGTCACCAACAGGAAGTCCTTGCAGCCGCCGGCTTCCAATTCAGCCGTTGTTTCCGCCACATTGCTGTCCACGATTTCGATGGCGCTGACGAGCACCTTCGAATCGTCGGAAACGAGACGGCGAATGCTTTCGGGATCGGCCGCGCCACACTCCACGATGACGATGTCATAGGCGGTCGTCAGCGAGTTGAGAATGATCGGCAGCCGATCGACGGCGCGCATGGCCTTTTCCGGATTGGCTGTGCCGACGGGCATGATATGGCAATCCGAATAGAGGTCCGTATGGATCACATCGGTGAACTGCGCCTCGGAAGACAGCAGATTCGTGATGCCGGGAAAGGAAACGCTTTCCAGCGTCGCATGAGAGACCGCTCCCGTCTCCGTCAGATCGAGCAAGAGCGCCCTGAGCCCCGCATCGGCGATTTCGCGCGCGACGAGGATCGAGGTCGCGGCGCCCGCGTCGCCTTCCGGCGACAGGAAGATGGCGCTCGAAACTTCTCCCTCTACCAACGCCACGGCGGCGTCCCGGATCGACAATTCGTCCCCTGTGGTAAGATTTTCCTGGCTCGGGACCCTTTCCGCTTCCTCGAACAGGCCGGCGCCGGGGCGCGAGGCGGGCATGACCATTTGTGGCACCGGCTCAGGCCGCGCGCGGACTGCGAAGCGCATCGACCGGCCGCTGAACAGCCATCGCAGAAGCGTGACCACAGCCATGATGAGCAGCGACGCCACGAAAACCGCTCCGACAATCAAGATTTTCTTCGGGCGATAAGGTTCGGCCGGAACGGTGGCGCGGGAGAAAATGCGCGCATCGACCGGCAGATCATGATGAGCACCATCTGACGTCGTGTTTGAAGTACCGGCGAGGTAGGATTCAAGTCGGTCACGCGCAGCTTTCGCCTCGCCTTGGAGGGCGGCCAATTTGGCTTGCTGCTCGCCAGTTTGGGCGTTGGCCCCTTGGGCGCGGCTGAGGTCGGCGCTCAGCTGGTCTTCGCGCATCTTCGCGGTATGCGCCTCATTTTGCAGCCCCTCCAGCACCTTCTGCGCCTCGTTCCTGACCTGGATGTTGAGGTCGGAAAGCTGCGCTTCCAGCGCTTTCATGCGCGGGTGGTTCGGCAGGAGCGTCGTCGACAGATCGGCGATCCGCGCCCGCAGCTGGATCTGCCTCTCCCTGAGCTGTGGCGCCAATCCGGATCCCATGGCGTCCGATACCGCATCGAGGGAAGCATGGCCGTCGAGTGCGGCCTTGACGCTCCGCGCCTTGGCTTCCGAATCCGCCCTCTCGGCTCTTACGCGCGTCAGTTCGGCGGT
>JBQCEL010000386.1:0-4785 GCA_051960255.1 Rhizobiaceae bacterium
TCCACCGATCCCATCGCCGCCTGACCATTGCCGAGATAAAGCACCGAATCAACCGCATCGAGCAGCGGATTGATTTCGTGTGAACAAAAGAGAACGGCAATGCCCAGCTCACGGCTGACGTTCCGCACCAGATCGACCATGGCGCGTTGATGGCCGGCGTCGAGGCTGATCAGCGGCTCGTCCAGCAGGAGCAGTTTCGGTTCGCCGATGAGAGCTTGGGCGATCAGGATGCGCTGCCTCTCGCCGCCGGACAGCTGCACGAGCGGACGCTGCGCAAGCTCCGCCGCGCCCGCCAGTTCGAGCGCCTGCCAAGCTGCCTCTCTTTCGGCGGCGGAGGCGACAGGCCAGCCCCAGCGGTGGCCTCCCGCAGCGCCGAGGACGAGATCGTAGCCGGTCAGGCCGGAATGCAGTGGCAGCCGCCTCGTCTGCGGCATATAGCCGATCAGCGGATTGCCGCGGCTTGGTTCCCGGCCGAGAACGGAGATCCGGCCGGCTTGCGGCTTGAGCAGGCCGAGAATCGCGCGCAAAAGCGTCGTCTTGCCCGCGCCGTTTGCGCCGAGCAACCCGACAAAGGCGCCGTCAGGCACCGAAAGGGAAACGTCGGAAAGGATCTTGCGCTTCCCATGCGCGAGCGTGACATAGTCGAATTCGATGACGTTCATGGCGGCATTCATTGCGTGTGTGCGTCCAGAGCTTTGCGCACCGCGTTCAACTGATCCTTGAACCATGTCTGGATCGTCTTGCCGCTCGGCTCCAACTCGGTCACGCCGACGATCGCGACCTTGTTCCGGCTGGCGATGTCGAGGAGGCGCGTTGTCGTGGAATCCGTGACCTGAGAATTGTAGAAGAGAATCTTTGCTGTTCCATCCGTCAGGCTCTTCTCGAAAGCCGCGATGTCGGAGGGGGAGGGCTCGGTATCGTTCATCGCGGCAATCTGGAACGGCTCGTTCAGCATCTTCAAGCCGAGCGCCTTGGCCATATAGCCGAAGACAGGCTCCGTTGCGGTGACTGCCGTGCCCGCATGATCCTTCCTGATCGCGGCGATATCCTCGCCGATCTCCGCGAAGGATGCGTCGAATTTCTCCAGATTGGCGCGATAGAAGGCGGCGTGGGCGGCGTCGCGCTTCTCGAGTTCCGCTTCCAACGCTTTCGCGACGGCGGGAAAGGTGGCGGGATCATACCAGAGATGCGGATTGGCGCCGGGTTTACTGCCGGTCAGCTTCGCGGCGTTGATCGCCGTTCGGTCATTGGAAGGCGACGCGGAAAGCAGCTTGTCCATCCAGGGATCGTACGCGGCGCCGTTATAGATGACGATCGCGGCGCGGGAGACCGTTCTGGCGGTTGATGGGCTGGTTTCGAACAAATGAGGGTCGATATCCGGATTGGAGAGTATGCTCGATATTTCGACGCGCTCGCCACCGATCTGCCGGGCGAGATCACCATAGAAATTCTCGGCGGCGACGATCGTTATCTTGCCGCCCGCCGCGGCGGAACCGCTCATCGACAAGGAGAAGATCGCCAGGAAAGCGGCCGTCAGGAAGGGAAGGGTGCGCATCGGATCTCCGGTGTGCGACTATGTGTGCGACGCGTGGCTTGTAATAATATAACATTAAGGCGGGAATGTGTCGAGGGCAAACCAAACCGGGCGCGATCGGGCAAGGAGAGGCAATCGTTGACTTGATTTCCACCTTCCGGCTACGCCTTCACCAATCATGATTGAGCTTTTCATCGCCGCTTTCCTGATCCTGCTGAACGGGGTCTTCGCCCTATCGGAACTTGCCGTCGTCTCGTCGCGCAAGCCGCGTCTCAACGCGATGGCGGAGCGGCGCGTCGCCGGCGCGGGCGCCGCGATGACGCTGATCGAAAATCCAGGCCGGTTCCTGTCAACCGTGCAGATCGGCATAACGCTTGTGGGCGTGCTTGCCGGCGCTTTTTCCGGCGCGGCGCTTGGCGAGCGGCTGAGCGCGTTTCTGGTCGGCCAGGGCATTTCGCGGCGGGTCGCGGAATTGGAAGGCTATGTCCTGGTCATCGGGATCATCACGTTCTTCTCCGTCATCATCGGGGAATTGGTCCCGAAGCATCTGGCGTTGAAGGCGCCGGAGCGGCTTGCCTGCATAGTTGCGCCGACGATGCTGCTTCTCTCCCGCGCGGCCGCCCCGCTTGTCTGGCTGCTCGACGCCTCAACCCGCTTCATTCTTTGGACTTTGCGGATTTCGGCCGAGGCCGAAAGCGCCGTGACGGAGGAGGAGATCAAGACCGTGGTGGCGGAAGCGGAAAGCGCCGGCATTATCGAAAGCGAGGAGCAATCGATGATCACCGCGATCATGCGGCTTTCCGACCGGACTGTTCGCGCCGTCATGACGCCGAGAACCGATGTGGACATGATCGACCTGAAACTTTCCGAGGCGGAGATGCGCCGGCTTCTCCTGTCGGCGAGGCATTCCTACATGCCCGTTTTCGAGGACAACCCGGATGAAATCCTGGGCGTGATCGCCCTGCGCGAGATGGTGAAGCCGCTTTCGCAGCGAAGGAAGCTCGACCTCAAGCCCTTCATCAGGCATGTACCCATCATTCCAGACACGCTCGAAGGCCTCGACGGGCTGAAAGTATTGCGCGAGGCCGAAATCCCGGTTGCGCTCGTTCACGATGAATATGGCCATTTCGAAGGGATATTGACGCCGGCCGACATGCTGGACGCGATCGCCGGCGCATTCCGCTCCGACGCGGAGGATGAAGAGCCTGAAGCATTCCAGCGGGAAGACGGTTCCTGGCTGATCGCCGGCTGGATGCCCGCCGACGAAATGGCCGAACTCCTTTATCTGTCCTTGCCGTCAAGGCGCGGTTACGACACGGTGGCGGGCTTTCTCATCGATCAGTTCCAGCGCATTCCCGATCTGGGCGACACGATCGATATCGGTGCTTGGCGCTTTGAGATCGTCGATCTTGATGGGCGTCGCGTCGACAAGGTGCTGGCGACGCGGCTTTCGTGAGAAACAGTGAGGCCGGCCTGCAAACGGCGCCCGACTGCGCTCCGGTGCTCACCTCATCTACACTCCGCTCCGGTGCTCGCCGAGGCCGCTTTCGCCTCTGCCTGACGGCTTCTTAACGGCTGCGGTAATTGGTATGGGTGCGACACCGATCCGGTACATGAAATATTGTTCATTTTACATTCAAGCCGAAAAAGCGCGACAAATCACCCGTCACTTCACCCAGCGCCTGGTTGCAACAGGCACACGCTGTGGTTTACCAGAACTGTGAGGGAGAGTTGCGCAATGTCAGCGACGCAGGGCCTTGCCTATGGCGCGCCGGGAATTCCCGCGCGTTGGACATCGAGCGCCAAAAGCGGCGTCGGCACGGCTCTCGCGCCCTCTTGCCGGGTCTGGTTCACCGTCAGCCACGGCATCCTGAACGAGATCTATTATCCGCGGGTGGATAGCGCCTGCACCCGCGATCTCGGCCTCATCATTACCGGCCCGGACGGATACTTTTCCGAAGAGAAGCGGGATGCCGACCACCTCGTCGCGTCGTTCGAGGACGGCGTGCCCGCCTATCATCTCACCAACACGTCGCTGGATGGACGCTACAGGGTGGAGAAACGTATCGTCGTCGATCCGGTGCGCCCGACCATCCTGCAGGAAATCGAGTTCATCCATCTTGCCGGCGCGCCTGAGGATTACCGCGTCTATGCGCTGCTCGCGCCGCACCTGATCAATGCGGGGATGGGCAACACGGCATGGGTCGGCGACTACAAAGGGACGCCAATGCTTTTCGCCACCGGGACGCATGGCGTCTCGCTCGCGCTGGCGTCGTCGCTGCCCTGGGTCACGGCCTCGGCCGGCTATGCTGGTTTCTCCGATGGCTGGCAATTGTTGCGCAAGCACGGAAGCCTCGATCCCTCCTGCCAGCGTGCCGAAAACGGCAATGTCGCGCTGACCGGCGAGATCGGATTCACCGAGATCGAGCGGCGCGCCGTTTTGGCGCTGGGTTTCGGGCCGACGCCGAGCGAGGCGGGCTACAATGCGCGCGCCGGACTCCAGGCCGGCTTCGAGGAGCTAACCAAAGGCTATGTCGAGGGCTGGCGCGACTGGCAGAACCAGTTGGAGCCGCTCGACGGTGTCGCCGGATCGCGCGCTGGCGCCTACAGGACGAGCACGGCCGTCCTTGCCACGCATCATCCCTTCGCCTTTCCCGGCGCGGCGGTGGCGAGCCTGTCCATCCCCTGGGGGTTCGCCAAGGGTGACGAGGACATAGGCGGCTATCACCTCGTCTGGCCGCGCGATCTGGTGGAAACGGCGGGCGGCTTTCTTGCCGCCGGCGCCTGGAAGGGCGCGCTCGGCGTTCTGGCCTATCTTAGAACCATCCAGGAGGCCGACGGCCATTGGCCGCAGAATGCGTGGCTCGACGGCACGGTCTATTGGGGCGGCATCCAGATGGACGAATGCGCCTTTCCGATCCTGCTGGCCGACATGCTTTATCGCCAGGGGCACCTGCCGCTGGCGGCGCTTGAGCCTTTCCTGCCCATGATCGAACGGGCCGCGTCCTATATCGTGCGGCACGGTCCCGTTACCGGGGAGGATCGCTGGGAGGAGGATGCGGGCTATTCTCCCTTCACGCTCGCGGTGGAGATCGCGGCGCTTCTCGCGGCGGCAGACCTAGTCGAACTCCATGGCAACGCCGATGGCGCGCGTTACCTTCGCGAGACCGCCGACAGCTGGAACGACCAGATCGAGCGCTGGACCTATGTGACGGAAACGGACATCTGCCGCGAAACGGGCGTCAGCGGCT
>JBQCEL010000387.1:0-8081 GCA_051960255.1 Rhizobiaceae bacterium
CCGCTCATCGCCCTCTTCATCGCCGCTTTCGCGTTCGGCACGACGGAATTCGTCATCGCCGGTGTCCTGCCGGAAGTGGCGGCCGGGCTCGGGATCGGCGTGCCGACGGCGGGCTATCTCGTCTCCGCCTACGCGCTCGGCATCGCGATCGGCGGTCCGGTCCTGACGATCGCGGCAGCGCGCATCAGCCGCCGATCACTGATCGTCGGGCTCGTGGTCGCCTTCAGCATCGGCCAGGCCCTTTGCGCGGTTACGCCGGATTTCGGCTCGATGCTGCTCTTCCGCTTCCTGACCGCGATCGCCCACGGCACCTATTTCGGCGTTGCGCTGGTGGTGGCGGTCGGCCTAGTCCCGGAAGCACAACGCGGCCGGGCGGTAGCCTTCGTGCTTGCCGGCCTGACCGTCTCCAACGTCATCGGCGTGCCGATCGGCACCGCCATCGGCGCCTTCTGGGGCTGGCGCGCGACCTTCTGGACGACGTTCACCCTCGGGCTTGCCGCAATCGCGGCCGTGATCGCGCTCCTGCCGCGCACGACAGCCGCCGCCCCGGCCGCTCCGGCGACACTTGGGCGCGAGATGCGCGTGCTGGCGCGCCAACAGGTCTGGTCTTCCCTGATCATCATGCTGATGCTGATGATGGCCCAGTTCGTGCCGTTCACCTATATCACGCCGATGCTCACCAACGTCACTCATCTCGGGGAGGATTGGGTGCCGTGGATGCTTCTTCTCATAGGCCTGGGCTCGACCATCGGTGTCTTCTGCGGCGGCAGGCTCGCGGACTGGAAGCTCATGCCGGCGCTGATGGCGATGATGATCCTCCAGGCAATCGCCTTGGCGCTGATCTATCTTGCCGGTTCCTATGCCGTCCCCATGGTCCTGCTGCTCGCCCTGTGGGGCGGGCTGAATTTCTCGATCGGCACGGCGATACAGACGCGAATTCTCGCCTGGACGGCGGATGCGCCCAATCTGGCGGCCTCCCTTATCCCGTCGGGCTTCAATATCGGCATCGCGTTCGCCGCCTTCATCGGCGCACAACTGCTCGACGGCGGCTACGGCTACCGCAGCCTGCCTCTTCTCGGTGTGGTATCGATGCTCGTGGGAACTTTGGTGGCGCTGTTCTCAGCCACGGCGGAGCGACGGGCGGCCAAGCTGCCCCCGCTCGTGCGGCCATCGTCACCGGTCCCAGCGCCGCCGGAATATTGAGCGGCGCCGATCTCTTGCGGTTGGAGGCGTACCGCTAATGTCATCCACCCTGCGGTTAGGCAAATTTGCCGATCTCCGACATTTGGCGTCGTGCTCTCTTGCACAGCTGCTCAAAAACGCCGATATATGTTAACCGGCTAACTGCTTTCCCATGGAACCCAAGGAAGGACAGACTCTTTCTTCGCCATGACCTTTCACCCTTCCATCCCCGCTTTCGATGGAGGTGACGCTCGATGAGCGGCTCCTTTGTCCTCATCCATCTTGCCGGGGCGGTGGCGATGCTGCTCTGGGCGACGCGCATGGTCCGCACCGGGGTGGAACGCGCCTATGGCAATGTGTTGAGAAGCCGCCTGCGCGAAACGATGCGCAATCCCTTCCTTGCGGCGGCGACGGGAGCCGCCCTGTCCATCGCGCTGCAGAGTTCGACGGCAGTAACGCTGCTGATCGGCTCCTTTGCCGGATCGGGCATCGTCACCGGCCTTTCCGGCATTCTCGCCGTGCGCGGGGCGGAAGTCGGCTCGGCGCTGGTCGCCAAGATCCTGAGCTTCGACCTGTCTCTTCTGGTGCCCCTCTGCCTGATTGCGGGAACCGTGATGTTCCGGGCGACCGAGCGCCGCGAGTGGCGGCAGATGGGGCGCATCGTCTTCGGCATCGGGCTGATGATCCTCTCGCTTCAACTGATGAACAGCGCCACCGAGCCGCTGCGGAATTCGAGCATTCTTCCTGTCATCGTCAATTATCTCTCGGGCGACCCTCTCACCGCCTGCCTCCTGGCGGCGCTGATCACCTGGCTTTTTCATTCGAGCATTGCGGGCGTGCTGCTCCTGATGGCGCTCGCCGGAAAGGGCATCATCCATCCCGAGCTTGCCATCGTCATGGTTCTCGGCGTCAATCTCGGCAGTTCCATCATCGCGCCTATTCTGACCCGGTCCGCGCCTCCGGCCGAACGCGTCGTCCCTCTCGGCAATTTGTTGATGCGCGGCGCGGGCTCTATCGTCATGCTGGTGCTCTTCATGACCTTCCATCCCTCCGTTCGCTTCCTCGGCAGCGATCCGGTGGAGCAGATCGTCAATGCCCACATCCTGTTCAACGTTATTGTCCTCATCGCGGGCATTCCGCTATCGCGCCTGGTTCTGCGCGCCACCGAAGCGATCGTGGCGCTCAACACGCCAAGGGAACCGGAGACCCCGGAGCCTGTGGAACTGAGCGCCCTCGACAGCGGCGCTCTGGACGCGCCCTCCCAGGCGCTGGGCAACGCCACGCGCGAGGTCGTCCGCGTCTGTGAGATCATCGAGATCATGCTGCAGCGGATCATCGATCTCTATGAATATCCCGACCAGAAAAAGATCAGCGAACTGGCGGCGCTGGACGACAGGGTCGACCGTCTGCATGCGGCGATCAAACTGTACCTCGCAAAAATCGCCACCAATCAGATGACGGAGCTGGAATCCGCCCGCTGCCAGGAACTGCTTGACGCCTGCGTCAAGCTGGAACAGGTCGGCGACATCATCGTCCGCAACATGCTGCCGCAGGCGCAGAAGAAGCTGAAGCGCGAACTGAACTTCACCGATGAAGGCTGGCGCGAACTGTCAGGCTTTCACGCCGCCGTGCTTGCCAACGCCAGGCTCGCCTTCAACCTGCTCGTCAACCGCGACCCGGAGATGGCGCGTCAGCTTGTGCGCGAAAAGGACCGCCTGCGCGACGTCGAAAAGGAAACCAGCCGCCGCCATTTCGAGCGCCTCCGCGAAGGCACGGCCAAGAGCGTAGAGACCAGCTCGATCCACCTCGATACGATCCGCGACCTGAAACAGATCAACTCCCTCCTCGCATCCATGGCCTATCCGGTCCTCGAGGAGCAGGGCCTGTTGAGCGGCTCCAGGCTGAGAGCGCTCTGAAAAGCCCCCCGAACTGAGCTCGGCGGTGTCTGAAAGGGAACAGCGCGCCTCTGCGAAAATATTCCCCCGGCGGCCGGATTGTACGGTAGCGGTTGCTCCGTTCATGCTCCAACGGGAATGATCCGTTCTTTGCAATGGGGGTTGGCGCGACGCAAAATGTGGCCCCTGACACCACTCTGAAGGTCGCCGATGGACTCCCACTCCCGCAGTTTTGCCAAAGCGCTTTCCTGGCGCGCAACCGGCTCGCTCGACACGATGCTCCTGTCTTTCATCATCACGGGAAATCTGAAAATCGCGGCAACCATCGGATTGACCGAAATTCTCACCAAATCCCTGCTCTATTACGCCCATGAGAGGGTATGGCTGCGGATTCCCTACGGCAGAATCGACCGGAAAGTGAATATCGTTTCAGGTCAAAATGTTGAGCGGGAGGCGTGATTCTTCATGCGAAGCCCTGAAGCTATTCGTCCCGTGGTATCAGTCGAGGCGGCTTCCACTCGACGCCATACCGGCGCAATTTGCGACAAGTTCTATTGAAGCCTGTGCCCTGTTCTTCGCCGTAATTGTCTCGCAATGGCCGCGCAAACGGTTCGCGCCGGGCGCAATTACGGCAGGGTACCCGAGCGTCTCCGCAAGGTCGTGCAGAGGCACGCATGGAGCGCCACGAGCGGACATTTCGCAGCGCATCTGAAGGTTGGTTGATCCGTCTCCCATGGGCGGCATCGCGGCGGACGTCAGCGCCAGGCCAGCAATACCCGAAAGGCAAAAAGCAGTGGTCATGCTGGGGAGCGACATGGCGGCCTCTTTGCTCAGGGGATTCGTTCGCCGCGAACCATAACCGGCGTCCCCCTTGACGCAACGTCAAAACCGGCCTTTCTCCCATCGCACCTGTTTCAAGCGTTAACGAGAGCTGAATCGTTTCTCCACAATCCGGAAAAAATCTGGATTGCGCGGGAGGCTTGCGGTTTCAGGCGAGTCATGCTGACTAACGCTGGTCATCAAAAGGGGGAGGATCATGTTCCGTTTCGTCGTCGCTTTTTCATGTCTGCTTCTGGGAACATCCGGCATGGCCGCTGCCGCCGAAGCGCAGCCGACGTCCCGCCTGGACCAGATCGTTTCGGCCGGCGTGCTGAAGGTCGGCTCCACCGGCGACTACAGGCCGTTTACGTCGAAGGATCCGAAGACCGGCGAGTTCTCCGGCTTCGACATCGATCAGGCGAAGGATCTCGCCAAGGCGCTCGGCGTCAAGCTGGAGGTCGTTCCGACCTCATGGCCGACCATGATGAAAGATTTCGAGGCCGGCAAATTCGATATGGCCGCAGGCGGCGTCTCTGTGACGCTCAGCCGCCAGAAAGTGGGCCTTTTCTCGATCCCCTATATGCGCGAGGGGAAGACGCCGATCACGCGCTGCGGCGATGTAAGCAAGTACCAGACGCTCGCCGATATCGACAAGCCGGACGTCACGGTCATTACCAATCCGGGCGGCACCAATGAGAAATTCGATCGCGCGCACTTCAAATCGGCCAAGATCGTCGTCTTCCCGGATAATACCAAGATCTTCGACCAACTCGCCGACGGCAAGGCCGATTTGATGATCACCGATGCCTCGGAAACCCGCTACCAGGAGAAACTGCACAAGGGCGTTCTGTGCTCGGTGCACCCCGACAAGCCGTTCGACTTCGCGGAAAAAGCCTATTGGCTGCAGCGGGACGAATATTTCAAGGACTTCGTCGACGAATGGCTGCACCAGGCCATGAACAACGGCGAATACCAGGCCGTCTACGACAAATGGTTCAAATAGCCGTTGACGCCGCAGGCGCGCACCGGGTGGTGAGCGCAGCCAGCCGATAGGGCCAACGGACCCTTCGCGCGTTCTCGCAGGCATGATCGGAAAATAAGGAACATCGCGGTCTCCGTCCCGTTCGGGCTTGATGATCCGACGAGAGGATCGTTCCGAACGACACCGAAGGAGACCGGAAATGAAAGTTCTCAAGACAGCCGCACTCGCCTCTGCCCTGCTCGCCGCAACAGCCTTTGGAGCGTTCGCTCAGTCCAGCGGCAGCGGATCGATGGGCAGTAACGGATCGACGGGGGCGAGCGGGATGTCGAGCGGCGGCAACTCGATGTCCGGTTCGGGATCGGACATGATGAAAAAGAACGGCCAAGGCACCGACTACGGCCAGACCAATTCCATCAATTCCGGTAGTTCCAGCCAGCAATCGCCGAGCGGCAGCATGAGCGACACGGACAATATGAGTGGAACCAGCAGCGGCAGCATGGGCAGCAATGCCGGTAAGAATTGCACTCAGAAAGGCGGCACGATAGCAAAGGGCCAAGGCTCGAAGTGCTAAGTCCTGCCACCGATGAGTTTCGAAAGCCCGCCGCCTGGCGGGCTTTCATGTTGAGACCAATGCCGAGGCAAGCAAGCGTCCTGCCACGGCGGCGGCATTGCACAATCACCATGACTTTCCTTGATTTGACCACTTTTAGCGGGCCGACTTACAGCGGGCGGGCTATGGAGAGAGCGATGATAGCCATGGCCGCAATTCCTCCCACCACCTCTTTTTCGCGGGCCTTATAAGACCGGCATCGGAACGGGCGATGTTCGCGAGTCTCGCGCACCGACCTGAATGACGGCCTGATCGCCTCGGCCAATTTCCCTCCCCGCTTGCATTTCAGCCGCGACAGATCACCGAACGCATGAAGTTTTTCAACGAAATCGTCGGTCTCAGGGCTTGGCTCGCTCTTTGGGTGGCTATCGGCCACGGGCTGGAACTGTCAGGCTTTCTCCGCCGCACCAATCCGGTCTTGAAATTTCTTCTCGACGGCCACGCCGCTGTCGTCGTCTTCATGATCGTCAGCGGCTTCGTCATCACCAATTTGATCCTGACCAAGCAGGAGGCCTATCCGCAATATATCACCCGCCGCTTTTTCCGGCTCTTCCCGGCCTATTTCGTCTGCTGCATCTTCGGATTTCTGCTGGCGGGGCCATGGCTGACGGTGGTGCGCGACGTGCCTTGGCAGCACGCGGCGGGCTGGGCGGACTATTCGCGCTCCATCTTCGAACTGAACGATCAGGTGAAAAACAATTTCCTGCCGCACTTCCTATTGCATCTTACCATGCTGCACGGGCTGGTGCCGGCGGAAATCCTCAACCGCTCCGCCATGACTTTCGTGCCGGCGGCCTGGAGCATATCGCTCGAATGGCAGTTCTATCTGATCGCGCCGCTGGCGATCGGCTCGCTCGGCAGGACATGGCGTCTCTTCGCCGTCGTAGCAGCGGCCTTCCTCATTCTCTTCCTCTACAAGCACGGCGTTCTCGGCACCTACCAGATCGCCGCATCGATCGCCGGGGAGACTCCCTATTTCGCGCTCGGCATCGCCTCACGTCTCGCTTTCGAACCGCTGTCACGGCTGAAGGTTTCGCCCGTGCTGATCGCAGCGCTCGGCGTGTTCATCGCCTATGGCCTCCTCTCCGAACCGTTGCAGATCGTCGTCTGGATCATCTTTTTCAGCTTCATGCGGTGGCATAAGCAGGCCGCATTCCCGGGCTCCGTCTTCCGCCTGCTGACGACATCGAGACCGCTGCTCGTTCTCGGCGAGGCGAGTTACTCCCTTTACCTCGTCCATCGATTGGTACAGGTGGCGCTGGCCTGGGCGAGCCTCGGCCTTGTCACCATGACGCCATGGACGATGCTCGCGATCCAGATGATAGCGATTGCCGTCGCCATCCCGCTCAGCCTGCTGCTCTACACCTATGTGGAACGGCCCGGCATCAGGATCGGCAGCATGCTGGCGAAAGCGCTGCCCGGGGGAAAAGCGGCACGACCGGAAAGGCCGCCGGTGCCGGTATGAAGATTCGACAGGCTTTCTGGCCGTTGGATCTCGCCTACCGCCCAGGCCGTCCGGTCTTTTTTGAACGGCGGCCGCGGTTGCGCTCGTCGGCGGGGTCTTCGTAGGAACCGAGACCGGCACGCTCGCGGCGGATAGGTTTGGGATCATCTGAGGCTACACGTCCCTTCGCGCTCCCCTCTGATCCTGAGCTTTTCGAAGGGCCGGAGATCTCCCCCACAAGGGGGGAGATTAGTGGCTTCACCGGCTTCACCCCTTCGACCGGCTTTTCCGTCCGGCGCACCGTCATCTCGTCCAGCGTGTTCTTGCGGAACAGGGAACGCCCACGCTCGTCTTCCGGAATGCCGAAATCCGAGCCGTGCGCCTCGCGAGCCGATTGCTTCTTGAACAGCGAGCGCGGGATGGCGCCGGCAGGCTCGGCATGGTCGCCGCTCGTGCCCATCTGGTCGAGGTTGGGCTTGGCGAAGAGCGAGCCGCCGCTCGATCTCCCCCCTTGTGGGGGAGATGCCCCGGCAGGGGCAGAGGGGGGCAACGTAGAGTGCGAATGGTCGCGATTGGCCCTTCGTGAAGTGCGCAAGGCATGCGGGACAACGCCCCCCTCTGTCCTGCCGGACATCTCCCCCACAAGGGGGGAGATCAAGCCTTCATCATGGCCTTCGCCCACTACCTTATGACGCGCTACGCCCTTGTTATGCCGTCCCTTTTCCCGTCCGCTGGCCGGGCTCTCACGTTCGACCTCGCGCGCCAGCGGATCGTCGGCGATCTCCAGTTCCGCCTCGCGCAAGCGTTTGATCTCGTCGCGCAGCCTTGCGGCGCGTTCGAAGTCGAGATCGGCGGCGGCGTCGCGCATCTGCTTTTGCAGCGCTTCCAGATGCGCCGTGAGATTGTTGCCGATCAGCGCGCCCTCGTTCTCGGCGAAGCCCTTGATGTCGGCGCGGACATGGTCCTTCTCATAGACGGAATCCAGAATGTCGGCGATGCGCGATTTCACGCTCTCCGGCGTGATGCCGTGCTCCGCGTTCCACGCCGCCTGCTTCTCGCGCCGGCGGCTGGTTTCGGCCATGGCGCGCTCCATGGAGCCGGTGATCTGGTCGGCATAGAGGACTACCTTGCCGTCGACATTGCGGGCCG
>JBQCEL010000388.1:0-14081 GCA_051960255.1 Rhizobiaceae bacterium
TCGCCCTGTCCACGCGCTGGCGGGCTGCGAGCGCGGAATCCGTCAGATCGGCAACGCCGTTGTCGCGTCTGCCCGAGGAGACCGTCGCCTGCCAATTCGCCCCCATGCGCGGCATGATCTGCGCCCGCGTGTAGTCGGATCGAAGCCGCTCGCCGGCACGCCACTCCGTCTCGGCGAGGAATGCGTTTCCGTCCTTGCTTTTGCGACGAGCAAGAAGCGCAAGCGGTGATTCGGCAAGATTGACCGTCGCCTCGCTCGGGCCAGCGGCCGAGGCCACCGTCGCACGGCAAAAGACGCCATGCTGCTCGCGCATCGGATCGCCCTGCGCCTGGCAGCGCTTCAGCCAGTTGAACCCGGCGCCCGTGAGGGAAAGCTGCGCGCCTTTCATTTCCAACAGTCCCGCGCTTGCCATAGCATTGATTTCCTCACGGAAGGCGGCAACTACGCCCCGCTCCCCGCCATCGACAAGGACGCGCCCGGCCTTCGCCGCCGACGCGCATGTCGCCTCTCCGAGCGCCAGAAATCGCGCCAGACGCAGTTTTGCCTTTTCGCTGGCCGCCATTTCAGAGAGAGCTCCTTTCGCGGAAAGCCGCTATCGCGACTTTCTCCATGATCGAGACGATCCGATCGAAATCGTCATCGTCACGCATATCCTCGACGAGGTGGCAGGCGTAAAGCACCGTGGTGCGATCCCGCTGGAAGCCGCGTCCGATCTCGTTCATTGACAAGCCGAGCGCGACATGCCCGACATACATCGCAATCTGCCTCACCCGAGAGACGCCGAGCGAGGTGCGTCCGGTCCGGCGAAGTTCCTTGCCGCTGACGTTGAAGAGGGCGGAAGCGATGTCGATGAGCCCCTCGCATATCTCCATGGCCCGCTCGCCGCGGCTTCCTCTTTCCGCAGGGGAAGAGGTTTTGAACACTGCCTGGAGTTGTGGCGCGACACAGGGAATATCCGGGCAAAGGGCTGCTGCTGATGGCACGAGATGTCCTCCGTTATAGGAATAATTTCCTTATATCGGAGACATGACGGGGTGTGAACAAAATACGAACCCGATTTACCGCTGTTCCAGGCAAGTCTTTGATCGGGCGTTTCTATTTTGTCCGTACCGAGGTGATTTTATCCTCCAGGGCAGCGGCGCGGCCATAGTTCCTCAAAAAGCGAGGAACGGAAATGGCCCCATTCGCAATGGATATCGAAAGCTTCCTGAATGCAAGAAGGACAGCCAGCGACGAGGCGCGGCAGAACGCGGCGCTTTTTCTCATCTGCGGCGTCGATCTCAAGGAGGCGCTTGATTCGGAACCTGAGCAAAAAAGAAAAATCATCCTTCGCCTCGACCGCATGATCGAGCGGGAGCGGTTGAAAGGGAGTTGCCGCCATTGGAGCTACGATCTCAACCGCCATATCGCGCTGAAGCAGGCCGCCGACAGACTCAGGAATCAGGACGGCTGCGGTGACGAGTCGGCGGAAAAGGCGGCGGCAGGTGAGCCCAACCAAAAGCGCTGCGAAGCAGTTCTGGTAACACAGAAGCAAAAAGCGGCGCCCAAGCACCGCTTTTCAAGAAGAGCGTAAAGCAAAGACTCCCCGCGCAGCTCAATTCCAGACGACGATAGGACGTCTACCGTCCCTTGCGCTTGCGGCCGAGTCCCATCTTCTTGGCAAGCTGGGAGCGGGCCGCTGCGTAGTGAGGCGCCACCATCGGATAGCTCGGATCGAGTCCCCATTTCTCCCGGTACTGGTCGGGCGTCATATTATAATGCGTCATCAAGTGACGCTTCAGCGATTTGAATTTCTTCCCGTCCTCAAGGCAGACGATGTAGTCCTCGTGGACCGAACGCTTGGGATTGACGGCCGGCTTCTGCTTTTCGACCGGCGCAGGTTCGCTGGAACCGCCCACCCGGCCAAGGGCTGCATGAATATCGGCAATAAGGTTGGGAAGTTCGGAGACGGGCACAGGATTGTTGCTGACATAAGCCGCCACGACGTCGGCGGTCAGTTCGATCAGCATATCGCTGCTCTTGCCCGGAGTATCTTCTATTTCCATTTCTGGCCCCATGGTAAATACAAAAAACCTCGCCTCGTTCTTGCTGCGCGAGACTTTAAAGAGAAGAATGCCCAGCTTTCGCTAGAACGATTCGTTCCACGGTCGCCTAAATGGACCGCAAAGTAATCCAAGTCAATTCAATAATCCATAACAACAATGTTTTCCGACGCTATTAACTGTATTAAAAACTTGACTATGCTGAATTGAGCCACATTTTTCTATCGTCAGGTTACGCCGTCACGCGAGCCTCCGTTTTCCCGGCGTTTACCCCGGCGAAGCGATCCCCTAAGAACGACCCGCGCCCGCTTCAACGAAACGCGCCCTTATGCCCGAAGAGTTTTCCATGACCGATATTTTTCCTCCCTTGCCCGCGCCGCAAACGGCTAAAGTTCCCTTCTCCGAAGAACGACACGGCATGAGGCGGGAGGATGATTATGGCTGGCTTCGCGCCGCGAACTGGCAGGAGGTCTTCAAGGATCCGGCCCTGCTCGACGCCGCGATCCGAAAACATCTCGAGGAAGAAAACGCCTATCAATCGGCGATGATGGCGGACACCGCCGAACTTCAGAAGAAACTTTTCTCCGAGATGCGGGGCCGCATCAAGGAAGACGATTCGTCCGTGCCGATGAAGGACGGCCCCTTTGCCTATGGCTCATCATTCAGGAAGGGCGGTGAGCAGCCGCGCTTCTTCCGCACACCGCGCGACGGCGGCGAAGAGGAAATGCTTTTCGACGGCGACGCCGAAGCGGAAGGCAAAGCCTATTTTCACCTTGGCGGCATCGACCATTCGGACGACCACACCCGGCTGCTTTGGGGCTATGACGACAGGGGATCGGAATTCTATACCCTCCAGATACGCGACATAGAAAGCGGAAAGGACACGGCCGATACGGTCCGGGATACCGGCGGCTCGGGGGTATGGGATGCGACCGGAAGCGGTTTCTTTTACACCTGGCTCGACTCCAACCACCGTCCCTCGAAGATTTTCCATCATGTCGCCGGCACAAAGCAGGCGGAAGACCGCGTTGTCTATGAAGAGAAAGACCCGGGCTTCTTCCTCGGCGTCCATCGCGGTCTGAAGGGCGAGTGGGTCTTCATCTCGTCGCACGACCACGAGACATCGGAATACCGCATCCTGCCGGCCGCCAATCCGGCGGCGGCGCCGCGTCTCGTCATGGCGCGCGAACCGGGCGTGCAATACGACCTCGATGAAGGCGGGGAGGAATTCTTCATCCTGACCAACGCGGACGGCGCCAAGGATTTCAAGATCATGACGGCGCCGGTCGCCAACCCGGGTAGAGCCCATTGGAAGGAACTCGTTCCGCACGAAGCCGGACGCCTGATCCTCTCGATCATGGCGTTCGAGAAGTTCCTCGTGCGGCTGGAGCGGAAGGACGGCCTGCCACGCATCGTCATACGCGAGCGAGCCTCCGGCGACGAGCATGTGATCTCCTTCGCGGAGGAGGCCTATTCGCTCGGCCTGGCCGGCTCCTATGAATATGATACGGAGATTATCCGTTTCTCCTATTCATCGATGACCACCCCGTCCCAGCTCTTCGACTATAATATGCGTACGCGCCAGCGCACATTGCTGAAGACGCAGGAAGTGCCTTCCGGCCATGACCCGGACCATTATGTCACGCGGCGTCTGACGGCGCCTTCCCATGACGGCGAGTTGGTGCCCATTTCCATCCTCCACCACAAGGACACACCGCTCGACGGCTCGGCGCCCTGCCTTCTCTATGGCTATGGCGCCTATGGCATCGCCATTCCCGCCAGCTTCAACACCAACTGCCTGTCGCTGGTCGATCGCGGCTTCATCTATGCGATTGCCCATATACGCGGCGGCAAGGATAAAGGCTTCCACTGGTACGAGGACGGCAAGCGGGACAGGAAGATGAACACGTTCAAGGATTTCATCTTCGCGGCCCGCCATCTCGTGGAGAGGGGCTATACGAGTCACGATCGCATCGTCGCCCAGGGCGGCTCGGCCGGGGGAATGCTGATCGGGGCGGTGGCCAATATGGCGCCCGCGGTCTTTGGCGGCCTCATTGCCGAGGTGCCGTTCGTCGACGTGCTCGCTACAATGCTGGACGACACGCTGCCGCTGACGCCGCCGGAATGGCCGGAATGGGGAAACCCCGTCGCATCGGCGGAGGATTACCGGACGATCGCCTCTTATTCACCTTATGACAATATAGCAGAGGAGGCCTATCCTCCCATCCTGGCCGTTGCCGGTCTAACGGATCCGCGCGTCACCTATTGGGAACCGGCCAAATGGGTCGCCAGGCTGCGCGAGAAGAAAACCGGCGCCAATCCGGTCCTGTTCAAGATCAACATGGAAGCCGGCCATGGCGGCGCCTCCGGCCGTTTTAGCCGGCTGGAGGAGATCGCCTTCAGCTACGCCTTCGCGCTCAAGGTGACAGGGCGGACATGAGACACGAAGAGTGTGCAGCCAATATTGCTTATGCGGTCGTTATCGTCTGTTCGGCCGCGCCCCTCATCGCCCCGCCAAAGGGTCAATGCCCGGAACCTTTGGTATCTGTGTAAGCGGTCGGCAGCGGCGGGATCGCTTTCAAATAGGCGGCGATCGCATCGCGGTCGGATGCGGGCAGCTTGGCGATATTCTGCTGGATATCCACCATCTCCCCACCGACTGAATCGAAATCGGGGGTGAAGCCGCTTTCGAGGAAATAGGCGATATCCTTTTGCGACCAGCTGCCGATACCCGCATCTGCAGGCGTGATATTGGGGATAGCGCCCTTCCCGCTCGGATTGGGCGCACCGGCCAGCCACTCGTCTGGTTTCATCCCGCCGAGAAAGGTGCGCGACGTGTGGCATTCGCCGCAATGGCCTGCGCCTTCCACCAGATATTGGCCGGCTTTCGCCTGCGCGGAGGCATTTTCTGGCAGATGCACATACGGCTTGTCGTTTAGATAGAGCAGTTGCCACAGGCCGATGCCCCTGCGGATATCGAAGGGAAAAGGGACCCTATGAGGCTGCGTCTTTCCGGCAACCGGCGGCAGTGTTTTCAGGAAAGCGAAGAGATCACTGATATCCTGCGGCTTCATGCGGGAATAGGACGCATAGGGAAAGGCCGGGTAGAGATGACTGCCATCCGGCGCGATACCACGTTTCAACGCATTGGCGAAGTCGGCGATGGTCCAATTGCCGATGCCGTCCTTCTTGTCGGGCGAAATGTTCGGCGCGACGAAGGTCCCGAAGGCCGTCTTCAGTTCAAGCCCGCCAGCGAGGCGAAGTTGTGCCTCGCCGGTCGCCTTCGGGCGCGCGTGACAGGAGGAACACCCGGCCAGCCAGAAGATGCGCTCGCCTTTTTTCGCGTCACCGGGATGATATTGCGCCAGTTGGGCAGCGTCGAGCGGCCGCGGCATCGTCACATACCAGAACGCCACAGCCGCCGTCGCCACGACGATGATGATGGCGGCGGTCAGGCGCTGGAGCATCGCCGTCTGATCCGGCTATTTCAGGCGATAGTCGCGATGGCAGGCGGCGCAATGGCCGAGAACCGGCGTGACGGCGGCCTTGAACGCGGCGAGGTCCGCGGGGCCGCTTCTTCCCGACGCGTCCGCCGCGGCGTCCGCGTCAGCCCGGAATTTGGTCAGGGCCGCCTGAAAGCCGGCCGGATCCTGCCATATCTTGGGTGACGCCTTGGTGTTTCCCTTGTCCGATCCGGCAGGGAAGAACGAGCCATAAGCATGGGATACGGCGCGGAACGTCATGATCGCTTCCTTCGCCACGGTAGGGCTATAGGGGATTTCTCCCTTCAGCAGTCCCGCGGAAACGGCCGCCGCGGCGCCGTTGGCGTCCATCAAAGCCTTACGCGTCGCGATCGGACGTCGGCCGCATGGGCCACGCTCACGGACAAGGCGGACACCGCAAAGACTGCTGCAAATTTCCTCATCGACCCTCTCTCCTGATACGCTGCAATTCCAGACGGAAGCGGTTTTAGGAAACGAACGCTATCATGCCGGCAGACTTCCATCATGGTTCTCACTCATTCGTGATGCTGCCGTGAGACATCAACAAAAAAGCCCCGGCGAACCGGGGCTTTTGGCGCAGCGTCATGCCGCCTTTTCGTAACACTCAAGGACGTAGTCCCAATTGATCAGATTATCGACGAAGGCCTCGAGATATTTCGGCCGCGCATTGCGGTAGTCGATATAATAGGAATGCTCCCAGACATCGACGCCGAGGATCGGCATGCCGCCATGCACCAGCGGGTTTTCGCCGTTCGGCGTCTTCATGACTTCGAGCTTGCCGTTCTTCACCGCCAGCCAGGCCCAGCCGGAGCCGAACTGCGTTGCGCCGGCATTAAGGAAATCGCCGCGGAACTTGTCGTAGCCGCCAAGATCGCTGTCGACCGCCTTCTGCAGCTTGCCGGGTAGGCTCTTGCCGCCGCCGCCCTTCTTCATCCACTTCCAGAAATGGGTGTGGTTGTAGTGCTGGGCGGCATTGTTGAAGAGACCGGCATTCTTGCCGAAGGACTGCTTCACCACCTCTTCCAGCGGAAGATTCTGCATCCCCGCCTCGGCAGCAAGTTTGTTGCCATTGTCGACATAAGCTTTGTGGTGCTTGTCGTGATGATATTCGAGCGTCTCCTTGGACATGTAAGGCTGCAGGGCCTCATAGTCATAGGGCAGTGGCGGCAATTCAAAAGCCATGGCAGGTCTCCCTTGCTGGGTTGATCGTCAAATTGTTATCGTTCGAAATAACGCGGGATCCGCTCCAAGCAAGCCTGTCGCGTCTTCCGCGCTCCTTCTATCCGTTCAGTTCGCGGGTGTCGAATGCGCCCATTCCCAATAGAGCTCGCGCGCCTTTTTCGCCACCGGACCGGGCTGCAATTGCCGCTCGCCGACGGCGGTTATGGGAACGACCTTGGAGTGGTTTCCCGTCGAGAAAACCTCGTCGGCTTCATAGAACTCCCGAACGGACAGTGTCTTCTCGGTCGTCTTGAAGCCGTAATCCGCAAGAAGCGACATCACCCGCTTGCGCGTGATTCCGGACAGGAAGCAACCGTTGGCCGCCGGCGTGAAGACATGCCCGTCCTTGACCATGAAGATGTTCGACGTCGCGGTTTCGGCGACATTGCCGAGCATGTCCAGAATGAGCGCGTTATCGAAACCGCGCATCCTCGCTTCCATCACGGCGCGTCCGTTGTTCGGGTAGAGACAGCCGGACTTGGCATTGGTCGGCATGGTCTCCAGGGTCGGGCGGCGGAACGGCGAGACGCAGACGGAGAAACCTGTCGGCGCGATCATCGGCGATTCGTACAAGCAGAGGCAGAAACGCGTTGATTCGGGATCGCATGGAACGCCCATATAGCCGCCGTCCTCAGCCCAATACATCGGCCGGATATAGACGGCGGTCTTCCCGTCGAAGCGCTTCAGCCCCTCCCGGGTGAGGCCGATGATCGCTTCCGCGCTCATCGTAGGCTTCAGTCCGAGCGCGATTGCCGAGGCGTTGACGCGCGCGGCGTGGAGATCGAGATCGGGCGCCACGCCTTCAAACCAGCGGGCGCCGTCGAAGACGCTCGATCCGAGCCACAGCGCATGCGTGCGGGGGCCGACGATCGCGACATTTCCTTCGTGCCAATCGCCGTCGACATAGGTCCAGGTCGCCGTGGCCGGCGCTTTGGTCAAACTCATTTTCGTGATCCGTCATTATCGAACTCAGCGTATGGAAGAGGCTTTAACGCTTCGCGTCAACCGTCATTCTCGGCCAGTCGCTGGTCCAACAGGGGAGGCTTGACCCGATCCGCCTCTCCGTCCACCTTCCGTCCGGGAGATTTGCCATGCGCTATGCAGCCTATGTCTTCGATGCTTACGGCACGCTCTTCGACGTGCATGCCGCGGTGCGGCGTCACGCCGCCGAGATTGGCCCGGACGGACAGGCGCTTTCGGAATTGTGGCGGGCGAAACAGCTGGAATATTCCTGGATCAGAACCCTGATGGGCGCTTATTCGGATTTCTGGCAATTGACCGAAGAGGCGCTTGACTTCGCCTTCGCCAAATTCCCATCCGCCAATTCGAAATTGCGCAATCACCTTCTCGACGCCTACAGGGAACTCGACTGCTATCCGGAAGTCCCGTCTGTCCTCAAGAAACTCAAGGCCGACGGCGCGCGCGTGGCGATCCTCTCCAACGGTTCGCCCGAAATGCTGAGCGCGGCGGTAAAGTCCGCCGCGCTCGAACCGGTGCTGGACGAAATCTTCTCAGTGGATACGATCCGCCGTTTCAAGACGGATCAATCCGTCTACGAAATCGTTACCACCACGTGGCGGCTTTATCCCGACGCAGTCTCGTTCCAATCGTCCAACCGCTGGGATGTCGCCGGCGCGACGCGCTTCGGCTTCCGCACGGTGTGGGTCAATCGTTCGGGTCAGCCCGACGAATACAGGGACCTCGCGCCCTCGGTGATATTGCCGTCGCTCGATGGATTGGCTGGCGCGTGAGGCGTTGCGCAAAAACAACAGGACGGCTCAGGACGCATTATTGTCATTCCGTTTCCACCTTCCGGCCACATTCGGCACCGCTTATCCGAGAGTCCACCGGACATCCTTTCGTATTCCCCGTTTCTGAAAATAGATCAGGTCAATGTCAGGCAACATCACAATCAGCCGCCGCGGCCTTTTGAAAGCGGCCTCCCTCGGCGCGGCGGGTGCGCTCGTATCCGCATGCACCACCGTCAACCCCGTTCCCCATGTCAGCGAACTACCACCCGAGGAAGGCGAAGGCGGCGGCCTTTTCGACCCGGCCGTCATGTATGCGTCCATGGAGGATGGCGGACGCGTCCTCCCGGCAATTCCTTACCAGAAGATCAACCCGATCTATTACCGCCAGATCGTGGCTGATCCGACCGGCGAAGTGCCCGGCACGATTGTCGTCAATCCCGCACAGCGTTTCCTTTACGTCGTGCAGAACGATGGGCAGGCCGTGCGTTACGGGGTCGGCGTCGGCCGCGAGGGCTTCGCATGGTCGGGCCGCGGCATCATCCAGTGGAAGCAGAAATGGCCGAAATGGACGCCACCGGACGATATGATCGCGCGGCAGCCGGAGCTTGCGAAGTACAGCGCCGCCAATGGCGGGATGCAGCCAGGGCTCGACAATCCACTCGGCGCGCGCGCGCTCTACATCTTCCAGAACGGTCACGACACGCTTTACCGGCTACATGGCTCGCCGGAATGGTGGTCGATCGGCAAGGCCGTGTCGTCCGGCTGTATCAGGCTGATCAACCAGGACGTCATCGACCTCTATAACCGCGTCCCGGTGAAATCGCCCATTCTTGTGATCTGAGACGCTTCCAACACTTCGGATGATTTTTCATCCCAAGTGTTGGAACATATAGGTTGATTATCTGCGGGTCAGGCTGCCGAGAATGCCGCGCACCAGAGCGCGGCCGAGCGAGGACCCGACCGAGCGGACGATTGATTTCACCGCCGCTTCCGCCACCGTCTGGCGGCCCGAATGCCGGGCGCCGCCGAGGCCGAGATCGGGCAGGCTCCATCCCGAGTCGCTTGACGATCCCGTTTCGGGCTGTGTCGCAGCGGCTTTCTTCTGCAGCATCTCGAAGGCGGACTCTCGATCAATCGTCTTGTCGTACTGGCCGGCGACCGGGCTTTCCGTCATCACCTTCCGCCGCTCATCCGGCGTGACGGGGCCGATCCGCGACGCGGGCGGGCGAATGAGCGTGCGCTGCACGACGGAAGGCACGGCCTTGGCCTGCAGGGTCGAGACCAACGCCTCGCCGACGGCGAGTTGCGTAATGATTTTCGCGCAGTCGAAGTCTGGATTGGGGCGGAAGGTTTCCGCAGCCGCCTTCACCGCCTTCTGCTCGCGCGGGGAATAAGCGCGAAGGGCATGCTGCACCCGGTTGCCGAGCTGCGCCAACACCGTTTCAGGCACATCGAGCGGATTTTGCGTGACGAAATAGACGCCGACGCCCTTGGAGCGGATCAGGCGCACGACCTGCTCCACCCGGTCGATGACGACCTTCGGCGCGTCGTCGAACAAGAGATGCGCCTCGTCGAAGAAGAAGACCAGCTTCGGCTTGTCAGGATCGCCGATCTCGGGAAGCTCCTCAAAAAGCTCCGACAAGAGCCAGAGAAGAAAGGTCGCGTAAAGACGCGGGTTCATCATCAGCTTGTCGGCGGCAAGCACGTTGATCGCGCCGCGACCATCCTGCGTGGTGCGCATCAAGTCGGTGATCTTCAGCGCCGGCTCGCCGAAGAAGTGACTGCCGCCCTGCTGGTCGAGGATGAGCAGCGAACGCTGGATCGCGCCGACGGACGCCTTGCTGACATTGCCGTATCTGGCGCTGATCTCGTCGGCCCGATCGGCGAGATTGGCAAGCAGCGCCTGGAGGTCCTTCATATCGAGAAGGAGCAAGCCTTCCTCGTCGGCGATCTTGAAGGCGATGTTCATTACGCCTTCCTGCGCCTCGGAAAGGTCCATCAGCCGCGAGAGAAGGAGCGGCCCCATTTCGGAAATGGTCGTGCGGATCGGATGCCCCTGCTCGCCGAACAGATCCCAGAAGATCACTGGAAATCGCTCCGGCTCGTATGGCTTCAGCTTGATTGCCTTGGCGCGGTCGACAAGCGCCTTGTTCGGCTCGCCTTTCATCGCAATGCCAGAAAGGTCGCCCTTGATGTCGGCACAGAAGACCGGCACGCCCTGGCTGGAAAATCCCTCCGCCAGGATCTGAAGCGTCACGGTTTTTCCCGTACCCGTCGCACCGGTGACGAGGCCGTGGCGGTTGCCGTAGCGCAGGAGCAGGTTCTCCGGTTCGAGATAGCTGTCATCAGGCTTGCGGCTCGCGCCGATGAAGATGCTCTGGTCCTCGGCCATGGGCTTTCCTCCGGGAATTGCGCCTCGATATCCCCTAATAGTGATCGAAACGGCGGGTCACAATGCCGAGAGGCAATTCGTTCGCTGCCAACCTTTGATGGCTTCCGCGATTTGCATCGGGAAGGCAATTGGTGCATTGCGACAGGCTGGCGGGCAACGTAAATTCGCTTCTGGATGCGCATGCGAGGACGAGGGATGGATTCAGACGTCATCAGAAACGCCGAGTTTCCGAAGGACGAGAGCGCCGCTTGGTTGAAGCTTGTGGCAAAGTCCCTCAAGGGCGCCGATTTCGATAAATCGCTCGTCTCCCATACCGATGACGGCCTGAAGGTCGAACCTCTTTACCAGCGCCGCGAAGCGGGAGCGCCCTTATCGCGGGTGAAGGCGGAACGCAGTTGGACAGTCGTGCAGCGGGTGGACGACGTTGACCCCGCGCGCGCCAACCGGCAGGCCGCCGAAGATCTCGAAAACGGCGCGACAGGCCTTGCGATCGCCTTCGAGGGCGCGCCGAACGCCTTCCGTTATGGCCTTCCCTCCGATCCGGACTCGCTTGCGCGCGCCCTTGATGGAATAGCACTCGACAAGATTCATCTGCGCCTCGATGTCCATCCGCAAAGCCGCATCTCCGTCGATTGGTTGGTTGCGCTTCTCGCAGCGCGCAAGGTGGACCCGGCGAAGATCGATTTTTCTCTCGGCATCGATCCGGCTGCCATCTTCGGCGGGACAGGCCGCCTGAGGATGTCGATCGAGGCGCTGCAGGCCTCGATGCCGCAATCGCTGGCTCATTTCTTCGCGCTTGGCGCGCCTGGCGTCCTGCTTGAGGCGGATGGCCGGATTTATCACAATGGCGGCGCGACAGAGGCGCAGGAGCTCGGCGCCATGCTGGCTTCCGCCGTCGCGCATCTCAGGATGTTCGAGGAGGCGCGTCAGCCGCTCGTCTATGCCGCGCCCCATATCGGCTTTGCCTTGAGCGTCGACCAGGACCAGTTTCTCTCCATGGCGAAGATACGCGCGCTGAGGACGTTGTGGATTGCGGCGCAGGAAGCATGCTCCATCCCGCCTTCGGCAGCCAAAATCCATGCCGAGACTTCATTCCGCATGCTGAGCAAGCTCGATGCGGAAACCAATATCCTGCGCAATACGATCGCGGCCTTCGCCGCAGGGGTCGGCGGAGCGGACACGATCTCGGTCCTGCCGCATACGGTTCCGCATGGTCTGCCCGACAGCTTCGCGCGCAGGGTCGCCCGCAACACCCAACTTATCCTGGCGGATGAGAGCCATGTCGATTTCGTCCACGACCCTGCGAGTGGTTCTGGCGCAATCGAGGCGCTGACCGCCTCGCTTTGCGAAGCGGCCTGGGGCGAATTCCAGAGAATCGAGAGCGAGGGCGGCATCCTCGCCAGCCTGTCGAAGGGTCTCTTCCAGGAGCGTGTGGGCAGAGCGCGGGCGAACCGCGCTGAAAAGTATCTTGCCGGCGAACGCGCGCTCGTCGGGGCGACAATTTTTCAGGCAAAGACGGAAAGGCCCGTTTCCGTTCTGGAGGCGGAGCAAAGGCCCCTGCCCGAGGACGGCATCGTTTTCTGCGAGAGGCTGCCCGCGATCCGGTTTGACGATCTTGCGGGGGCAAGGGCATGATACCCGACTTCACCAAACTCGCCTGGCGGGAGCCCTCAAGGGCGGCCGCGTCCTCGGCAACTGCGGAATGGCTGACCCCTGAGGAAATCGAGGTCAAGTCGGCCTATTCGGACGCCGATCTTGCCGGGCTTTCCTGGCTTGATACCTATCCCGGCCTTCCGCCGTATATCCGCGGCCCCTACCCGACCATGTATGTCCAGCAGCCCTGGACGATCCGGCAATATGCCGGCTTCTCGACGGCGGAGGAGTCGAACGCCTTCTATCGCCGCAACCTCGCCGCCGGCCAGAAGGGCCTCTCCATCGCCTTCGATCTCGCCACCCATCGCGGCTATGACAGCGACCATCCGCGCGTCGCGGGCGATGTCGGCATGGCGGGCGTGGCGATCGATTCCATCCTCGATATGCGCCAGCTTTTCGACGGCATCCCGCTTGGCGAAATGACCGTGTCGATGACGATGAACGGCGCCGTGCTGCCGGTGATGGCGCTCTACATCGTCGCGGCGGAGGAACAGGGCGTAGCGCAGAAGGACCTCGCCGGGACTATCCAGAACGACATCCTCAAGGAGTTCATGGTCCGCAACACCTATATTTATCCGCCCAAGCCATCGATGCGCATCATCTCGGATATTTTCGCCTATACGTCCGAGCACATGCCGAAATTCAACTCGATCTCGATCTCCGGCTATCACATGCAGGAGGCCGGGGCGACGGCTGACCTCGAACTTGCCTACACCATCGCCGACGGCATCGATTACGTCCGCACCGGCATCGCCGCCGGCCTCGACGTCGATCGCTTCGCGCCCAGGCTTTCCTTCTTCTGGGCCGTCGGCATGAATTTTTTCATGGAGGTGGCCAAGCTCCGCGCCGGACGGCTTCTCTGGGCGACGTTGATGCAGAAGAATTTCCAGCCCAAGGACCAGCGCTCGCTGTCGCTTCGTGCGCATTGCCAGACATCTGGCTGGTCCTTGACGGCACAGGATCCCTATAACAACATCATGCGCACCATGATCGAGGCGATGGCCGCGACGCAGGGCCATACGCAATCGCTGCACACCAATTCCTTCGACGAGGCGCTGGCGCTGCCGACCGACCATTCGGCGCGGATCGCACGCAACACGCAACTGGTGCTGCAAAAGGAATCCGGCGCTACGCGCATCATCGATCCATGGGGCGGCTCGGCCTATGTCGAGCGCCTGACGCACGATCTCGCCAACCGAGCGCTGTCCCATATCGAGGAAGTGGAAAGCCTGGGCGGCATGGCTGCCGCTATCGAAAAAGGGATTCCGAAGCTCAGGATCGAGGAAGCGGCGGCGCGCGCGCAGGCGCGGATCGATTCCCGCCAGCAGAAAGTCGTCGGGGTCAACAGCTTCCAGCCCGCGCAGGATATCGAGGTGGATGTCCTGAAAGTCGATAATGCCGAAGTGCGGGCTCGTCAGCTTTCCAAGCTTCAGCAATTGAAGGGAACGCGCGATGTCGCCGCCGTCGAGAGTGCGCTCGACCGGCTGACGGCGGCCGCGCGAAACGGAGACGGTAATCT
>JBQCEL010000389.1:0-3924 GCA_051960255.1 Rhizobiaceae bacterium
AGAGCGGCGTCGTCACCTGGGAGACGCAGCAAACCGATTATCCGCGCACCCGCCCCGGCATCCCCAACCACGAGCCGCGCGGCTGTTCGCGCGGCGCCTCCTACAGCTGGTATCTCTACAGCGCCAGCCGCATCAAATATCCGCTTGTGCGTGGCCGGCTGGTCAAGGCGTGGCGC
The DNA here is from genome assembly GCA_051960255.1 of Rhizobiaceae bacterium. Lineage (GTDB taxonomy): Bacteria > Pseudomonadota > Alphaproteobacteria > Rhizobiales > Rhizobiaceae > Mesorhizobium_L. The sequence continues at coordinate 177 of JBQCEL010000389.1, forward strand.
GAGGCGCGCAAGACGCTCGGACCCGTCGAGGCGTGGGCGGCGATCGTGGAGAACACCGAAACGGCGAAGTCTTACAAGGCAGTCCGTGGGCGCGGCGGCTTCGTGCGCGCGACATGGGAAGAAGCGACCGAGATCATCGCCGCCGCAAACGTCCATACGATCAAGACCTTCGGCCCCGACCGCGTTGTCGGCTTCTCGCCGATCCCGGCCATGTCCATGGTCTCCTACGCCTCCGGCGCGCGCTATCTGAGCCTCATCGGTGGCACGCTTTTGTCCTTCTACGATTGGTATTGCGACCTGCCGCCATCCAGCCCGCAGACATGGGGCGAACAGACCGACGTGCCGGAATCGGCCGACTGGTACAGTTCCAGCTATATCATCGCCTGGGGTTCGAACGTGCCGCAAACGCGAACGCCGGACGCCCATTTCTTTGTCGAGTCACGCTATAATGGCACCAAGATCGTCGCGGTCACGCCGGATTATTCCGAGGTGGCCAAGCTCTCCGATCTTTGGCTGCACCCCAAGCAGGGGACCGACTCGGCGCTTGGCATGGCGCTCGGCCATGTCGTGCTGAAGGAATTCTTCATCGACCGCCAGGTGCCTTATTTCGAGGATTATACGCGCCGCTACACCGACCTGCCGATGCTGGTGAAGCTGAGGAAGGATGGCGAGCGATGGGTTCCCGACCGCTACCTGCGCAAGAGCGACCTTGCCGGCAAGACGAAAGCGCGCCGAAAGCATTCCGCCAGTGCCGACTGGAAGACGGTCGCTTTTTCGGACGAGACGGGCGAAGCCGTCGTTCCGCAGGGGTCGATCGGCTATCGCTTGCCGAAGGAGGGCGAGCCCGGCAATCGCTGGAATCTCGAAGAGAAGGATGGCGAAACGGGCGAAACCGTGCGGCTGGCATTGAGCGCCATCGATCGGCGCGATGACGTGGCGCCGGTGGCATTCCCCTATTTCGGTGGCCGGCCGCATGAGCGCTTCGCCGAGAACGACCAGGGCGGCGACGTGCTTGTCCGCAACGTGCCGGTGCGCCGCATCAGGCTGGCGGACGGCGAAGCCCATGTCGCCACCGTGTTCGATCTTCTGTGCGGCCATTACGGGGTCGACCGGGGACTCGGCGGCGCCTGCGCATCGGGCTATGACGACGACGTGCCCTATACGCCGGCATGGCAGGAAAAGATCACCGGCGTTCCGGCCGAGCATGCCATCCGCGTCGCCCGCGAATTCGCGCACAATGCAGAAAAGACCAACGGCCGCTCAATGGTCATCATCGGCGCGGGCGTGAACCACTGGTATCACCAGGACATGACCTACCGTTCTATCATCAATGTCCTGATGCTGTGCGGTACGATCGGCGTTTCCGGCGGCGGCTGGGCCCATTATGTCGGCCAGGAAGCGCTGCGCCCGCTCGCCGGCTGGATGACGTTGGCCTTCGCGCGCGACTGGGTGCGGCCGGTGCGCCAGATGAATGGCACGTCGTTCTTCTACGCCCATTCCGACCAATGGCGCTATGAAAAGCTCGACGTCTCCGGCCTGCTTTCGCCGCTCGCCGATCCGGCCAATTACAAGGGCAGCTTCATCGACCTCAACGTGCGCGCCGAGCGCATGGGCTGGCTGCCCTCGGCGCCGCAATTGGCGACCAATCCGCTGAGGATCGCAGCCGAAGCGGAGACGGCCAAACTGGAGCCGCGCGACTTCCTCGCCGCCGGTCTCAAATCAGGCGACCTGAAACTTGCCTGCGAGGACCCCGACAATCCGGTCAATTTCCCGCGCAATTTGTTCATCTGGCGCTCGAACCTGTTCGGCTCCTCCGGCAAGGGGCACGAATATTTCCTGAAGCATTTCCTCGGCACAAGGCACGGTCTGCAGGGCAAGGACCTCGGCGAAACGGGCGCGGTCAAGCCGGAGGAGATCGTCTGGCGCGACCCGGCGCCGGAAGGCAAGCTCGACCTGGTGGTGACGCTCGATTTCCGCATGTCGTCGAGCTGCCTCTATTCCGACATCGTTCTGCCGACCGCCTCCTGGTACGAAAAGAACGACCTCAACACGACCGACATGCACACGTTTATTCACCCGCTTTCGGCCGCGGTCGATCCGGTCTGGGAATCGAAGAGCGATTGGGAAACCTATAAGGCAATCGCCAAGCGCTTCTCGGAACTTGCCGAAGGCCATCTCGGCGTCGAGCGCGACTTCGTTCTCTCCCCGATCAAGCACGACACGCCGGGCGAAATCGCCCAACCTTTCGGCGTGAAGGATTGGAAAAAAGGGGAATGCGAGCCTGTCCCCGGCGTCACCGCCCCGCAGGTGACGGTGGTTGAGCGGGATTATCCCGACACCTACAAACGCTTCACCGCGCTCGGGCCGCTGATCGACAAACTCGGCAATGGGGAAAAGGGCGTCGAGTGGGAGACGGAAGCCGAGGTCGAGGGGCTGCGCGATCTGAACCACGCCGTCACGGAGGACGGGCCGACAAAGGGCCGGCCACGCATCGACACCGACATCGATGCGGCCGAAACCATCCTCTATCTCGCTCCGGAAACCAATGGCGAGGTCGCGGTGAAAGGCTGGGCGGCGCTCGGCGAAAAGACCGGCCGCGACCACACCCATCTTGCGCGGCAGCGCGAAGATGAAAAAATCCGCTTCCGCGACATCGTCGCCCAACCGCGCAAAGTCATCACCTCGCACACATGGTCCGGCATCCAGAGCGAGGAGCAGACCTACAATGCCGGCTATCTGAACCGGACCGAACTGATCCCCTGGCGCACGCTCACAGGGCGCCAGCAATTCTATCAGGATCATCAATGGATGCGCGATTTCGGCGAGGCCTTCGCGCTCTACCGGCCACCGGTCGATACCAAGACCGTCAGCTCCATGCTCGGCAAGAGCTCCAACGGCGAGAAGGAGATCGTTCTCAATTTCATCACGCCGCACCAGAAATGGGGCATCCACTCCACCTATACCGACAACCTCATCATGCTGACGCTTTCCCGTGGCGGGCCAATCGTCTGGATTTCCGAAGTCGATGCGAAGAAAGCCGGAATCGTCGACAATGACTGGATCGAACTCTTCAACATCAACGGGGCGATCGCCGTCCGCGCCGTGGTCAGCCAGCGCGTCAAGGAAGGCATGTGCCTGATGTATCATGCGCAGGAGAAGATCGTGAACGTACCGGGTTCGCAGATTACGGGACAGCGCGGCGGCATCCATAATTCCGTCACCCGCACCCTCTTGAAGCCGACGCATATGATCGGCGGCTACGCGCAGCTTTCCTACGGCTTCAACTATTATGGCACGGTCGGCGCCAACCGCGACGAGTTCGTCATCGTGCGCAAACTCACCGAGATCAAATGGCTCGATCACTCGAACCCTGTCGATCCGGCCCACCATCAGGAGCCCGTAGCATGAAGATCCGCGCCCAGATCGCCATGGTGCTCAACCTCGACAAATGTATCGGGTGCCACACCTGTTCCGTCACCTGCAAGCAGGTGTGGACCTCGCGCCAGGGCATGGAATATGCCTGGTTCAATAATGTCGAGACGAAGCCCGGCATCGGCTATCCCAAGGACTGGGAGAACCAGAAACGCTGGAACGGCGGCTGGAAACGCAAGAAGAACGGCAAGATCGTGCCGAAACAGGGCGGCAAGCTGGCGCTTCTGTCGAAGATCTTCGCCAATCCGAACCTGCCCGAGATCGACGATTATTACGAGCCCTTCACCTTCGACTACGAGCATCTGCAAAAGGCGCC
>JBQCEL010000390.1:0-4521 GCA_051960255.1 Rhizobiaceae bacterium
CGGCGTGGTGATAGACCGTTGTTTCGAAATCGGTGAACCCCTGAAGCGCCGCTTTGTCCGCAAAGGGCAAAATCTGAGTTGCCCAGAAGCCGCCTACCCCGTTCAGGCGGTCGATCCAGTAGTAGAGATTCGCCAGACCGGCCCAGCCCAGCGATCCGGCAGGACGCCCGGTCGGCGCGTCCTCGTCATTGACCATGAAAGTATAGGACCAGGATTTGGCGAGGCCGGGGAAGAATTCCACGTCATTCGAAAGCGAGGGGATGACCCCAGGCAGCCCGGTCACTTTCTGCCCTCCGCCCAAACCGTTCTTTACAGCCCATTCGACCGTTTCAGGCTTGAGAACGCGGCCGTTCGGCCCGGCGCCGTCGTTCAGCCACATGCGGATGAATTTCATGTAGTCGCCAACGGTCGCGTAAAGGCCATGACCACCCATTTCGACTTCGCCATCCTGCTTCAGCTCGAAATCGCGCAGTGGATTGAGGCTGCCGTCGGGCCGCCTCTTGTGGATGCGCGCAAGCCTTCGCCGCATCGCTGGCGTCAGCTTGAACCCCGTCTCTTCCATACCGAGCGGCCGGAAGATCCGCTCCTTCATGACCCCACCGAGACGCTGATCGCGGATCTGTTCGACAATCAGGCCGCACCAGTCGATGTTACTGCCATATTCCCATCTCTCTCCTGGATCGAACAAAAGCGGCGTCGTCAGGGAACTCCGCGTCGCGGTGACGACGCTCGGCTGGCCCTTCTCGCGCGCCAGCCGACTATAGGTGGCATTGAAGAAATCGTAGCCGAAGCCCGCCGTATGCAGCATCAGCATGCGGGTCGTGATGTCGCGCTTCGGCGGCCGCAGCTTCGGATTGCCCTTCTCGTCGAAGCCGGTGATGACGTTGAGTCGGCCGAGAGCCGGCAGATAGGTCTTCGCCGGCAGATCGAGGTCGAGCAGCCCCTCTTCAACGCATTGCAGTACAGCAGTTCCGGTGATCGCCTTGGTCGCCGAATAGATGGCGAAGACGGTATCCGCCGTCATCGGTTCGCCGGACCCGATCACCCGCTCGCCCGCCGCTCCTTCATAGCTGTTCGCTTTCCTGTCAGTGGCCATCGCCACAATCCCCGGAACCGGGGGATTGCCGTTGACGACCCGCTCGAGGAGCGTGTCCGCATCTTGCCTGAAATCGGTCATTTCACTCCTTCCGGAACGACAGCGCGTTCCAGGACCGGGCCTCCTGCCGGCCAGGATATCGTCGTATTGCCTGCGCTATCCGCCTTTCCGGACCAGCGCCGCGCCCGTCCGTCAAGTCTATGTGACAAGATAGCCTTTTAGCGAAAAATCGCCAGCGGTAGCTCGAGGGAACAGCTGTCCCCCGTCGAGCAGCGGGCGATTGCGTCACATCCCCGCCGGACCTCTGTTCATCGCCGCGACCCCGGTGCGGCAGACCTCCACAAGGCCGAGCGGCTTCATGATGGCGATGAACTGCTCGATCTTGGAGACGCGGCCGGTGATCTCGAAAATGAAATGCTCGGTGTTGGCGTCGATCACCTGGGCGCGAAAGGCGGTGGCGAGCCTCAGCGCCTCGACACGGTCATCGCCGCTTCCCGCGACCTTCACCATGGCAAGCTCGCGTTCGAGCGGCCTGTCATGCCCGAGTTCGCCGGCCACCACCGTCAGGTCGACCACACGATGCACCGGCACAATGCGCTCGAGCTGGTTTTTGATCTGCTCCAGCACATGCGGCGTTCCGCGCGTCTTGATGGTGATGCGAGAATGATGCTTCTCGTGCTCGGTCTCCGACACGGTGAGACTATCGATATTATAGCCGCGGCCGGAAAACAGCCCGATGACGCGCGCCAGCACGCCGGGTTCGTTATCGACGAGGATGGATAGGGTATGCGTTTCCGGCTTGGCGGTCTCGCGGGAGATGAAATAGGCGGAGCCTGTGGCTTGGAGATGGGCGTTCATGGTTTTCTACCGTTACTTCCTAAATGGTTGAGCCTGAAAGCCAATCTCACACCAATTCCCTCCCCTTGGTATCAATCGCATTGGCGATCGCTTCGTCCGTCGCCTCGTCCGGCAGAAGCATCTCATTATGCGCCTTGCCCGAGGGGATCATCGGAAAGCAGTTGGCAAGCGCCGCCACCCGGCAGTCGAACAGGACGGGCTTCTTTACGGAAATCATTTCCGCGATGGCGTCGTCCAGCTCGCTGGGCTTGTCGCAGCGTATGCCGTGGCCGCCATAGGCTTCGGCGAGCTTGACGAAATCGGGCATCGCCTCGGTGTAGGAGTGCGACAGCCGGTTGCCGTGCAGCAATTGCTGCCATTGCCGCACCATGCCCATATATTGGTTATTGAGGATGAAGATCTTGATCGGCGCCTCGTGCTGGACCGCGCTCGACATTTCCTGGATCGTCATCTGCACCGACGCGTCGCCTGCGATATCAATGACCAGCGCATCGGGATGCGCGATCTGGACGCCGAGCGCCGCCGGCAGGCCGTAGCCCATGGTGCCGAGGCCGCCCGAGGTCATCCAGCGGTTCGGCTGCTCGAAGCCGAAATGCTGCGCCGCCCACATCTGATGCTGGCCGACCTCGGTGGTGATGTAGACGTCCCTCCCCTTCGTCGCCTCGTAAAGCCGCTGGATAGCGTATTGTGGCATGATGACGTCCTTGTTCTTCGTGTAGGCGAAGGAATCGCGGGCGCGCCAACGCGCGATCTGCTCCCACCAGGCTTGCAGGCCCTTCTTGTCGGTTTTGGCGGACGCCCGCCACAGCCGCACCATATCCTCCAGCACATGGCCGACATCGCCGATGATGGGCACATCGACCGGGACGTTCTTGTTGATGGAGGACGGATCAATGTCGATGTGGATCTTGCGGGAAAAGGGCGAGAACGCGTCGAGCCTGCCGGTAATGCGGTCGTCGAACCGGGCGCCGACGCATAGCATCACGTCGCAATCGTGCATCGCCATATTGGCTTCATAGGAACCATGCATGCCGAGCATGCCGAGCCAGTTCTTCCCCGATGCCGGATAGGCGCCAAGCCCCATCAACGTGGACGTGATCGGAAAGCCGGTCAGTTCGACGAGTTCCCTCAGGAGATGACTGGCCTCAGGCCCCGAATTGACGACGCCGCCGCCCGAATAGATCACCGGTTTCTTCGCGCCGGCCATCAGTTCGACGGCCCGGCGGATCGCATCGGCGTCGCCGTCGACCTTCGGATGATAGGAGATGCGAGGCGCCGTCTGCGGCGGCGTGTAAATGCCCTTCGCGAACTGGACATCCTTCGGGACATCGACCACGACCGGGCCCGGCCTGCCGGTGGTGGCGACAATAAAAGCCTCGTGCAGGACGGAAGCGAGTTGGTTGACGTCCTTCACCAGCCAATTGTGTTTCGTGCAGGGTCGCGTGATGCCGACCGTGTCGCATTCCTGGAAGGCGTCCGATCCGATGAGCGTCGTGGGGACCTGGCCGGAAATGCAGACCAGCGGAATGGAATCCATCAGCGCGTCCTGCAGGGGCGTCACCGCGTTGGTTGCGCCGGGCCCGGATGTGACCAGCATGACGCCGCACTTTCCGGTCGAGCGCGCATAGCCTTCGGCAGCGTGCCCCGCGCCCTGCTCGTGCCGCACAAGGATGTGCTCGACCGCTTCCTGCTGGAAAAGCTCGTCATAGATGGGAAGCACCGCGCCGCCCGGATAACCGAAGACGTGTTTCACGCCATTGTCCTTCAGCGCCTGGACGACCATTTCGGCGCCCGTCATTTCGCGGCGTCCGGTTTCGGTGTGCTCTTTACTCATCTTATCGGTCCCGTTTGATCTGCGTTTATCCGCAAGTGAAGGGTTGAAATCCGGAAATAAAAAAGGCCCCCGGAGGGAGCCTGATCGAAGCGCATGAGTGGCTGACGCCCGGCGGTTACACCGCCTTGCCCATGCGCCTTCCTACGAGAATGAGTACCGTCTTCATGGGCGCGGACAATAAAAGCGCCTCGGCAGTCCTGTCAACGGCTTTTCGTGCGCGCCAGAGGACATGTGGCAATCTGGTTACTGGTGCCGGCGGAGAGGATCGAACTCCCGACCTTCGGTTTACAAAACCGCTGCACTACCGCTGTGCTACGCCGGCCTGCAGACGCCGTGATCCGGCCTGCGGGACCACGACCTAGCACAATCGCCGCCCCAGTAAAGGGCGAAGATGCGTCAGAACCGCGCTTTCACCGCCTTGAAGAGGCAGACATCGATCGAGAAGCTGCCGTCGCCTTCCGTCTCGAAATAACGCGTAACGCTCTCGGAAACGCTTGCCTGCAGCGCCCGGATGGCGTCGACAAACACTTTCGGCGTCTTCATGCGTTCCACCCACGAGGCGAAATCGAGACGAATACGGAAATAAGTGGCGGAAACCGGCAATAGCCCCGCGCGCGCCATCGCCGCATCCCATTCTGCACGGGAATAGTCCCGCACATGCGAATGATCGCGCAGCATTTCGAGCGTCTGGAAATAGGTGTCGAGCAGAGGCGACGGCGGGGCGACCGTGTCG
>JBQCEL010000391.1:0-2363 GCA_051960255.1 Rhizobiaceae bacterium
CGGGCGACATCGTGTTGAGCTACAGCGGCTGGCAGACGCATGCGCTCTCCGACGGCAAGGGCGTCGTCAAGCTCGACCCGAGCCAGGCGCCGGTGACGACGGCGCTTGGCGTGCTCGGCATGCCAGGTTTCACCGCCTATGTCGGCCTTCTCGAACATGGCCGGCCGAAGGCTGGCGAGACGGTCGTCGTTTCGGCTGCTTCGGGGGCGGTAGGGCAGGTTGTCGGACAGATCGCGAAAATCATGGGCTGCCGCGCGGTCGGCATCGCCGGCGCGGAAGACAAATGCCGCATGGTGACGGAGGAATTCGGCTTCGATGCCGCCATGAACTATAAGGAGCGCGATTTCCGCGACCGGCTCAAGGCCGCATGTCCGGACGGAATCGATATCTATTTCGAGAATGTCGGCGGCGATGTCTTCCAGGCCGTCATCCCTCTCCTCAACGATTTCGCCCGTATTCCCGTCTGCGGCCGCATCGCGCATTACAATGATACGGGCCTTTCCGACAGACCGGACCGGCTGCCGCAATTCATGGGGCAAGTCCTGACGAAACGGCTTTCGATCCGCGGCTTCATCCAGTTCGACCATTTGGATCGCATGCCGGATTTCAGGCGCGACATGGCCAAATGGATCAGGCAAGGCAAGGTGCGCTACCGCGAGGATATCGTGCAAGGGATCGATAACACCGTCGAAGCCTTCCGTGGCCTACTCACCGGCCGTAACCGCGGCAAGCTCATCGTGCAATTCGGCGACGATCCGACGAAATAGCCGCGCTATCTCAACAGCTTCACCAGTTTTGCATCGGGGAAACAGGTGGGCGTCTCGCCGTTCTTCGCCTGCCACTCGCCGATCGAGCGGCGGGTCTTGAAGCCAGGAAAGCCGTCGGCGCCGCCGACATCATAGCCTTTCTTCTGGAGCGTACGCTGCATGGCGGCGACGTCGGAGCGATAGAGCGTATCGACCTTCCCCCATGGATGCGAGAAACCGGCCGGCGCGCCCTCCATTCGGTCGGCGGCATCGCCGACGAAGAGCGCATAGAGATCGCTGGTGTTGTATTCCTTCAGCACATAGAAATTCGGCGTGACGATGAAAGCGGGGCCGAAACGTCCGGCCGGCATCATCAGGAAGGCTTCCGACTTGAGTTCGCGCGGCGGAAAGGACTTGCCGCCAGTGCGCCTGATGCCCATCGCCGCCCAATCGGCAATCTTCCTGCCGCGATCCGGCCCCTCCAGCGAACAAGAGACATTCTTCGGCACTTCGACCTCGAAACCCCAGCCGCGCCCCCTCACCCAGCCATATTGCTGGAGATAATGCGCGATCGAGGCGAGCGTATCGGGAACCGAATGCCAGATGTCGCGCTTGCCGTCGCCGTCGAAATCGACGGCATGCTGGAGGTAGGATGACGGTAGGAATTGCGGCTGGCCAAGCGCGCCGGCGGAGGAGCTTTTCATCGTGCCGGCGTCGATATAGCCCTTCTGGACGATTTCCAGCGCGGCCAGCACTTCCTTTGTGAAGAGTTCCTTGCGCAGACCCATAAAGGCTTTGGTGCCGAGCAATTGGAAGGCATTGTATCGCAAAGCAGCGGCGCCAAAGCCCGTTTCCCTTCCCCAGATCGCCAGCACGATGGGACCGGGAACGCCATAGCGCTTTTCGACCGCATCGAGGACGCGCCGATAGCGGGAGGCGCGTTCACGTCCGCCTGCGACCACGCGCCCGATCACCGGCTCGGCGAAATAATTTGCCGGCGAACCGAACTCAGCCTGGCGCTGGATTTTGGGGGTCGTCGGCTTTTCGCCGGGCGGCACGAGGTCCGGCAGCGACCAATTCAGCGAAACGTTCTTGAAGGCTTCGTCGAAAGTCTTCGCGGAAACGCCGTCCTTGCGCGCCTGGGGCCACAGATCGGTCTTCAGCCAGTTCTGGAACTGACGCTCGATCACGGCGTGATCGGCTGCGCGGGCGGGAGCTAGGCCGGCAGCAAGGAGAATAAAAGTGGATATCAGGAAACGAAAAAGGATAAGAAGCTTCTGCCCCTTCGCGCCCCCCTCTGTCCTGCCGGACATCTCCCCCACAAGGGGGGAGATTGGCGGCTTCCGCGGTATCGCCTCTTTGTCAGCGCTAGCGATTGGCGAAGGCCAAGTAGACAGCTGATCTCCCCCCTTGTGGGGGAGATGTCCGGCAGGACAGAGGGGGGCAACGTAGAGCGCTAGTCTTCCGCCGAATGCTCCTCCCCTTCTGCCCATCAGAACGCCGTGCGTGATTTGAGAGCGGCGGCAAGCGTGCCCTCGTCGAGATAGTCGAGTTCGCCGCCGACCGGCACGCCATGCGCCAGACGCGTGACCTTGACGCCAAGCCCATCCAGCTGAT
>JBQCEL010000392.1:0-2561 GCA_051960255.1 Rhizobiaceae bacterium
GTCCTGGCGTGACAAAGGGAAGCAAATCTCGATACCTTGCGCCGTCCGGCGACCTGCTTGGTCCGCCAGCCTCAGCAATGCGTGAGCGATCCTGTGCTCGACGGTTTCCGACGAAAGCTCGCGCAGCCTTAGCTGCGTTTCCTGATACCGCGATCCGAGCACGGCGACGGCGTTCAACTCGATCTGCGAATGCCTGCCCATCAGCTGCCGCATGGCGCTCGCGGGCCAGGCAAAAAGATGGGTGTCCTCGATTGCGACCACGGTTCCCGGATAGTTCGGGATTCCCGCGAGGACGGCATAGCCGGACAGTTCGCCCGGGCCGAGATAGCGCAAAGCGATCTGGTTCCCCTCCTCCGTGGTCTGGGCCGCCCGCAGGCGTCCGACCACCACCACGTAGAGATTAAGTGCCGCATCACCCTGATGATAGAGCACCTCCCGCCTGGCCAGGCGCTTACGGGTGGCCAGGCGCCATACCTCGTCGAGTGCCTCATCCGACAGGGAGCGAAAGATTTCGGTACGGGCAAGAATACCGATATCGGTCTTGCTGTCCGTCATTGCCTGCGCTTCAACCCCCCTGCCCGACGAGCGAACGATATGCCTATAATGCTGGAAACGCCGTAGGATGCCACTGTGACACTGCTGACCATCGACAAGACCGACTTGGCGCGCCACCACACGCCGCGGACATTGTCCGACCGGGTCGCCTACCGCGTCGTCAGGGCGTTACGCTTCACAGCCGATAGCCTCTTCGGCCGCCGTTACCGCCACCGCACCATCGTGCTCGAGACCATCGCCGCCGTTCCCGGCATGGTGGCGGCGACGCTGATGCACCTCAAATGCCTGCGCCGCATGATCGACGACCGCGGTTGGATCCGCACGCTGCTCAACGAAGCCGAAACGCAGCGCGCCCACCTGATGGTCTTCGTCGCCATCGAGACCCCAAACACGTTCGAGCGCTTCCTCGTGCTGCTGGCACAGGGCGTTTTCTATAACGCCCATTTCCTGATCTATCTGTTCTCGCCGCGCACCGCCCACCGCATCGCCGGCTATTTCGCCGAAGACGCCGTCAGCGGCTATGGGCAATATCTGGAGGAAATCCGAGGCGGACGCCAGGAAAACCCGCCCGCGCCGCCATTGGCGATCGCCTATTGGAACCTGGCGCCGGACGCGCGGCTCGCCGATGTGATTCGGGCGATGCAGGAAGACGAGGCCATCCATCGGGACATCAACCACAGTTTCGCCGATGCGCTGGAAAGCGGCCGCGACCTCCCCGGACTGCCGAAAATCGTTCCCTGATTGTCTCCTCCCACTCCTTGCGGAAAGTTCCTGATATTTGCGCCGTAACAAAGATTTCGCGGCGCGCGGGAATAGCCTGCGCTCGACAACATCAAGAACCATCAAGGAGAACGGAGATGTTGACGAGACGCGAAGCCCTTATGGGAACGGTTGCCGGAGCGGCCACCGCGGCGATATTGACGACGCTGCCGGAAGCGCGGGCAGCGGCGGAACCGCCTTCGGATATCAGCAAGCTGCCGCGCGAGCACGTCGAACTCGTCGCCCCGCCTTTCGTGCACGCGCACGAACAGATCGCCACCGGCGGTCCGAAGGTGGTCCAGTTCCACCTGACGGTAAAAGAACAGCCGATGGTCATCGACGACGAAGGCACCACCATGCAGGCCATGACCTATAACGGCTCGATCCCCGCGCCGATGATGGTAGTGCACGAGGGAGACTATGTCGAGCTGACGCTTACCAATCCCGAGACCAATCAGATGCTGCACAATATCGACGTCCATGCCGCGACCGGCGGGCTGGGTGGGGCGAAGCTCATGGATGTCAATCCCGGGGAACAGGCAACATTCCGCTTCAAGGCGACGCGCGCCGGAGCGTTCGTCTATCACTGCGCACCGGCCGGCATGATCCCCTGGCACGTCGTGTCGGGCATGAACGGCGCCCTGCTTGTGCTTCCCCGCGACGGGTTGAATGACGGGGAGGGCCGCAGCCTGAAATACGACCGCGTCTTCTACATCGGCGAGAGCGATTTCTACATACCGCGGGACGCCAAGGGCAAGTTCAGGAAATACGCCTCGCTCGGCGACGCCTATGCCGACACCCTCGAGGTAATGCGTGGCCTGATCCCCACCCATGTCGTCTTCAATGGCCGGGCGAACGCCCTGACCGGCGAGCACGCGCTCAAGGCGAAGGTAGGCGAGACGGTGCTGATCATCCACTCCGAGGCCAATCGCGATACGCGCCCGCACCTGATCGGCGGCCACGGCGACTATGTCTGGGAACAGGGAAAGTTCGCCAATCCACCCGAGAAGGACCTGGAGACGTGGTTCGTGCGCGGCGGCTCCGCCTGCGCGGTGCTCTACACCTTCCGCCAGCCCGGCGTCTACGCCTATGTCAACCATAATCTGATCGAAGCGGCCGAACTCGGCGCCACCGCCCATATCATGGTGGACGGGAAATGGAACGATGACCTGATGGCCCAAGTGCAGGCTCCGGTTCCGATCCCGACCCATTGAGGGCCAACCCAACGACCGTCGGAATCCGGCGGC
>JBQCEL010000393.1:0-20206 GCA_051960255.1 Rhizobiaceae bacterium
CCCGATCTATGCCGGCAACGCCATCCAGACCGTGCAGTCGCCGGAGGCCAAGAAGGTCATCACCGTGCGCACCGCCGGCTTCCAGGCCGCAGGTGAAGGCGGCTCGGCTCCGGTCGAGACGGCCTCCGCGGCCGCCAACCCGGGCTTGTCGACCTTCATCGAGAACAAGCTGTCGGAAAGCGACCGTCCGGAGCTGACGTCCGCCCGCATCATCATCTCGGGTGGCCGCGCACTCGGCTCCTCGGAGAAGTTCCAGGAGGTCATCCTGCCGGTGGCCGACAAGCTGGGCGCGGCCGTCGGCGCCTCCCGCGCAGCCGTCGATGCCGGCTATGCCCCCAACGACTGGCAGGTCGGCCAGACCGGCAAGGTGGTGGCGCCCGACCTCTACATCGCCTGCGGCATTTCCGGCGCCATCCAGCACCTTGCCGGCATGAAGGATTCCAAGGTCATCGTCGCCATCAACAAGGACGAGGAAGCACCGATTTTCCAAGTCGCCGATTATGGCATTGTCGGCGACCTCTTCGTCGTGCTGCCGGAATTGCAAAAGGCGCTTTGACTTTCGAGTAGGCAGGCTGCAAAATCTTGAGGCGGGGTGGACGAAGTCACCCCGCCCTTTTAATTTGCGCTGCAATAGCGTTAAGTTGCGCTGCGAAAAGTTTGTGCAGCGCATTTAGCCGTGGTGAGGCAGGCCTAAGAATGAGTTCTATCAAGACCGTTGGAGTGATCGGCGCGGGCCAAATGGGTTCCGGCATCGCTCACGTGACAGCTCTGGCCGGGTACGACGTCCTGCTCTACGACATCTCCAGCGAAAGGATCGAGCACGGCATCGCCACCGTAAACGGCAACATGGCGCGGCAGGTCGCCTCTGGAAAGCTCGAGGAGAAGGTGCGGCAATCGGCGATGGCGCATATCGCCGAGGCGGCGGACATGGCCAAGCTCGCCGCCGCCGATCTGGTGATCGAAGCGGCCACGGAAGACGAGACGATCAAGCGCAAGATCTATGCGCAGATCTGCCCGGTGCTCAATCCCGAAGCCATCCTCGCCACGAACACGTCTTCCATTTCCATCACCCGCCTCGCCTCGCAGACGGACCGTCCCGAGCGCTTCATCGGCATCCATTTCATGAACCCCGTGCCGCTGATGAAGCTCGTCGAGCTTGTACGCGGCATAGCCACCGTCGATACGACCTTCGAAGCTTCGAAAGCCTTCGTCACGAGCCTGGACAAGACGATCACGGTCGCGGAGGACTTCCCGGCCTTCATCGTTAACCGCATTCTCCTGCCGATGATCAACGAAGCGATCTACACGCTTTATGAGGGCGTCGGCACGGTGGAAGCGATCGATACGGCCATGCGGCTCGGCGCCAATCATCCGATGGGGCCGCTTCAGCTCGCCGATTTCATCGGGCTCGACACATGTCTCTCCATCATGCAGGTGCTGCATGATGGATTGTCGGATACGAAATACCGCCCCTGCCCGCTTCTGGTGAAATATGTCGAGGCAGGCTGGCTCGGGCGCAAGACGCAGCGCGGCTTCTACGACTATCGCGGCGAAACGCCGGTACCGACCCGCTGACGCACAAGCAACTGCGCATTATCCCAAGGCGAGCTTCTGGTTTTCGCCCGGATCCGGCTTGCCGCAATTGGCCATGCTCTCGAGCATGTCCCAACTGGGAACAGCTCTCTTCTCCGAACAATCCCAATATTCGGCACTCTCCGGCGTGAAGACAAGAGCAATGGCCTGCTCCCTGTCATCAATCCACGCATCGAATTCTTCCGTCCAGCAGGCATCGACCGCCTGGGCGCGATTGGAGAGCCGAACCTTTCCGGTGAGTGAAATCCACAATCCCTCGCGCATCGAGGAGAACACGACATTCGCCTCCGGACAGGTCTTGATTTCGGTGATCTTGTCGGCATCGGCAGAGGTCAGGAACAGGATGGTTTCCTTGCGGCTTTCAAAAAACGGCCGCATCGGCCGTGACCGCAATTGGTCCTCCGAGCGCGTGACAAGCATGCACGCGTCGAACTCCCTGATGTCTTCCCACAATTCCCGAGGCGACTTCCGCATTATCCGCTTTTCTCCGCTTGCAATGCCCGGCGCCGATTCGCTTCTGCATACGCTTTGTGGCGCAAGGAAGGTCAAGCGTCCTGGCCGGCGCTCGGCCATGAGCGGGAAACGTGCGGATTTTCCTGGCGTTCCGGCTGATCCGGCAGACGGAATCACTTTTCCTTACGAAGGAAACGGAATGCGACAGCTCTCCGTCTCCCATCGCTCTGAGCGGCAGAGAGCCGATCAGCTTCCGGCAACGGCGATCAGATGGCGGGCGTCCTCGCTCGCCCATGCGGCAGGACCGTTCATATGCGCGAGCAGGCAGCCATCCTTGCCGACGATGAGAGAGACCGGCAGCCCGAGCGCCAGTCCCTGCTTCTTCAGGTGGTTGAAGACCTCAAGCGTGTCGTCGCGATAAAGCTTAAGCGATTTGACGCCCGTCTCCGAAAAGAACTTTTTCGGCTTCTCGTCGCTGCCCGTATCCACATTGACCGCGACGACCTGGAAATCGGGATTTCCTTTTTCGGCCTGCAGCTTGTCGAGTTCCGGCATTTCGGCGCGGCAGGGCGCGCACCATGTCGCCCAGACATTGAGCAACACCGTCTTCCCCTTGAAGGCGCCAAGCGTGGTCGGCTTGCCGTCAGGCCCGTTAAAGGCAAGCCCGGAGAGCGGCACGGGCGGATCAGCGGGCGACATCGCCGCCACCTGGCCGGTCGCCGCCGCGCCCACGGCCTTCGCTTTGGCGACGTCGCCAGAGCACTGCCCCTTATCCCCGAGCGAAGCGGTAATGGCGGCATTGTTGCCAGAGCCCCGCTCCGTCACGTATAGGGCAATTCCGCCGGCTATGAGGACGACCGCGATCACCGCCGCGGTCAGACGCGCAACCGGCGCGCTTTTCTTGCCTTCTGCCATTTCGAACTTTTCTCCTCGACGCCGGTAAACATCATGAGCGACAAAAAGGCCAGCAACGAGATGTGGGGCGGACGATTTGCCTCGGGTCCCGCGGCGATCATGGAAGCCATCAACGCATCGATCGGCTTCGACAAGAAACTTTACGCCCAGGATATCCGGGGATCGTTCGCGCACGCCGCCATGCTCGCCGAAACCGGCATCATTTCCGCCGAAGATAGCGAAAAGATCGCCGCCGGTCTGAACACGATTTTGTCAGAAATCGACTCCGGCAAATTCACCTTTTCGACCAGGCTGGAAGACATCCACATGAATGTCGAGGCGCGATTGGCCGAACTGATCGGGCCGGCAGCCGGTCGTCTCCATACAGCCCGCTCGCGCAACGACCAGGTCGCTGCCGACTTCCGCCTCTGGGTCAAGCAGGAAGCACAGAAGACCGCTACGGCGCTGGAGAAGCTGATTGCGGCTCTCCTTGTCCGCGCGGAGGAGCATGCGGCGACCGTCATGCCGGGCTTCACGCATCTCCAGTCGGCGCAACCCGTCACCTTCGGCCACCATCTCACGGCCTATGTCGAGATGTTCGGTCGCGATCTGTCGCGGATAACCGACGCCATTGCGCGCATGGATGAGAGCCCGCTCGGCGCCGCCGCGCTCGCCGGCACGAGCTTTCGGATCGACCGTCACAAGACGGCGGCCGCGCTCGGCTTCCGCGAACCGACGCGCAATTCCATCGATTCGGTTTCCGACCGCGACTTCGCCTTGGAATTTCTCTCCGCAGCCGCGATCATGTCCGTTCATCTGTCGCGCGTGGCGGAGGAGATCGTCATCTGGTCGACGCCGCAATTCGGCTTCGTCAGGCTGTCCGATTCCTTCTCCACCGGCTCCTCGATCATGCCGCAGAAGAAAAACCCGGACGCCGCCGAATTGATCCGCGCCAAGACCGGCCGCGTCAATGGCGATCTCCTCGCCCTTCTGACCGTGATGAAAGGCCTGCCGCTCGCCTATTCCAAGGACATGCAGGAAGACAAGGAAGCCGTATTCGACGCGGCCGAGACGATCGAACTCACGCTTGCGGCGATGACCGGCATGGTCACGGACCTGACCGTCAACGAGGCGGCGATGAAGAAAGCGGCGGGCAGCGGCTATTCGACAGCCACCGATCTCGCCGACTGGCTTGTCCGAGAGGCCGGCATCCCCTTCCGTGAGGCCCACCACGCGACCGGCCGCGCCGTGGCGCTTGCCGAAGAGAAGGGCTGTCCACTGGAGCGCCTTTCGCTCGAGGAATTCCAATCCATCAACAGCGCCATCACAGCGGATGTGTTTTCCGTGCTGTCGGTCCGCAACTCCGTCAAGAGCCGGTCCTCCTTCGGCGGGACCGCGCCGGCGGAGGTGCGGCGCCAGATCCGCCATTGGAAGAAGCGCCTGAAACAGGGTGCACAGCACAGGAAACTCCGCTAAACAGGCGGTCAAATGATGCGAGGACGGATCGGTTTGATGAGGCTGCGCAGGTTTTGGGGGATAGCCGCGCTCGTGGCGGTGGCGATGACGATATCGGCCTGCGGCAGGCGCGCGGAACCCGATACGCCTTACCAGGCGGACGTCGCCGCGCGCAAGGAAGCACAGCAGGCAAAGAAAACGCCCCTCCCGCCCGAGCCGACGAAACCGCCGACCGACCGGCCCTTCATCCTCGACAAGCTCATCAAGTGAGCAGGCACGCAGCTTTCCGGCATTGAAAACGTGAACCATTTCCATTATCGCGGCGGCGTTCTCCACGCCGAAAACGTGGCGGTGCCCGAGATCGCTTCGGCCGTCGGCACGCCCTTCTATTGCTATTCCACCGCCACCCTCACACGGCACTACAACGTTTTCGCCGCCGCCTTCGCCGGGCTGGACGCGCTCGTCTGCTATGCGATGAAGGCGAACTCCAACCAAGCCGTCATCCGCACGCTGGCGAAGCTCGGGGCTGGAGCCGATGTCGTATCCGAAGGCGAGTTGCGCCGCGCGCTGGCGGCAGGCATTCCGCCCGAAAAGATCGTCTTTTCTGGCGTCGGCAAGACGGCGCGCGAGATGGACTTCGCGCTTGCCGGCGGCATCCATTGCTTCAACGTTGAATCGGAACCGGAACTCGAACTGCTTTCCGCGCGCGCGGTGGCGGCCGGCAAAACGGCTCCCGTCTCGCTTCGTATCAATCCCGATGTCGATGCCAGGACCCACAGCAAGATCGCGACCGGCAAGGCGGAGAACAAATTCGGCATTCCATGGCGCGAGGCGCGGAGGGTCTATGCCCGTGCAGCCGAGCTTCCCGGTCTGAAAATCGTCGGCGTCGATATGCATATCGGCAGCCAGATCACCGATCTTCAACCCTTTGACGATGCCTTTGCGCTTCTGGCGGAACTGACTGCCGCGCTCCGCTCCGACGGCCACGACATCCGTCACGTCGATGTCGGCGGTGGCCTCGGCATCCCCTACAAGGCGGACAACGCGCCGCCGCCTGATCCCGAAGCTTATGCCGCGATTGTCCGCAAGCGCCTTGCGGGACTGGGCGTCAGCATCATTCTCGAGCCCGGACGCCTCATCGTCGGCAATGCCGGCATCCTGGTTGCGGAGGTGATCTATCTGAAGCGCGGCGATGCCCGCAATTTCCTCATCGTCGACGCCGCCATGAACGATCTCATCCGGCCGACGCTCTACGACGCCTATCACCGGATCAGGCCCGTGGCAGAGCCGCGCCCCCACCTGCCGCTCGTCAAGGTGGATGTTGTTGGCCCGGTCTGCGAGACGGGCGACTATCTTGGGCACCAGCGCGATTTGCCGGAATTGCAGCCGGGCGATCTTATCGCCGTTGAAACGGCGGGCGCTTATGGCGCCGTCCAGGCGGGCACTTACAATACGCGGCTGCTGGCGCCGGAAGTGCTGGTTGATGGAGACCGTTTCCATATCGTTCGCCCGCGCGGCTCCTATGAGGAGTTGATCGGGCTCGATTCTCTGCCCGGCTGGCTCTGATCACGTTTTCGAGGGTATGCCTCGCCTTTGCCGCGATTGCTGCTATTTTTGAGAGCTGGCGCAGAAGGAGAGACGGCCCTGCGCAAAGCAGCACCGACAGAATGATGGCAGAGACGCCGAGCAAAAACGGAACGGGACAGACGCCCCTGCGCGTGCGGCATACGCGGTTCGCGACGCGCTGGATGATCGTCTTCGAGCGTCTGTGGCCGAAGCTGTTGCCGGCTCTCGTCGTCACCAGCCTTTTTGTAAGCTTCTCGTGGCTCGGCGTTTTCCGCCTCCTGCCTGATCTGCCGCGCCTCGTCCTGGCGGTTCTTTTCGCGCTTGCGGCCATCGCGGCGCTCGTCGCGCTGCGAGGCTTCCGGATGCCTTCCGGCGGCGAGGTCGATCGGCGCATCGAGAAGGCGAACCGGCTGGAGCACACGCCGTTGCTTGCGCAAAGCGATGAGCCGGCGGGCGGCGAAAGCGCCTTCGCGGATGCGCTGTGGCGCGAGCATCAGAAACGCATGGCGGCGCGCCTGGAAAACATCGCAGGCGACCTGCCTCGTGCCCGCGTGCCGGAGCGCGACCCGTGGGGCCTGAGGTCCATCGCGGCGCTTCTCCTCGCCGTCGCCTTCGCCTTTTCCTGGAGCCCGATTTCGGGGCGTCTGACAGACGCTTTCCACGTTCATATCGCGCGCAACGCGGTTCCGCCGCGCATTGATGCGTGGATTACGCCGCCGGCCTATACCGGCCGCGCCCCGATCTTCCTGACGGCGGAGAATGCGCCGGCGGACCAGCGTTTCTCTATTCCCGAAAACAGCCGTCTGACACTGAGGATCACCGGTGGGGCAGGCGATGAGGAACTCGACTTCAGGGACCGCGACGGCAAGACGCGTATGATCAAGGCGGCGAAGGATAAAGCCGCTCCCGCGTCGGGAAAGGCGTCGGCCCGTGAATTTGCCGACACCCTGACCGCCGATGGCGCTCTCAGCCTGATTTCGGACGGGCGCGAACTTAATCATTGGGCTTTTTCCGTCATCCGTGACAAGCCGCCGGTCATCCATTTCTCCGGCGAGCCGAAACAGGCCGCGAACGGAACGCTGGAACTCTCCTATACAATCGATGACGATTACGGCGCGACCTCCGCCAAGGCCGAGATCGTGGAAGCCGAAAAGCCTGCTCCGGGCGCGCATCCGCTTTATAAGGCTCCGGACCTGCCTCTGGTTCTGCCGTCGCCGGACGCAAGGAAGCATGCCGCGAGGACTGCCAAGGATCTGACGGACCATCCATGGGCAGGCACTCTGGCGCATATCACCCTGACGGCCAAGGACGCGGCGGGCCATGAGGCGCGAAGCGAAACCAAGACGATGGTTTTGCCCGAACGTCCATTCACGAACCCGCTCGCCCGCGCTCTTGTCGAACAGCGCCGCATCCTGGCGCTCAACGCAAACAGGAAGCCGCGCGTGCTCGACATGATGGACGCCATCACGCTCAGGCCGGAGGATACGTTCCCCGATTTGGGGCAGTATCTCGCGATCGTAACCGCACGCTCGAGATTGCGGATGGCGCATACGGACGACGCCTATCGGGATGTCGTCGCCTATCTCTGGCAAATCGCGCTCGGCATCGAAGACGGCAATCTTTCGGATGCGGAGAAGAAGCTCAGGCAAGCCGAGCAGGCGCTCCAGCAGGCGCTCGACAGGGGCGCCAGCGACCAGGAAATCGACCGCCTTGTGGACGAACTTCGGCAGGCGATGCAGAATTATCTCAGGGAATTCGCCGAGCGGGCCGAGAAGAATCCCAACCTGTCGCAGCAAATGTCGCCGAATGCGCGCGTCATTCGGCCGGGCGATCTCAAACGTCTGCTCGACGAAATCCAGAATCTTGCTAAATCCGGCTCGCGCGACAAGGCGCAGCAAC
Organism: Rhizobiaceae bacterium; assembly: GCA_051960255.1. GTDB lineage: Bacteria > Pseudomonadota > Alphaproteobacteria > Rhizobiales > Rhizobiaceae > Mesorhizobium_L. The sequence goes on from JBQCEL010000393.1 coordinate 7,861, forward strand.
TGCTCTCGCAATTGCAGAACATGATGAACAATCTCCAGGCCGGCCACGGAGGGCAGCAGCAGGGCGGCGAACAGGGCGAGATGCGCAGGAAGATGGACCAGTTGGGCGATCTCATGCGCCGCCAGCAGGAGATGATGAACAAGACCTTCAATCTCGGCCAACAGCAGCAGAACGGCGGCGGGGACGAAACCGGCGAGCAGCAGCAACCCGGTCAGGAGGGACAGCAGGGTCAAGGCATGACCTCCGACCAGTTGGCCGAGGCGCTGCGCAAACTGCAGCAAGGGCAGGGCAAGCTGCAGAAGGAGCTTCAGAATCTCATGAAGGGCTTGAACAATATGGGCATCAAGCCCGGACAGGGTTTCGGTGAAGCCGACGATGCGATGGGCCGGGCCGGGAAGGCGTTGGGTCAGGCCGAAGGGGACCATGCCGCGGGCGAGCAGGGCAATGCGCTGCAGGCGCTTCGCCGCGGCGCCCAGGACATGATGCGGCAGATGCAACAGGCAATGCAGGGTCAGCAAGGCGGCTCCGGCCAGGGCGGCCGCGAGCAAAATGCCGATCGCGACCCGCTCGGCCGCCCGCGCGCGACGAACGGACCGGAATTCGGCGACTCCGTCCGGGTGCCCGACGAGATCGATGTTCAGCGCGCGCGGCGCATCCTGGAGGAGATCCGCAAACGGCTCGGCAATGCGCTGAGCCCTGAGCTCGAAAAGAGCTATCTGGAACGGCTTCTGAATATGAATTGACGACGGGTACCTCGAGCCCCTTCCGGTACTTCGCTCGGCTTACGTCCGATGGTTTTAGGAGAATTCGTGCGCCCGCTTATGCGAAGGTCCACCGGGCCTTCGGCATGAGATCGCACGTCGTCGCCCGCCGTGGTCCTCTCTCATTTGCATAAGCTTGGCGCACTCCGTCGAAAGGTCTCCGGCGGCTAATTGCCGGATCGGACCAGCGTTAACCACGGATGACCGAATCCATTTATCGCTTCAATTTTAGACTTCGCGAAAATCGTTTCTTTATTGCTCTCCGCGAAATTTCCCCGGATCGGGCGCGAGATTCTCCTATGCTGCAAAGATTCTGGAAGTCCAAAGGCGGGAACATTGCGGTTATATTTGCGATAGCGTCGGTTCCTGTAATGGTCGGAGTCGCTGGCGCGATTGATTTTGTAAGCACCGAAACCGATGCTTCAGCTCTGCAAAACGCCCTGGATGCGTCCGGCCTTGCGATCGGAACTCAATATTATTCGGGGATGACGCAGGATCAGCTGCAACAACTCGGATTGCAGGTATTCAACGCAAATCTCGGGCTAATGGACAAGCAGGATCCACAGCTCCAATACAACGATAATCCGTTCGGATTCACCGTCAGCGCGCAGGACAGCAGTTACGTCCACTACATTTCCGTGTCGGCAAAAGCGGTCCATCCAGGCTTCGTTGGGGCCATCAACTGGCGCATCGATCGTACATCCTACGTCAAGGTGTCGATTGGCGCGCAGGCATGTGTTCTGGCGCTTGATCCTCACCTCTCGAAGGCTGTGAAGATACAGGGTTCGACCGACGTATCTATGGCCCACTGCGTCATCGCGTCGAATTCGGACGCATCCGATTCCATTTATCGCGGCGGTTCGGCCCAGATTTCGGCCGCCTGCACCTCGTCCGTTGGCCAGACGGTTGGGATACCGGCCGGCGGGGTCCACCTCGACTGCGGCGCGCCCATGGTCGACCAATATCCCTCTTTTGATCCATTGGCCGGCGTCCTTCCGCCAGCCTACACGTCCTGCTCTCCTCTTCCCGGCGGCAAAACTGTGACTCTTTCTCCGGGCACATTCTGCAACAAGACCTGGTCCGGAAATATCGTCCTCGACCCAGGCGTCTATATACTGCGTGGGGGGCAGATCAAACTCGGCGGCAACGGCAGTCTTACCGGAAGCGGCGTAACCATCTTCCTGATGGAAGGCGCACAATTCACCGCTAATGCGAACAATGTCGTTACGTTGTCTCCGCCAACCAGCGGCCCCTATGCAGGCGTGACGCTCTATCAGGAGCACGGCAACGCTTCCGCACTGACCATCAACGGCGGCGCCGGCTCGGCCCTGAGCGGATTTATCTATGCACCCGACGCACCGATAACCTATGCGGGCAATTCCGACATGAGCGGACAGGGCGGCTGTATCCGGCTGGTTGGCAACTCCGTGACCATGATCGGAAACTCGGCGGTGAGCTCGGACTGCGCGGCGGAATTGGGAGACCGCGAGATGTACGCCGGCAGAGCGGTGCTGCTGGTCAAGTGACCGGCGCAGCCTGTCGTCGGTACGTGCTAGGCATCTCCCTTGACGATGCCGACAAAAGGCAGCTCACGGAAAGCATGGGCGACATCCATGCCATATCCGACGACGAAATGGTCGGGGCAATCGAAGCCGACGAAATCCGCCTCGATATCCGCCTTGCGGCGCATGCGCTTGTCGAGCAGAGCGGCGATCGACACGCTATTGGCGCCGCGCGAGAGCATCAGGTCGCGGATGAATTTCAGTGTCTTGCCGGATTCGAGAATGTCGTCGATGACGAGGATGTCCCTGCCCGTGACGTCATTGTCGATGTCGCGCAGGAGCCTGACTTCGCTGCTCTCCGTCCCGGCGCCGTAGCTCGAAATGAAGATGAATTCGACCTCGGGCGATATATCGACGTCGTGCATCGCCCTTATCAGGTCGGCCGCGAAGACGAAGGAGCCCTTGAGAACCGAAACGACGAGAAGATTGTCGAAACGCCGGCCCGCGATCTCCTTGGCCAGTTCGAGATTGCGCCGCGCAATCGTCGATGCGCTGTAGAGTACCTCAATTTCCTTGCCGCGGACGACCGGCATGATCCTGTTCTTCCTCACCGAATGAGAGTGACACGGACTTTTCCCCGTCTTTAGAGGCCTCCAAACTGTCGGAAAAGACGAAGCTTCCCCGCGATCTCATGCCATCCTCTCTTGTCCCCAGAAAATGAGGTTTTATTGGGCCGCCCTGCGCTTCCGCGCCGGCGTCAGGCGGCGGGACGCTGGCTGCCTCCTTACCATCAGAGGCCGGCGCCGGCCTGCCGCCGCCTGTCGACAGGTAGCCGCCGGAGGCAAGAAACGTCAGGATGACGAATGCGGCGCCGGCCATCCAAAAGGCGAAGCCGCCGCGTTCGCCTTGCCTGACGCCCTCCCTGGCGGTATTTCTCAGGAGCGCGACGCTCTCGGGCGCTTTTGCCGGGCCTCTGCGAAATCGGGAAATTCCCGTTTCGGAGTGAAGCGTTTCGAACTCCGCTTCGATGAATTCGTGGCGATCGTTCCGCATTGCGGGGGAGCCCACTGGTCCTGCGGCAGCACTCGTCATGATTTCGCCCGAAACCGGGCGTGCGTTGAAAGGATCGTGCATGAGCGGCCGTTTTTCCGGATTGATTGCCAGATCCGGGATCGCTTTCGGGAATTCTCCCCGCATCTGCCGAACCCATTCTCTCGCTGCGAACGATCTTAACGGAAAGATAGTTAATGCTTCACACTCCTGCTTTTTGACGGCCGGGTAAGCATAATTTAACGAACAGTTAACCACGTCGAACCATGGTCCCTGGAGAAGAACCATATTGCGCCGAAGCGATGAGGGTGCGAGGACTAAAGGACTGTGTTTCGCTTTGAAAATGTGGGTTTGCGCTACGGGATGGGGCCGGAGATCCTTCGTGATATCTCCCTCCATATCCCCGAGCGCTCATTCCAGTTCCTCAGCGGCCCCTCGGGCGCTGGGAAGACGACGCTCATGCGCCTCCTCTTCCTTTCCCTCAAGCCCACGCGAGGCCTGATAACCGTCTTCGGCAAGGACAGGGCATTGATCACCCGGCGCGAACTGCCCCTGTTGCGCCGAAGGATCGGCGTGGTGTTTCAGGATTTCCGCCTGCTCGACCATATGACGACCTACGAAAACGTCGCGCTGCCGCTCAGGGTGCGCGGGCGCGAGGAGGCGGGCTATCGCAACGACGTTACCGAACTCCTGAAATGGGTCGGCCTCGGCGAACGCATGCATGTCCTGCCGCCGGTGCTTTCAGGCGGCGAGAAGCAGCGCGCCGCGATTGCGCGCGCGCTCATCGAACAGCCGGAAATCCTGCTCGCGGACGAGCCGACGGGCAATGTCGACCCGCCTCTTGCGAGACGGCTTCTCCGGCTGTTCATCGAACTCAACAGGCTCGGCACGGCGGTCGTCATCGCCACGCACGATCTCAATTTGATGGAGCAGGTCGATGCGCGTCGCATGATCCTCACCAATGGAAGGCTGGAAATCTATGACTAGCCTTCTGCCGCCGCGACAAAAGGCTGATTCCGCGCCCAAGTCAAAATTGCCGCGAATGCAGCCTCGCTCGTCCGAGAGGACCGTCCAGCGCCGCACGGCCCCGATCATCCCGGGCAGCAACGTCGCCGGCCGGGCGCTGGTCTGCGTCATCGCCATCATGACGTTTCTTTCCTGCCTGACCCTCGGCGCCGTTACGCTCGTCGGGGATGCCGCTTCCTCCTGGGAGGGTCAGATCTCGCGGGAAGCGACGATAGAGATCAAGCCGGCCGATGGTTTCGACATGGAAGCAGCGCTTCAAAAGGCGCAATCGATCGCGGCGGGGTTCAAGGGCGTCCGGAGCGCGACGATCGTCGATCGCGCCGCGACTGCGCGTCTCCTTGAACCATGGCTCGGCAAGGGCCTGAACATCGACGAATTGCCGGTGCCGCGCCTGATCGTCGTGACGATCGACGAAAGGAATCCACCAGATTTCAAGGCGCTCGGAAACCTGGTTTCCTCCATGGTTCCGAATGCCACGCTCGACGACCACCGCAACTGGGTCAATCGCCTGGTCGCGATGGCGCACACGACCGTGACCATCGGCCTTGCCATTCTCGCCCTCATGCTTTCCGCCACTGTCCTGTCGGTGGTCTTCGCGACACGCGGAGCGATGGCCGGCAACGGGCACATCATCGAAGTCCTGCATTTCGTCGGCGCGGAGGCAAAATTCATAGCCTCGGAATTCCGCCGCCATTTCCTGATCACAGGGATGAAAGGCGCGGCGGCGGGAGGGCTGGGCGCCATCGTCGTCTTTATCCTGTTTTCCTGGCTGTCGGCGCGCAACATGGCGACGCCTGAAGCCGCGCAGGCGAACGCGCTCTTCGGCAATTTCGCCATCGGCACGGGCGGCTATGCCGGGGTGATCCTCATCATCCTGCTGATTGCCGGGCTCACCGCTGCGACGTCGCACTATACCGTCGTGAACTATCTGACGGATCTCGAGAAACACCAACCGGACGGGAATTGATGATGAACTTGCGCATAGCTGCATCCCGCCGCGGTTTCGCCGGCGGGAATTCTTCTGTTCCTGCCACAATTACGTTGTAATAATTGCATGATGGACGGAAGGGACGAATCAATGGAGGCCGTCGATTCCGGGGCGCCCGTCCCGGAAAAATCGGCTGCATCGAAGATCCGGCGACGGCGCAGGCTCTACCTCGCGCTCTTCGCCGGCGCCAGCGCCGCGATCGTGTTCTTCGGCGGCTTCTTTCTCTTCGCCAGCCATATAAGCGAACTCGAACCGCCGAAGGCGATCAAAGCGGCCGACGCGATCATCGTCCTGACCGGCGGCAGGGCGCGCCTGGACGCCGCCATGGATCTTCTCCAACTGGGCAAGGGCCGGCGCCTCTTCATCAGCGGCGTCAACCCGCATGCGGGGCCGAGGGCCTTGAGCGAGGTGACTGGCATCAACGAAAAGCTGTTCTCCTGCTGCATCGATATCGATCACGCGGCGCTCAACACCGAAGGCAATGCCGAGGAAAGCGCCAAATGGGTGCATGAACACAATTACAGCAGCGTCATCGTTGTGACGAACAATTACCACATGCCACGCAGCCTGCTCGAAATGCACCGCCTCATCGGCCAGACGGAACTGATCCCCTATCCCGTGGTCAATTCCCGCCTCGACGACGGGACATGGCTGACCAAGCCGGAGGCGGTCCGGGTGCTTTTCACCGAATACGCCAAATATGTCGCCGCACTCGCCCGCAGCGTCGTGATCGACGCTTCCTTCAGCCACAGCGCTTATGCCAAGAGCGGCTATTGACGTTGCTATCCGTCAAACACGACGGCCTTCCGCTTGATCGATTTGCCTTTTCCGGTGCATCGTGTATCCAGCCAGTAGCATCCGGGGTCGAAAGCCCGGCGCTTTTTCGGCTTGAAACATGATCTTCGTCCGGTCCCTCGCCTTCAATCTGGCCTTTTATCTCGTCACGATCGTCGAGATGATCGTTTTCGCTCCCTATTACTTTCTCGTTTCGCGCCGCAGTGCGTGGTTCGTCCCCAAATTCTGGTCGCGCAGCATGGTTTGGCTCCAGAAAATGATCGCCGGGACGGATTGCGAGATCACCGGCATGGAGAACTTGCCCGACGGAGCCTACATCCTCGCGCCCAAGCACCAGTCGTTCTGGGATACGTTTGCCTTCGTTCCTTATATCAAGGATGCCACTTACATCCTGAAGCGCGAATTGATGTGGATCCCGTTCTTCGGCTGGTACATGGCCAAGATGAACATGATCCCGATCGACCGCGGCAGTCGCGTCAGGGCGCTTCGCTCCGCGCTCGCCGGCGCCAAGGACCGGATGAAGGAGAAGCGGCAGCTTGTCATTTATCCAGAGGGGACGCGGCGGCCGCCCGGCGCCGATCCGGCCTATCAGCAGGGCATCGTCGAGATTTATGCGCGGCTTGGCGTTCCCGTCGTTCCCGTCGCCCATGTGGCAGGGCTCTTCTGGCCGCGCCGCAAATTCCTGCGCTATCCCGGCGTCATCAAGGCGCGTTTTCTTCCGCCGATCCCGCCCGGCCTGCCGAAGGCGGAGTTCCTCTCGCGCCTCATCGCCGAGACGGAAGCGGCATGCGACCAGCTTCTCATCGATGCCGCCAACGCGCCCAACCCGCCGCCTCTGCCACCCACCGCTGTTGCCCGCCTCACCGCGATCCAGAAGGGGCTGACCGGAACACCTGCCGGCAGGACGCTCGAATCCTAATTCGAAGCCTTCCGCTAACGCAAATTCGTGTCAGGGTACCCAGATCCAATATCTGGTAGCGGTTTCCGACCCGCCATTGAGACCGTTAACACAAGCTGCAGTGTCGTAATATCTGACGTTGTAATAGGCGGTTTGCCCACGTCTCAGCGTAAAATTCGAGTGGCCATTCGCGCCATTGTTCCAAAAGATTGTGCAACTCCAATCGGAGCTTCCGGCGAAAAACCGCGCTTGTCCGCTGCAGTCCCTGACGTTGGTATAACAATGGGTCCGCATCGGCTTAACAGAATGCTTTGGCACATGCGTTTTCGGCTGTGCTGGGGCGGCATTTTGCGGGCCGAGCCCTTGAGCCAGCGCCGGCCCCGCTAACAATGCACCCGCGATGATTCCCAAAATTGTTGCACGCATGATGATCGCCTTGCAGTTGAAACAATATACGATTGTATCACTCTTAGATTGCAAAAAGAAGAGCTGCTATCGCTTGGTGTCGCGTTCGCTGCATCATTGCCTGCTTGGCAGACTTCCCCAATCGGGACGAACTTTAAGCAATTCACTAATGTCCTGACCGGCGCAGAATCGGTGCTGGAAAGCCTACTGCGGCCAGTAAGCGTTTCGCGCTAGCTTGCAGCGGCATTCAGCCTCGCACCGACCCCCTCCAGCCAGTGATCGCGGATGCCGAGCGCCTCCAGATGGCGGAGTGTATTGAACACATATTCTTCGTTCGGGCCCGATTGGCCCACGGCGCCCCTGATGACTGCCGCAGCCTGATCGACATCGAGATGCCCGGCATATTGCCGGTGGCTGCGGTCGACGATGTAACATAGCGCCTCATCGGTCGCGCCGTCCTCGAAGCGGATTTTTAGCCAGCGCTCGGAATAAACGTTGGTGACGAGTTCGCGTTCGCGCAGATAGCCGACGACCTCGTTTCGCAACTCGCCGGGAACACGGAAGGCGAGCCCGACGCAAGAGCCACCACGATCAAGCCCGAGGACGAGGCCAGGATGGGCTTCGGTACCCCTGTGAACCCAGGAATAGACGCAAAGCGAACGACGGAAACCGTGCAGATGGGCGCGCCGTGTCGCAACATGTGCGAAACCCGGCTTCCAGATGAGCGAACCATAGCCAAAGACCCAAAAATCGCCCATATCGCCAGCCCGATGCTTCAGAATGATCAACACCGGGTAGCGAGGCACGCCCCATGACGTCAAGGGACGGCAAGACCCAGGGCCGGAGCGTCTTCGTCTGGCCTGCTATGGCGCTTCTGCTGGTCGCGGTACTGTTCATCGGAGGCTGGTATGTCGCCGCCCATCTCGCCCGAGCTCGTGGCCGGACCCTCATCGCCGGGCTGAACGCGGCGGGGAAGACCCTGGATTGTCGGGATGCTGCCGTCACCGGCTTTCCGATCGGCTTCGGCGTCTCCTGCGAGACGATCGCCTACAAGGACAAAAGAGAGGGATTTGCGCTGACATCCGGCCCGACCAGGGCGTTTATGCCGCTTTACGATCCCTTTCGGGTGAACGTGTCGCTGCACGGTCCGGCGTCGATCGCCGCGGCGCCGGACATCGCGCCTCTTGCTCTCGATTGGAAAAGATTGGACGCATATCTCTCCTTTGGCTTGAACGATCTGACAGGGATCCTGATCGAGGGCAAGGCGGTCTATATCAAGAATGCTTCCGGTTCCGGTGCCGATGTGGCGCTTCTCAAGCTCGGCGGGGCAAAAATCACCATCGAGCCGAATGGGAGCGATCTCGATATAGCCGCCAGCCTTGCCGACATTGCTTTCGGCGCGGCATTACCGGACATGCAGCGGCTGGCGCCGATCAGCGGAACAGGCAAGATCCGTGTCTACAATGGAGCTGGCCTCTTGCAGACTGGCCTGCAAAGTCTGCGCGATCGGCAATTCGCGATCAATAAATTGGAGATCGATCCGGGGCCCGACAGCAGCGCCACCATCTCCGGCAACATCTCGTTCGACAGCGAAGGGCTTGCTGACGGCACATTGCGCGTCACGCTGCACAATCTGAAGGAGCTGTCGGCTATCCTCGTCCAGGCGTTTCCTCAGGCGGCGCCGAAAATCGAGCCGGCATTTGCGATGCTGGGCGCCCTCGGCAATGATCAGACGCTGCCAGTGCAACTTCACAGGGGCAAGATCACGCTCGGCTTCTTCAACATAGGCAGGCTGCCACCCGTCGATTGACGCCGCGAGAAGAAGTTCCCATCACCTCTTATGGCTATCCACCGGGTCCGCCCCATGGCGCCCGAAATCGGGTGCGTCGATTTCCTGCCCCGCCTCGATGATCGACCGGCGGATCGCGCGGGTGCGCGTGAAGAGGTCGAAGAGCTTTTCGCCGTCGCCCCAGCGGATCGCTCTTTGCAGCGACGCCAAATCCTCGGAGAAACGCGCCAGCATCTCTAGAATTGCGTCCTTGTTGTGCAGGCAGACATCGCGCCACATGGTCGGGTCGGATGCGGCGAGGCGGGTGAAATCGCGGAACCCGGAGGCGGAATATTTGATGACCTCGGACTTGGTGACGGTTTCCAGGTCGTCGGCCGTGCCGACGATATTGTAGGCGATGATGTGGGGCAGGTGCGAAACGATCGCCAGAACCATGTCATGATGCACGGGATCCATCGTATCGACATTCGATCCGCAGCGCCGCCAGAATTCCGAAAGCTTTTCGAGCGCGGCCGGGTCGGTTCCCGGCAATGGCGTGAAGATGCACCAGCGGTTCTCGAAGAGATCGGCGAAGCCCGCATCCGGCCCCGACTTTTCCGTTCCAGCAAGCGGGTGGCCCGGAATGAAATGCACGCTTTTCGGGAGCACGGGCTCCATCTGCGCGATCACCGAGCGCTTGGTCGAGCCGACATCAGTGACGATCGCGCCGGGTTTCAATGCGCCGGCGATGCTTTCCGCGACCGCGCCCGATGAGCCGACCGGGACCGACACGATGACGAGATCGGCATCCATCACGGCTTCAGCGGCGTCTGTCGAATAGGAGTCGCCCAGTCCCAGTTCCCGGGCTCGATCCAGCGTCTCAGTGCTGCGCGTCGATATGGAAATCTCGCGGGCGAGGTTTTTGCCGCGGATGACGCGCGCCAGCGACGACCCGATCAGGCCGATGCCTATCAATGCTATCTTGTCGAAGAGAGGCTCTGCCATTGCTTATGCTTTCAGGAAGGCGGCGAGTGCCGCAACGACGCCGCGATTGGCCTCCTCGGAGCCCACCGTCATACGCAGCGCTTCCGGAAAGCCATACGCCGCGACCCGCCGCAAGATATAGCCACGATCGAGAAGGAACCTGTCGGCCGCCTCGGCGGAATGTTTGCCGCCGGGGAAGTGGATGAGAAGGAAATTGCCGACGCTCGGCGTCACGCGCAGGCCAAGTGCGGAGAGTTCCTTTTCCAGCCAGCCGAGCCACGTCGCGTTGTGCGCCACCGCGCGCTCGACATGGGCGCGGTCACGCATGGCGGCGGCTCCTGCCGCGATCGCCGCGGCGCTGACATTGAAGGGATCGCGGACACGGTTGATGACGTCGACAATTGGGGCCGGCCCATACATCCAGCCCAGCCGAAGGCCGGCCAACCCATATATTTTGGAAAATGTGCGCGTCATCACGACATTCCGCGCGGACGACACGAGTTCGATTCCGGCTTCGTAATCGTTCTTGCGCACATATTCGGCATAGGCGGCGTCGAGCACGAGAAGCACGTTCTTCGGCAACCCGGCATGCAGCCGCCGCACTTCCTCGAATGGCAGATAGGTGCCCGTCGGATTATTGGGATTGGCGATGAAGATCATCCTCGTCCTGTCGGTCACGGCCGCCAGGAGAGCATCGACATCGGCGCGCTCGTCCTTCTCCGGCGCGACCACCGGCGTGGCGCCCGCCGCCAGTATCTGGATCTTGTAGACGAGGAAGCCGTGCTCGCTGAAAATTCCTTCGTCGCCGGGCTGCAGATAGCTGCGCGTCAGGAGCGCCAAGAGATCGTCCGAACCGTTGCCGCAAACGATATTCGCGGGATTGAGGCCATGGACGGCAGCGATCGCCTCGCGAAGCGCCGTTGCCGAGCCGTCCGGATAAAGCTCGAGACGGTTGCTCAATTCCCGAACGGCTTCGACCGCCGCAGCACTGGCGCCGAGCGGCGTTTCGTTGGACGAAAGCTTGTGGACTTTCGCGGCTCCCGGAGCGCTATGGGCGCCGGGAACATAGGCGGCAATGTCCAGAATTCCGGGGCGCGGCTCCGGGCGCTCTTCGATGGTCATGGGAGGTCCGATCCAAATCCGAGAAGGATGCGGTCGCTCTAGCAAAGCTTTTCATCCGACGCAAAGGGCAGCCTCATTCGCCGCCGCATTGCAGCGGATCAACCGCCTTGCGGTCTCACCGAGCCGATCAAGGCTTGGACGGCGACGGCCAGGGAACCAAACCGCGGGTCACGGTTTTTCCGCAAAAGCGCCTGTTCATTTCAAAAGCGGATCATGGTTCCCGACTGGCTTCACATTCTTTCGTTGTTTTCTCTTCTGGTCGGCTTCCTTGCTGGCGTCATCATCGTCGCTGACGAATGCGGCCGCCCACAACGGATGTGGATCATGAACCTCGTCTGGCCGCTCTGCGCCCTTTTCGGTTCGGTCCTCTGGCGATGGTTCTATTTCCGCCATGGACGGGCGAAGGGAAAAGCGGATATCTCCCACCCTCACGAACACGGGCAGGCATCGCCCTTTCCCCTCACCGTCGCGAAGGGCACTTCCCACTGCGGCGCGGGCTGCACGTTGGGGGACATCGTCGCGGAATGGCTGGCCTTCGCCTTTCCTGCCATCGCTATTTGGCTCGGCTGGCACACGATCTTCTCCGAAAAGATGTTCGCCGTATGGGTGCTCGATTTTATCCTCGCCTATCTCATCGGCATTTTCTTTCAGTATTTTTCCATAGCGCCGATGCGGAATCTCGGCTTCCGGGAGGGCATCTGGGCAGCCGTCAAGGCTGACACACTCTCCCTTACCGCGTGGCAGATTGGCATGTACGGCTTCATGGCGATCGCATTCTTCTGGATATTTCGCGATCTGCTCGGCGCGAGACTTGAGGTCGCGACGCCGGAATTCTGGTTTATGATGCAGATTGCCATGCTTTGCGGTTTTGCGACGAGCTACCCGGTGAACTGGTGGCTCATCAAAGCAGGATTGAAAGAGGAGATGTAACGTCAGACGCTGGCCAATTCACGTTCACGCCGGGACAACGACCTCGCCCAGCGTCGTAAGTTGGTGCAAAAACTCTTCCAGCTTTGTGCGGTGGGCCGCCTCCGTCGCGGCGCTTAT
>JBQCEL010000394.1:0-12836 GCA_051960255.1 Rhizobiaceae bacterium
TGGCGTTCCGCGAGGCAACGGGAGGAGCGCAAGGAGCAGGAGAAAGAGATATTGGAAGCAGTCGAACGCCAGTTCCATGCCGGAATGGCTCGGCGGCAGGACTGACCGCGATCGGCGTCAGCCTGCCGCAAGCTTCTCGTTCCATAGTGGGACTATCGAAGAACTCCAGGGAGCCTTACTTTTGGCCATCTCACCGCCAGGCGACATCGTTCTCGACGTGGCGCGCGCCGTCGGTCCGGAAGGAATGGAAACGGCCAAGGCCGCGCTTGAAAAACGCGCGCAATCGGGAATTGCCGCAGCCCCCTTCGAGCCGGTAGGCCCGGAAACGGCAGGGGCCTTCGATGGCGCCGCGCCAGCCTCCTCAACGGCTCCGGCAGACAAGGCTTACCAACGTTTCGAGGCCGTGGTCCTTCAGACATTTCTGCAATCGATGATGCCCAAGGACAGCCAGGCCGTCTACGGTTCCGGGTTGGCCGGAGACATGTGGAAATCGGAGCTTGCCCAGCAGGTCGCGTCCGTCATGGCGAAACATGGCGGCATCGGCATCGCCAACCGCCTGCTCAAGGCGCACTACATGGTCGATGGCAAGAGCGTCCCCCTAACCGGAGCATGGGACGGCGCCGCCAAGGCTGAACAGGACGCCCGTCACCTCATGACCCGCGCCGTCATCGACGAGATGCAGCGCAAGCTGACCATGCCGATGGGCGCCGCCACGCCGTCAGATGAAACCAGGATCTAGAAAGCCTCAACGATGACCGCCAATCTGCCATCCAAGCTCGGCCGCACGCAGAAAAGCACCGATACAACCATGCGCCCGGTAGACTTGTCGGCCATCATCGGCCGCATCGAAGCGGCCATAGAAGAGGAGACGGCGGCGATTCGGGGTAATCTCGACTTCGATATCCCGGCCTCGAATGCGCGCAAGAGCCGCTATCTCTACGAATTGAACAAAGCATCCCGCTGCGTCAATCTGCAAGAAATTTCAACCGAGGAGCGCAGCCAGCTCGCCAGCCTGCGCGCCAAACTGGCGGCGAATGAAGCGGCGATCCTCGCGCACATCAATGCGGTAACGGAAGTGGCGGCCCTGATCCAGAAGGCGATCCAACGCGCCGAGGCCGACGGCACCTATTCGGCGCGGGAGTTCGCCGGAGACCGCATTGCCTCATGATCAAATTCGCCGCCGCCGCGTTCTGGCTTTGCGCCGTGGCGATCGGGGCCATGGCTTACTCCTTTTCCAACAATACGCCTGCCGCGAAAACGGAACAGCCGGCCTTCTTCGGCGGTCTCGACTATGAGCGGACGGGCGTCATATCAGTCCCGCTGATCGATGACGGAAAGGTCTATGGCTATTTCCTTTCTCGTCTGGTCTACACCGTGGAGCCGATGGTCTCTCACGAACTTTCCGTCCCGGCCGACGCCCTCCTTGTCGACGCCGTCTACAGCTACCTCTACGGCAATCCGCTGATCGATTTCACCAAGGTGAAGAAGCTTGATCTCGACAAGCTTCGCGACGGCATCCGCGACGGCATCAACAAGAGGGTCGGGCGGAAGCTGGTGCATGACGTGCTTGTTGAGCAGATCGAGTATTTGTCCAAGCAGGACGTACGGGACAACGCCTTCAAGCGTCATGTCGGCGAAACCGGCGCCCCGGAGCACGGCACCGTCATCACGCCCGACAAAGCGGAAGGCGGAGCGGGCTGAACCTCCTTTAGGCCGCCTGTTCGAGGCAAGTGCTCGACCCTATAATAGGAGCGTAGCAGGATTGAGAGGATAGCCGATGAGCATGGATGCAATCGCGGACAAGATGCGCGCCAAGGTGACGGGCAGCGGTTTCGACCGCTCGGTCAAGTTCGACTGCGGCCCCGATGGCGTCGTCGTCATCAATGGAGAAAACGTTTCCATCGGCGATGCGCCGGCCGATTGCACGATAGGCGTCTCGAAGAGCGATCTGGAGGATTTGCTTGCCGGCGACCTCAACCCGACGGCCGCCTTTATGCAGGGCAAGCTGAAGGTTTCGGGCGATATGTCCATCGCCATGGCGCTGGGCCAGGTAATCTGACAAGCATATCCGATCGCCCGATGCCGGAGGGCCGACGCCGGGTCATGGATCGGCGGTTACGCCGCGGCGGTGAGCGCCTTCATTTTCCGCCCGGCCGGCTTTAGCACGCCATACGCGCCGTCGAGCGCTCCGGCGACCAGCTCCAATGCCAGGAACCGCCGCTTTTCATAGGGGCCCGGCATAGCGAGATTGCCCGTTTTTTCCGAGGAAAAACCGAAACGCTCGTAATAAGGCGCATCGCCGACGAGCAGGACCGCACCATGGCCGCGCTTTTCCGTTTCGTCGATCGCGTGGCGCATCAACGCAGAGCCGACGCCCGCGCCTTTCAGGCATGGATCGACGGCAAGCGGTCCGAGCAGCAGCGCCGAACCGTGCAGGCCGTTCGCCACGACGTCCCACAGCCTCACGGTCCCAACAATGTCGCCCTTGAGATCACGCGCGACGAAGGCAAGCCCTTCCGACGGCACACGCCCGCGCCGCAACTTCTCCGAGGCTTTCTTGCGCCAATTCGGCCCCATCGCCTGGTCGAGGAGCGCGTCGCGTGCTGGAATATCCGCCGCGGTTTCGGCGGAGATGGCGAAAAATTGTCCGCCGCCGACCGTTCCCTCGGGAGAGGTGAACGGCAGCGCTGCGCTTTCATTCACGATTTCGATCCGTTCCATTTCCTTGATCCTTCACAAGCAGATCAATATCCACAAGCGAACCGATGGCCGGGCAGGATGCCGGCCATCGGGTGATCTGACGGGAGAACCCGTCCGATCACGTAAGATCGGAGCGGTTCGAACCCGTTGAAGGCGACCGAGGAATAGGTCGTCGTGTAGGCGCCCGTTCCCTCGATCAGAACCTCGTCGCCGATGGTGAGCGAGAGAGGCAGCGGATAGGGCGTCTTTTCATAGAGCACGTCGGCGGAATCGCAGGTCGGCCCGGCGATTACGCAGGCGCCGGTTTCGCTGCCGTCATGCCGCGTCACGATCGGATAGCGGATCGCCTCGTCCATCGTTTCGGCGAGACCGCCGAACTTGCCGATGTCGAGATAGACCCAGCGCACATCGTCCGTCTCCGCCTTCCTGGAGATCAGCACGACTTCCGACTTGATGACGCCGGCATTGCCGACCATGCCACGGCCGGGCTCGATGATCGTCTCGGGGATGCGGTTGCCGAAATGCCGGCTGAGCGCGGCGAAGATCGCCTCGCCATAGGCCTGCGCCGCCGGCACATCCTTCAGGTAGCGGGTCGGGAACCCGCCGCCGAGATTGACCATCTTGAGCACGATGCCTTCCTCCGCGAGCGTCGCGAAAACGCCCTTGGCGTCGGCCAGCGCACGGTCCCATGCCGAAAGATCGGTCTGCTGCGAGCCGACATGGAAGGAAACGCCATAGGGTTCCAGCCCGAGCGCCTTCGCAGCCCTGAGCACCTTGACGGCAAGCGCCGGCACGCAGCCGAATTTGCGCGACAGCGGCCACTCGGCGCCTGCGCCATCCGTAAGCACACGGCAGAACACGCGGGAGCCGGGCGCGGCGCGCGCAATCTTTTCGACCTCCTCGACGCAATCGACGGCGAAGAGGCGCACGCCGAGGTCGAAGGCGCGGGCGATGTCGCGCTCCTTCTTGATCGTGTTGCCGAAGGAGATACGGGATGCCGGCGCGCCGGCATCCATCGCCATCTCGATCTCGGCGACCGAAGCGGTATCGAAGGACGAACCGAGCGAAGCGAGAAGCCGCAGCACTTCCGGCGCGGGATTGGCCTTTACCGCATAATAGATACGGGAATCGGGCAACACCTTCTCGAAGGCGCGGTAATTGTCGCGCACGACGTCGAGATCGAGCACCATGCAGGGGCCGTCGGGACGTCGGGTGGCGAGGAAATCGAGGATACGCTGAGTGGCCATCGGTCTCTCTCCATCAAGCGGCTCCCTTGCGGGAACTGCGTCAAGCTGCTGCGGGTTCCGGGCGCCCTGCCTCGGGTTCCGCTATGGACAAAGGGCGTGATGCAAAGCGTCATGGCGCCAGCCGGTGGAGACCCCGGAACCATGATGCGTTTATCACGCGGCGATGAGCGACCGCCCTCGGGCGACTGCTCGCTTTGTCTGCCTCAGCTTTGGATTGGAAAACCGCTCCGCACTGCCGGCAATGAAGGTGTGCCTCTTCAGTAACCCCGGTCTATGGACAACCGGCAGACACCAGAAAGGCCCGCACCGTCGTTGCTTCAAGGCGTCCTCGGTTCATGCGGTTGGCCGCTTGACCGACCGGGCTCGTTACTTCCCGGGTACCGTCCCGATTGCCTCGCCATTTCGAGGGTCGGGGGACGCCCACAGGCACGTGCGACTTTGGGCAATCGCGATATAAGTGGAAATGGATGACCATTCAATGAAAAATGGCAATCGGGTTGAAAAATTTACGTTCGTGAACGATAGAGTCAGAGATCATATCGGGGGTTTGAACGATGCTTTCGACACGCGACCCGCTCCACGCCTTCCTCGATCTCCCCGAAGTCCCTGTTCCGCATGCGGAAACCGGTCCTTTGGCCGGTCTCGACCTCGGCGTGAAGGACATTTTCGATGTTGCCGGCTATCCGACCGGATGCGGCAATCCCGACAGGTTCGAGGAGGCCGAACCCGCGCTTGTCACAGCTTCCGCCGTACAGACCTTTTTTGATTCGGGTGCGCGATTCGCCGGCAAGACTCAGACGGAGGAACTCGCCTTCTCGCTGATGGGCGTGAATGCGCACTTTCCCCCGCCGGTCAATTCGGCGGCGCCTGAACGGGTCTGCGGCGGTTCTTCGTCGGGCTCGGCCGCCGCTGTCGTTGGCAATCTCGTTCCACTTGCCACCGCGTCGGATACCGGCGGCTCGGTCCGCGCGCCGGCGAGTTTCTGCGGTTTGGTCGGGCTGAGGACGACACATGGCCGCATTCCGCTTGACCACACCATGCCGCTCGCCCCTTCCCTCGACACGTTCGGCTGGTTTGCCAAGGACATAGCGATCTATACCGGGGTCGGCGATATTCTCCTCGGCGAGGACAATCATGATGGGCGTCTTTGCCGCGCGGTGAGAATGGAAGTGCTCGACGGCCTTGTGCTGGGGCCGGAAGAAGAGGCCGCTCATGAGGCGGCGGCGAAAACGCTTTCGGCCTTTTTTGGAGCGTCCTCCGTCTCCCCGTCGTTCGCGCAGAATGTCGACGACCTCTACTGGTCCTTCCGCAAGATCCAGGGGTTCGAGGCGTGGCAGTGCCATGGCGCCTGGATTTCAGCGAAGGACCGCCACCTTGGACCCGGTGTAAAGGAGCGGTTCGAATTCGGCTCTTCCATCGACGAGGAGGCGGTGCTGCGCGAGCGAGTGCGCCGCGAGGCATTTCGGGCCGAACTCGCCGATCTTCTTGGCGATGACGGCGTGCTGATCCTCCCGACCGTACCCGGTGCAGCCCCTCTCAAATCCGCTTCCTTCGACGACATGCAAGCCTATCGCGAGCGCGCGATGCGGCTTCTCTGCTTGTCGAGCCTTGCCGGCTTTCCTCAGATCACCTTGCCGCTCGGCAAGGTATCCGGTGCGCCGTTCGGTATTTCGCTTCTCGGACCGAAGGGCAGCGACCGCCAACTGATCCAGCTTGCCAACGACATACTCGAGCGGCACTGAACGCGCGCAATGGATACGCTGACCCGCATGCGCGCCTTCATCGACGTGGTCGAGGCCGAAGGTTTCTCGGCCGCCGCCCGCAAGATCGGCCGCTCCAAGGCGCTGCTATCGAAATATGTGCGCGAACTCGAAGACGAACTTGGCGCCCTCCTCCTCAACCGCACGACGCGTCAATTCTCGCTCACGGAAGCCGGCCATACCTATTTCGCCCGCGCCTCGGAGATCATCAGGGAAATCGACAGCCTCGCCGACAGCGTGCGCGAATCGGCGAAGGACGTGCGCGGCAGGATCAAGCTTTCGGCGCCACGCACCTTCGCCGATGTGGAGATCGGCCAATCGCTCATCGATTTCGCCAAGGCCTATCCCGACATCGTGCTTGACATCCATCTTGACGATCGTTTCGTGGATCTGGTCGAGGAGGGGTTCGACCTCGCTATCCGCGTGACCCGGCTGGAAAATTCCTCCCTTATCGCCAGGAAACTCGCGCCCTTTTCCGTCAGGCTTTGCGCATCGCCCGAGCTGATCGCGAAGCTAGGGCGTCCCCTGAAACCGCAGGACATGGCGCATCTGCCCTGCATCGTCGATACCAATGGCCGCTGGCTGTCGAACTGGCCGTTCATCGGAGAGGACGGCGGGACGATCAGCGTCCCCGTTTCGGGGCCGATCGAGGTCAACAGCCCGCTTACCGCCAAGGCGGCGGCCCTCGCCGGCCTCGGCTTCGCCATGCTGCCCGATTTCATTGCCGCCCAGGAGATCCAAAGCGGCCGGCTTGTGACGGCTCTCGAAGAGAATATCTGCACCGAAGGCAGCGGCATTTTCGTTGTCTACCCGCACCGGCGCTACCTCCCCGCCAAGGTCAGGGTCTTTGTCGATTACCTGGCGCATTGGTTCAAGAGATGCGATCCGGAACGGCGTGCCGCGCCGGCGCGCGTGATCAAGACCGACGCGTCTGTCCCATGAAGCGGCAACATCAATAGTACGCCTCAACAGGGTGAAGTCCCATTTCTGCCTGCTTTCCACTTGAGGAAGTCTGCGCGGTCCCGCCAGCTCGACGAGCTGATTCGGGCACTTGCAACAACGGTTCCGACAAAAGTGGCCTGCATGGGATTGTTGCAAAAGCTTCACCGAATATCGCGAATAGCAGCGAGAAGCCTCGGGAAATCGGGCGTCTTCCTGGCGTTTTGCCTCATCTCGTTCCTCACAGCGGCGCCGGCATCGGCCCATCCGCACGTCTTTGCCGAAGCGAGGCTCGAACTCGTCATCGGTCCGGATCGAACCGTCCAGGCGCTGCACCATGTCTGGCGCTTCGACGAGGTCTTTTCTTCGACGGTCCTTCTCGAATTCGACAAGAACAAGGACCTGAAACTAGACAATTCTGAATTGGAAGCCGTCGCCAAGACGATCCACGATTCGCTCGCCGACTATAATTATTTCCAACTCGTGAAGCAGAACGGCAAGGACGTCCCGATGCAGGCCCCTGCCAAGCTGATGGCGAGCTTCAAGGACGGGCAACTGATCGTTTTTTTTGAAACACATCCGAAGGCATCGCTCCGGCTGGCCGGCAAGACCGATTTCGGCATCTATGATCCGACTTTCTATACGGCGATCGATTTCCTCAAGGACGAGGATATGCAGGTGAAGAATCTGCCATCGGACTGCACCAAACGCGTCATCCGGCCCGATCCCGACACGGCGATTGCGCAGAATCGTTCATCCCTGACGGACTCCTTCTTCGCCGACCCGACCAATCTCAGCCAGATTTTCGCGACCAAGCTGCAACTGGAATGCAAGGATTGAAGCCCATGAGGGGGACCGCGGCGAAAAGCATTCTCGGCTTGGCGACCTGCGTCGCAGCATCGGCCGCATTGTCGGCTCAAGCACACGCGCAAAGTTCGCTCGGCATCGGAGCGGCCGAGCCGATGATCACACCCGCCGGCCCGTTCCCGATCCTCATGCAATGGATCAATGTCCATCAGCAGGAATTCTACCGATCGCTCACCAAAGGGCTTGAGGCGATGCGTCACGATCCGGGCAAGGCCTGGTGGCTGATCGGCATCTCCTTTATCTACGGCGTTTTTCACGCCGCCGGCCCCGGACACGGAAAGGCGGTTATCTCGTCCTATATGCTCGCCAATGAAATTGCGCTCAGGCGCGGCGTCGTTCTCTCTTTCCTATCGGCGGCGATCCAGGCGATCACCGCTATCGCCCTTATAACGCTGGCATTCCTCGTTTTGCGCGGCGCCTCATGGTCCGTGACCGATACGACCTGGGCGGTAGAGATCGTCAGTTACGCCATGGTGGTCGGCTTCGGCCTATGGCTGCTCTGGCGCAAACTCGCCTCGCTGTGGCGAAATCGCAGCAGGAAAGTTCCCGTCATGGCAAGTCTTTCCGCCGCCCATGTCCACCATGCCGCCCATACGCATGGCGGGCATGATCATGCGGCGCGTCACCATCATGATCACGGCCATATCGGCAATGGTCATCACCACGCGCACAGCCATGCCGAGGGCGAGCTTTGCGACATTTGCGGCCACAGCCATGCGCCAGATCCAACGCTTCTCGGCGGGGAGCGGTTCGATTGGAAGACCTCGTGGACGGCCGTGACCGCCGTCGGCTTGCGGCCCTGTTCAGGTGCATTGATCGTGCTGACCTTCGCATTCCTGAACGGCATTTATGCCGGGGGACTTGCCTCCGTCCTCGCGATGGCGCTCGGCACGGCGATCACCGTCTCGATCCTCGCCACGCTTGCCGTAACGGCCAAGAACGTTGCGGTGCGGATTTCCGGAGGCGGCCGGATCGGCGGCTATATTACCTCCACCTTTGAGATCGGCGGCGCGCTGCTCGTCGTCCTGTTCGGACTGGCGCTGCTGACGGCGAGCCTCCACGGCCTGTCGCTCCCCTCATAGGGCGAAAGCACTCAAGCGTTCTGGCCGCGTATGGCCGCGAGCACCGCATCGGTGACGGCGCGCGTCGTCGCCTTGCCGCCGAGATCGGGCGTATGCAGCGCTGGCTCTGCCGTCACACGCTCGATCGCCGCCATCAGTCTCGCGGCGGCATTCTTCTCGCCGAGGTGATCGAGCAGCATCACCGTGCTCCAGAACGTGCCGATCGGATTGGCGATCCCCTTGCCGATGATATCGAAGGCCGAACCGTGAATCGGCTCGAACATGGAAGGTGTCTTGCGCTCGGGGTTAAGATTGGCCGTCGGCGCGATGCCGATCGATCCCGCCAGCGCTGCGGCGAGGTCCGACAGGATATCGGCGTGAAGGTTGGTCGCCACGATCGTATCGAGCGAGCCGGGATTCATCACCATTCTCACCGTCATCGCATCGACCAGCATTTTGTCCCAGGCGACATCGGGAAATTCCGCCGATACGTCCTTGGCGATCTCGTCCCAAAGCACCATGCCGTGGCGCTGCGCATTCGACTTGGTGACGACCGTCAGGAGCTTGCGCGGGCGCGAGCGCGCCAGGCCAAAGGCAAAGCGCATGATGCGCGTGATGCCGGCACGCGTATGGATCGCGACATCGGTGGCGATCTCCTCCGGCAGCCCGCGATGGGTGCGGCCGCCCTGCCCGGCATATTCGCCTTCGGAATTTTCGCGCACGATCACCCAATCGAGATTATCCGCCGCCGCATTTCTGAGCGGGCTCCTTATGCCCGGCAGGATACGCGTCGGCCGGACATTGGCGTACTGGTCGAGCGTCTGGCAGATGGCGAGCCGCAGACCCCATAACGTCACATGATCGGGAACATCCGGCGCGCCGACGGCGCCGAAAAGAATCGCGTCAAAAGCCCTGAGACGTTCCACCCCATCTTCCGGCAGGAACGCGCCCTCGCGTTTGTAGCGTTCCGAACCCCAGTCGAAATGCTCGACATCGACGGCAAAGCCGCCGTCGCGCGCGGCCGAGGCTTCGAGCGCTTCCAAACCTGCCGCAACGACTTCCTTGCCGATCCCGTCGCCGGGGATCGCCGCGATCCGATATTTCCGCATAGTGAACGCCTTATTCCTTGACCGCTCCGGTCATCGACGAAACGTAATAATCGACGAAGAAGGAATAGAGGATCACGACCGGCAGCGAGCCGAACAGCGCGCCCGCCATCAGCGATCCCCATTCATAGACGTCGCTCCTGACCAGTTCCGTCAGCACGCCGACCGGCACCGTCTTGTTCTCCGAGGATTGGATGAAGGTCAGTGCATAAATGAACTCGTTCCAGGAAAGCGTGAAGGCGAAGATGCCCGCCGAGATCAGCCCCGGCACGGAAAGCGGCAGGATCACCTTGGCGAGGATTTGCCACCGACTCGCCCCGTCCATCAGCGCGCATTCCTCAAGTTCGAACGGAATGGTGCGGAAATAGCCCATCAGAAGCCATGTGCAGAATGGGATGAGGAAGGTCGGATAGGTCAGGATCAGCGCCCATTCGCTGTCATAAAGGCCGAGCTTGAACACCATCAGCGCCAGCGGGATGAACAGGATCGACGGCGGCACGAGATAGGCGAGGAAGATGACGAGCCCGACCGTGCGCGAACCGGAAAACCTCAGCCTTTCGATCGAATAGGCGGCCAATACGGAGACGATGACGGAGATGATCGTCGACCCGACGGTGACGAGCATCGTGTTCCACAGCCAGGCCGGATAATCGGTCTGGAACAACAAATATTTGATGTGTTCGAGCGTCGGATGGACCACCCAGAACGGGCTGTAATGCTGGTAATCGGTCAGTTCGTGGTTCGGCTTGATGGCCGTGATCGTCATCCAGTAGAATGGGAAGAGCAACACAAACAGGAAGACCGCCAGCGGCAGATAGACCGTCACGACGCGGCGCGGCAGCTTCGTCAGATAATCCATGCCGCCTTCGTCGCCATGAACGGCAATGGCGGCCGATGTTGTCGCTTGTGCCATCAGTCGCGTCCTCCCTGCTGCCAACGCCGTCTCTGCATGCCGAAATAGCTGAACATAATAGCAGCGAGCAGGAACGGGATCATCGATATGGCGATCGCCGCGCCTTCACCGAGATGGCCGCCGGGAATAGCTCTCTGGAACGACAGCGTCGCCAGAAGATGGGTGGCGTTGACCGGGCCGCCGCGCGTCAGGACATAGATCAGCTGGAAATCCGTGAAGGTGAAGATAACAGAGAACGTCATGACGACCGCGATGATCGGCGTCAGCATCGGCAAGGTTACATGGCGGAAGCGCTGCCAGCCGCTGGCGCCGTCGAGCGTCGCCGCCTCGTAAAGCGAGGGCGAGATCGTCTGCAGACCGGCAAGCAGCGTGATCGCGACGACGGGACTGCCGCGCCAGATGTTGGCGGCAATGACCGAGGCGCGCGCCAGCGTCGGATCGCCGAGGAAATTGATCGGGTGGTCGATCAACCCGAGATGGATGAGTGAATAGGAGATGATGGAGAACTGCGCATCGTAGATCCACCAGAAGGCGATCGCCGAAAGCACCGTCGGCACCACCCATGGCAGCAGGATGATGGCGCGGAAAAACGCCTTGAAAGGCAGCTTCTCGTTGAGGATGAGCGCCAGCCAAAGACCGAGCGCGAACTTTATCACCGACGCGACGACGGTGTAGAGGATGGTATTGAAGACGACGAGGCGAAAAACGCTGTCGCTGATGAGATAACGATAGTTGTCGAGGCCGACAAAGCTTCCCGCCCGGCCGATCTGCGTGTCGGTAAAGCCGAGCCAGACGCCGAGCCCCAGCGGATAGGTGAGGAAAATCAGAAGGAAGGCGGCAGCCGGCAGCAGGAAGATGAGCCCGAGGACGTTTCTGTTCTCGATGAACCTCGAAAATCCACCTCGCCGAGGAGCACGTCTGAGGACGAGCTGTGCTGTTTGGCTCATGAAGTCTTCCCGTATTGTCGCGGCCGCATTTTGTTCCCGCCGCCCGCTCGCGGTGTGAAAGGCCCGGCATAGCCGGGCCCTGTTGGGTTCGCAGGCCGAAGACCGCTCCGGCCGGCTCACATCAGCTCTTATAGTAGCGCTTGGCTCGCTCCGCTGCGCGGGCAGCCGCTTCCTTCGGCGTCCGCTGCCCGGTCGCGGCTTCGGCGAACATGTCGACAAGGACATAGTCGGCCATAACCGCAGCCGATGCCGGGCCGAGCGGCCCGTCATAGCCGTTGGTCCTCAGCGTTGCCGAGGCCTTGGCATAGGGTGCGAAAACCGGATTGGCCGTCCAGATCGGATTGTCGGCATAGGCCTTCAGCGTCTGGCAGCAATAGGCGCTGGAGGACTCGATCCATTTCGACATTTGCGGCTTCTCGAACATGTATTTCAGGTAGAGCTTCGCCGCGTTCGGGTACTTCGTGTATTTGAAGATCACGGCGCTTGTCACCTGGTGCAGTTCGACATCCTTGCCGCTCTTGCCGACCGGCAAATTGGTCGTGCCGACGTCATCGGCAATGGCCTTCAGCTTCGGGTCGCTGGCGGCCGAGTAGTAGACCGAGACGCCGTTGGCGATCACGGAAACCTTGCCGGCAAGGAAGGCGCGGTTGTTGTTGACGTCAAGCCAGCTTTCCGTGCCGGGGATGAAGGTCTTGTAGAGCTCGGCTGCGTATTTGAGCGCCTCGATGCTCTCGGGGCTGTCGATGGTGACGTTGGACTTCTCGTCCACCATGGCGCCGCCATGGCTCCACAACAGCCAATGGGCATAGTTGTTGCCGTCGCCGACGCCGTGGCCCTGGGTGAATCCGGCGGGCGTCAGGCCTTTCGACTTCAGCGCCTGGCAAAGCTTCAGGAATCCGTCCGTATCCTTCGGGAACTCGCTGAAACCGGCCTTCTCGACAATGCTCTTGCGGTAAACGATGGCGTTGCCGATCGTCGCGATCGGCAGGCCGACAAACTTGCCGTCATTGGTCGCATAGGCCTTCGGGCCGTCGTACCAGCCGCCATACTTATTGCCGAGATAATTGGCGAGGTCGGTAAGGTCGAGCAGCTTGTCGGGATATTGCTGCGGATCGTCGAACCAGACCCACATGATGTCGGGTCCAGAACCGACATTCGCCGCAACCGCGGCCTTCGGGCGGATGTCCTCCCAGCTTTCCTTGTCGATGCGAACCTCGATGCCGGTATCCTTGGTGAATTGCGCCGTATTGGCCAGCCACTGCTTTTCATCGCCGCTGACGAAAGGCGACCAGCGGG
>JBQCEL010000395.1:0-12741 GCA_051960255.1 Rhizobiaceae bacterium
ACGGCTTCCTCTACGGGCTGGCCGACCCCACCTATCCGGCCGACGCGCGAAAATCGCGCCGCGAGGACGCCGGCAAGCTGATGGCGCTCTCGGCCTATGGACGCGAGAATGCGGAAACGCCGGAGGAACGTCGGCTGATCGAACGCCTGATCGCGCATGACGCTGCCGAAACCGCTCTGAGAAAGGCCGATTACCGCGACACGCCCTTCTTCGATATCGGTCTCGACCATCCTTCCTTTCGTGATCTGGCGCGCCGTTTCCAATTGGCGATTTTCGAGCGCTTCCATGATTTCGCCCGGGATCATCTGACGGACGGTCTGCCGCTTTTGATTTCGGGCGGATGTGGCTTGAATTGCGACTGGAACAGCCTGTGGCGCGAAAGCGGCCTTTTCGCCGACACTTTCGTCCAGCCCTGCGCCAACGATTCCGGCTCGGCGATCGGCACGGCTGCTGATGCGCAGTTCCATCTGACCGGGAACGCGAAGATCGACTGGACTGTCTATGCCGGCGAGAGCTTTGTTCACGACGCCGCCGATCTGGCTGGCTTCGAGGCGATGCCCCTCGATCTCGCCAAAGTCGCAGACGAACTGGCCAAGGGCGCCGTGCTCGCCTGGGTGCAGGGACGCTCTGAGATCGGCCCGCGCGCGCTCGGCAACCGTTCGTTGATCGCCGCTCCTTTCGCCAAGGAGACACATGCCCGATTGAATCAGATCAAAAAAAGGGAAGGCTTTCGGCCGATCGCACCGATCTTGATGGAGGAGGAACTCGACCGTCTCTATCATCATAACGGCCCGAGCCCGCATATGCTTTACTTCCAGAGAGCCAAGACGGATGCGCTTCAGGCAGTGACGCATGTGGACGGGACGGCGCGCGTGCAGACGGTCAGCCGCGACCAGAACACCGAGATCTATACCCTGCTTGACGCCTTTCGCGCGCGGACGGGCTATGGCGTGCTGTGCAACACCTCGCTCAATTTCAACGGCAAAGGCTTCATCAACCGGATGAGCGATCTCGTGCGCTATGCCCACGAAACCGGCCTCGACGGTTTTGTCGTTGGCAGCGCCTATTACCGGAAACGATGATGCGGCGAGCCATCACCCGCCGCGCTGCAGGATGACGTTTTCCTTCGTCGCCGCCTTTTGCTCATAGCCCCTTTCTTTCAGGAACGAGAGGCAGTCCGTGTTCCAACGCTCCTTGAGCACGGTTTCGATCATGACGGTCGCGGGCCACAGGCCAGGCTCCGTCATTTGATAATAGGGAAGCAGCCCCTGATCCTCGAACCCCTCGACATCGATCTTGACGACGTCGGGCCTTGTCACGCCGGCATTTTCGAGGACGGATTGGAGAGGCCGCATGGTGATGGGAACCGTGACCTCCGGCGCGTTTTCCCGGCCGGGAAGGAGCGAAGCGCCGCCGACATTGCCGCCGCCGTCGAAGCGAAGCAGCGCCGTTCCCTCTTGGCCGCCTGCCGCGACGTTGAGCAAGATGATGTTGCCTGCCTCGTTTGACAGGATGTTGAACCTGAGCTTCGCATAGGTGCGTGGATGCGGCTCCAGCGCGATGACCCTGCCAGCCGGCCCGACGAGGCGTGACGCCCAAAGCGTATAGGTGCCGACATTCGCCCCTATATCGACGAAAACGGATCCTTTCCTGACGAAAGGAGCGAGCAGGGCGCGTTCGCTCTTTTCGGGCAGCCTGCGCCGGCCCGCCATGACGCGATCGCATCGGTTTTCAGTGGGGTAGGCCCGGAATCGGATCCCTTCCGCCATAATGTCGAATGGGCCGGGGCGGGACGCGCCCAGCTTTTTCCGTATCGCCTTTCTGAGTCGGGACGAGAGAAAGCCGGTCGTGGCCGAAGACCACACGATCCGGTCGATCATGCCCGGCAGGCGGTCGCTGAAGCGGGTTTCGGTATCGAGATGCGCTTGCGCACGGCCTGCGGGCGGGGAAATTCCCGTGTCGGCGGCGGAGTCGGAAGGAGTGTCCATGGGGCCGGTCAAAGCGCGTTCGCGGCGGTTTGCGATGGGTTGGGGGATTGCGCCCGCGTCTCCTCGTCGAGCACGGCCCGCACGGAGCCTGCAATGGCTTCGCGCTTGGCCGGCGGCAGATCCTCCACCTTTTCCCCGTCGGCAAGCCGCACCGTCACTTCCCTATGGGCGAAATGGACGCCTTCCTTATGAAACGTTTCCTGAATCAGCGAGTAAATCGCCTTGCGGGTGACGAACTGATCGCCCGGCCGGGTCATATATTTGACGCGCACGATCATGGCGGAATCTTCCATCGAATAGACCCCTTGCGACTTCAACGGCTGGATGAACAGGGGGCCGAGGATTGGGTCGTCGAGGAGCTGCTGGCCGATCTTCTTGATCAGCCGTCGGACTTTGTCCACGTCGGTATCGTAGGTCAGCCTGAGCGGCAGCTTCATGATGACCCAATCGCGGGAATAGTTGGTCAAATGATGAATCTCGCCGAACGGGACGGTGTGCAGTGCGCCGCGATGGTGCCTGAGCTGGAAGGACCGCATCGATATCTTCTCGACCACCCCCTTGACCTTGTCGAGTTCGATATATTCGCCCTTGCGGAAGGCGTCGTCGATGAGGAAGAAGGCCCCGGAAAAGATATCCCGGATCAGCGTCTGCGCGCCGAAGCCGATGGCGATGCCGACGACGCCGGCGCCGGCGAAAAGCGGCGCCACATTCACCCCGACATTGGACAAGACGAGCGTGAAGGCAAAGATCACGATGGCGAATATGATGGCGTTGCGAAAGACAGGCAGGAGCGTGGCGAGTCGCGACTGTCCCTTCCCCATCCCGCCCTCTTCGGCGGGACTGCTTTCCTGCTCGTCCTGGTTCCCGCCCTCTTCGAGAATCTTGTCGTCGATATAATTGTTGACCGCCTTGTAGCCGGAGGCGGCAAGAAAGACGACCAGCAGAATATCGAGCGCCGACGACAGGATCTCGCCGGTTTCGCTCTCGCCCTGCACGCCCCAGATCCGGGCGAGCGCCGCGACCGACAGGACAAGGACGGTGGCGAGGATGGCGTTCTCGAAGAAGTTCTTGAAGGCTGGCTTGAACTCCCTGGAGCGCATTTTCGGCTTTTCCAGGGGCTGATGGATCGTCATCTCCTCGCCCTCTTCGAGGAGATCGCGCTCGTCGTCGCTCAGGCTTTCAGCCATTTCCCTGGCGGCGACCGCGCGGCGCCAGGCCCGGTTCTCGGCGAGCGCCTTGAGGATCTGGCTGCGGCGGAAGCTTGCGGCGCGCGCCTCATAGGCGATCTCGAGCACGAAAACGGCAAGCGCATAGACCAGGAGCGCCCCGACGAAGACGATGATGGGCGCACCGACGAGGATATAGCCGCCCGGCAGGCCAAGCGTCAGGCGCACGGAACTCATGAACCAGGCGAAAGCCAGGTAGACGACTATGAGCGGCAGTCCGGCGGCCGCCAGCAACCGCCGCCATCCCGGCTTCCTGTCGGGATCGCCGGGGCCGAGCAGGATGTCGTGCAACTCCCTGCGGTGAACGATCGTGAGCCCGGCGAACAATATGGCGCTGATCAGCGCGCCGAACACGAAGCCCAGCCTTTCGGCATCGAGGTTGAGATCGAGTTCCTGGATCCAGCGCACGATGCCGATGAAGAAGGCCGTGACGGCAAGGACGAAGGTTGTGTGGCGGTAGAACCGTATCGCCGCTTCGTCGGAGAGGTTGATCAGCCGATGATTGGGGACGTCGGGCGCGAAGAAGTTGAAGAAGATGACGGACCGCAGGATCTTGTAGCCGACATAGGTCGAGATGATGACGAGGATCGTCTTGCGCGACGGCACATGGCCGTAATCGAAGATAACCTCGACCAGGATCGCGGTAATGAACATGATGCCGGTCGCGACCAGAATCCAGCCGGCCCGCCCGAGCAAATATCCGAGCTTCCGGGACCGTCGCGTCTCGTCGGGATTGAAGCGGTAGCGGAAATGGTCGCGGCCCCAACGCGCGGTCGCCCTGAAAAGCAACGTTCCGAGCATCAGTCCTCCGACCGCGGTGATGATGGCGCGGGCGAGCCATTGCAGCGAATCGCTCATGCCCGTGGACTTCAGGACGGCGGGAAGACCCTTCAGGAACAGCCAGGTGTTATGAACGAGGTCGCCCAGCTTGTAACGGGCGCGAAGCAGATTGTCGCTCGTCAGCGCCATGCCCATCGGCACGTCCGACGCGGTTGGCTTCGCGCTTTCATTGGGCTGGACGACGATGACGGTCGCGCCGCTCTTGCGCGCCTCGTCGAGGAAGGAATTGAGCGAGGAGGATTTGCTGGCCGGGGAGGAAAAGGAGAGGGAGGGCAGGCTCGCGGCGATCGCGCTCCGCCCCGGCGCCAAGGCAAAAAGCATAATGAGCGCCATCCCCAGCAGGCTAAGGACGGCGATTGCCCCATGACGGGCAAATGCCCGTTTCTCATGTTCCGTCCGTTGTGCCAAAACTGACCGTTCCGCCACAGGATGACCTATCGGTGACTATGTTTCCCCCACCCTTTTACGCCATGCGCCACGGCGAAACCAGTTGGAACGCCAAGGGGTTCTTTCAGGGGCATTCGGACATTCCGCTTTCCGCGGAGGGCGTGCGGCAGGTGGAGGAAAACGGACGCCGTTTCAAGCGGCATCTTGAGAAGACCGGCATCAACCCGCCCGATATCCGCATGATCTCGTCGCCCCTGTCACGCGCCGTCCATTCCTCGCGGATAATGTGCGCGGAACTCGGCCTGCCGGAAGATAGGCTCATCATCGATCCTCGCCTGAAAGAGGCCTCGTTCGGCCATTGGGAGGGGCTGACGACATTCGAAGTCAAGGAACGGTTTCGCCAGGAACGCCGCTTGCGGAAAGAGGATCGCTGGAACTTTACGCCGCCCGGGGGACAAAGCTACGCCGACATTTCAGCCGCCATGACCGATTTCCTCACCGCGATGAACGGCGATCCATCGCTGATCGTGACGCATACGGGTAACATCCGGATGGCGCTCCGGGAGTTGCACGGTTTCGATCGGGAAACGGCGATGGCCGCGCAAATACCCCAGGACCGCCTTCTCTACTGGGACGGCAAAGTCGCCGGTTGGATTTGATTGTACTATATCAACAATTTGCCTGAGCGGGCGAGTGATCGTAGCATGCTGGAAAGGGACGTCCGTTTGCCGCCGCCATGCTACAGCAGAAGAAGAGAAGAATGCGGGCGATAGGGAGTGAATTTGCCGCAAGAGTCTGACCTGCTCCGCGTTGAGGATTTGCGCATTTCGATCGCGCTGCAGCGCGCCGGGCTCGAAGTCGTCAAGGGTGTGAGCTTTCGCGTGCCGGCAGGCAAGACCGTGGCCCTGGTGGGCGAATCCGGCTCTGGAAAGTCCATCATCGCGCAAGCCATCCTCGGTATCCTGCCGCGCGTTGCCAGGATCACGGGAGGACATATCCGCTTCAGGGACCGGAAATGCGTCAATGGCGCGATCGACATAGCCGGTCTCGACCCGGACAGCAGCGAGATGCAGTCCCTGCGCGGTGGGCGGATCGCCATGATTTTTCAGGAGCCGATGACGTCGCTGTCGCCGCTCCACCGCATTGGCAACCAGGTCGAGGAAGCGCTCATCCTCCATCGCGACCTTGACGGGCAGAAGGCGCGGACTCTGACGGAGGATATGTTGAAGCTCGTCGGCTTCTTCGATCCGGCGCGCGCCTACGACATGTATCCGATGGAACTCTCAGGTGGCATGCGCCAGCGCGCCATGATTGCCATGGCGCTCATCTGCCATCCCGCACTTCTGATCGCCGACGAACCCACCACCGCGCTTGACGTTACCGTGCAGGCGCAGGTGCTTGGCCTGTTGAAGGACCTCCAGCAGCGGCTCGGCATGTCGATGCTCCTGATTACGCATGATCTCGGCGTCGTCGCGAACATGGCCGACGAGGTGGTCGTCATCTATCATGGCGAGGTGATGGAGGCGGGCAGCATCGGCGACATCTTCCGCTCGCCCGGGCACGCCTACACCCGCGGCCTGATGCGCGCCGTTCCCGACCTCGACACGCCCCGGGACGCCAAGCTCGAAGCCCTGCGGGAATTGGAGCAGGATATCCCCGCCGCCATGCTGAAAGGGAAGCGGGAGTTTGTGAAAACGGGCGCGCCGCTCGTCTCCGTGCGCCACCTCACCAAATCCTTCTCCATCCGGAAAGGGAATTGGTGGGGGCTCGGCGAGGCGAAGAAAGTATTCGCCGTAAATGATGTGAGCTTCGACGTGCGCCGTGGAGAATGCTTCGGCATCGTCGGGGAAAGCGGCAGCGGCAAATCGACCGTCAGCAAGCTCCTGATGCGCGCCATTCCCGCCGACCAAGGCACGATGCATTTCGACAATGGCAGCCTGAAATGCAACATCGAGGACCTGGAAGGGCCAGCGCTCAAGGAATTCCGCAAGCATATCCAGATCGTTTTCCAGGATCCTTTCTCGTCGCTCAGCCCGCGCTCCACCGTGCTCAACATCCTGCGCGAGCCGCTTGAGATCCATCAACTCGGATCGGCCAGGCAGATCACACGGACGGCGAGGGAATTGATGGGCCTGGTTGGCTTGCCGGGGACGTATCTCAACCGCTACCCCCACAGTTTTTCAGGCGGCCAGCGCCAGCGCATCGGCATCGCGCGTGCGCTCGCCCTCTCTCCCGACCTCCTGATCTGCGACGAGCCCGTCTCCGCTCTCGATGTCTCGGTCCAGGCGCAGATCGTCAATCTCCTGAAACGCTTCCAGAGCGAACTCGGCCTCACCTTGATTTTCATCTCCCACAACATGGCGGTCGTGAAATACATAGCCGACCGCATCGCCGTCATGCGCAAGGGCCGCATTGTCGAGATCGCGCCTTGCGATGCGCTCTTTGCCGATCCCGTTCATCCCTATACGCGAAAATTGCTGACCGCCGTGCCGCAGGCCAGTCTCGATCACCCGCTCGATTTCGCCATACAGTCGGACGAGACTGGCGATGAAACGGCCGATTGGGACGAGATCTTCCTGGACGACGGCAATTTGAAGCTGATCCCGGTGGGCGAGGAGCATTATGTCCTGGCCCGCCCCGCCTTCGCGGGCGTCGAGAGGCTTTCGGCGTGAGGCGGCCTCTAGAGCAATTCCAGCAAAAGTGTGCAGCGGTTTTGCGTCCGGAATTGCCTCAAAACAAAGAGATGGGGCATTTCCGTGATTCGGAGAAAAACGGAAACGCTCTATCGCTCTCAAGGCGCGACATGCTTCGCCTTGCCGGGACGGCCTGTGTTTTGCCAGCCCTCCCTCTAGAGGCTTTCGCTGCGGAGGAACCAGCCGATATCGCGAAAGCGGTCATCGGCGACAAGCTTCCGCCGCTCGCGGAGCGCCTGCCGCAAAACCCGCGTGTGGTCGATATGGCCCCGCTCGGCAAGAGCGAAGGCCGATATGGCGGCGCGATGCGGTTGATCATGGCGAGCGCCGACGATATCCGGATGATGACGGTCTACAGCTATGCAAGGCTCGTCGTCTTCGACAAAGACCTGAACCTCGTGCCTGATATTCTCGACCATTTCGATGTCGAGGAAGGGCGGCGGTTCACGCTGCATCTGAGGCGTGGCCATAAATGGTCAGACGGCCACCCGTTCACGTCGGAGGATTTCCACTATTTCTGGGAGGATGTCGCGACCAACGGGAAGCTGTCGCGCGGCGGCCCGCCACAGGCGATGCTCGCCGAGGGCAAGCCACCCGTCTTCGAGGCGCTTGACGAGGTCACTGTGCGCTACACCTGGGAGAAGCCCAATCCGAGCTTCCTGCCTTCGCTTGCCGGCGCCAACCCGAACTATATCTTCATGCCAGCGCATTATCTGAAACAGTTTCACAAGCGCTATGCGGATCCCGACAAGCTGAAGCGATTGGTGAAGGAGCAGAAGGCGCGCAACTGGGCTGCGCTGCACACGGTGAAGGCGCGGCAATACAAGGCCGAGAATCCGGACCTGCCGACGCTGGAGCCATGGAGTAATACGACCGCGCCGCCGGCCGAGCGCTTCATCTTCAACCGCAATCCCTATTTCCATCGCGTCGACAAGAGCGGGCGGCAACTGCCCTATATCGGCACGGTATTTGTCGATATCAGTTCCGCCGACATCATTCCCGCCAAGACGGGCGCCGGTGAAAGCGACCTCCAGGCGCGTTATCTCCGCTTCGACAATTATACCTTCCTGAAACAGGCCGAGAAGAAGCACCCGATCAAGATCGATCTGTGGCGGGAGGGAACAGGCTCGCAGGTCGCCTTCCTTCCCAATCTCAACGTCAACGACGCCGTCTGGCGCAAGGTCCTGCGCGACGTGCGCTTTCGCCGCGCGCTCTCGCTCGCCATTTATCGTCACGAGCTCAACCAGCAATTCTATTTCGGCCTCGCGCATGAGGCGGCCAATACCGTGCTCGACAGTTCGCCGCTCTACAAGAAGAGCTATGACGAGGCGTGGTCCGCCTATGATCCCGCCCGGGCGAACGCGCTTCTCGACGAAATGGGCCTGAAGCGCGCGTCCGACGGCTTGCGGCGTCTTCCCGACGGACGGCTGGCGGAGATCATCGTCGAGCTTCGCGCCAACAGCCAGGAAGAAGAAGACGTGATGGAACTCGTGCGGGACTATTGGCGCGAAATCGGCCTGAAAGCTTATCCGCGCACGCTCCAGCTCGATGTCCTCCGCCGCCGTTTCCTCGCCGGCGATACGCTGATCTCGATGTGGTCGGGCTTGACGGTGGGCGAAGCGACGGCCGACATGTCGCCCGAGGAACTCGCGCCCGTCTCCTCGGCCCAGGGCAATTGGCCGAAATGGGGCGAGTTTACGGAAACGGGAGGCAAGGCGGGCGAACCGGTCGATCTGCCTGAGGCGAAGCAATTGCTCGACCTGTACGAGTCGTGGAGGGTTTCCGAAACGACCGACCAGCGTCGCAAGATATGGGAGCAGATGCTCCGGATATTCACGGATCAGGTCTTCACCATCGGAACCGTCAACGGCGTCTTCCAGCCTGTCGTATACAACGAAAAGCTCCGTAACCTGCCGGAGAAGGGCGTCTATTCCTTCTCGCCAGGCGCCTATTTCGGCATGTATATGATAGACACCTTCTGGTACGATAACGGGAAGGGCGCGAAGTGATCCGTTATATCGCTTTCCGGCTGCTCGCCGCCGTGCCGACCCTCATCCTGATCAGCGCCCTGGTATTTTTCATCATCCAGCTGCCGCCAGGGAACTATTTCGACACCTATGTCGCCGAGCTACAGGCGCAGGGCGAAACCGTCGATCCGAACAAGATCGAATATCTCAAGCACGAATATGGTTTCGACAAGCCGGTGGTCGAGCAATACGCCATCTGGGTCTGGGACATGCTGCATGGCGATTTCGGCTATTCCTTCGAATATGAGATGCCCGTCACCCAGGTCGTCGGCAGCCGGCTCTACATGACCATCCTCGTGTCGATGGTGACAATCATCTTTACCTGGCTGATCGCCTTTCCGATCGGCATCTATTCGGCGACGCACCAATATTCCTGGAGCGATTACGGGCTGACATTTCTCGGTCTCCTCGGCCTCGCGATCCCCAATTTCCTGCTGGCGCTGATCTTGATGTACCTCGCCAATATCTGGTTCGGCACGTCGATCGGCCATCTGATGGACGCCAAATATCTCGGCCAGCCGATGAGTTGGGACAAGTTCAAGTCGATCGCCGAGCATTTGGTCATTCCCGTGGTCGTCATCGGCACGTCGGGAACGGCGGGCATGATCCGCCGCCTGCGCGCCAATCTTCTCGACGAATTGCAGAAGCAATATGTCGTGACCGCGCGCGCCAAGGGCGTCCCGCCGCTTCGCGCGCTGTTGAAATACCCGCTTCGCATGTCGCTCAATTTCTTCATCGCCGATATTGGCGGCATCCTGCCTTCGGTGATTTCGGGCGCCGAGGTGGTGGCGATCGTCCTGTCGCTGGAGACCACCGGACCGCTCCTAATCCGCGCCCTGCAAAGCCAGGACATGTATCTGGCGGGTTCGTTCCTGATGTTCCTCGCGACCTTGACCATCATCGGCGTGCTGATCTCGGACATCGCGCTGGCGCTGCTCGATCCGCGCATCAGGCTGCAGGTAAGGCAGACACGCTGATGGACGCCATCCCGGGACCCCTGCCGCCGGACGGCGCCCCGATCGCGCATTATATTTCACCGAAGCCTTTCGACCCGAAGGCGATCGAAAAGCTGTCGCCGATCCAGGAGCGGGTCTATCTGGCCTCGCAGCTTCGCCTCATGTGGTGGAAGTTCAAGAAGCACCGCGCCGCGGTCTATTCCGGCTTTTTCCTGCTCATCCTCTACACGTCTATCCTGATCAGCGAATTCCTTGCCCCCTACAATCTGAGCCATCGGCATGTGGACAATATCTATATGCCGCCCCAAGGAATTCACCTTTTCCACGACGGCAAATTCGTTGGTCCCTTCGTCTATGGCACGCGTTACCATCTCGACATGGACACGCTGAGGCGGGAATACCCTGTCGATCGTTCGGTGGTCCACAAGCTGCGCTTCTTCTGCGAGGGCGATCCCTACCGCTTCTGGGGCCTGTTCGAGGCGCGGTTCCATCTTTTCTGCGGCCCGAAGGGAAATGACGCGGTGTTCCTGCTGGGAACGGACCGGCTGGGGCGCGACATGCTCTCGCGCATCATCTACGGCACGCGCATTTCATTGACGATCGGCCTGATCGGCATCACCGTCAGTTTCCTGCTCGGCATCTCGATCGTCGGTCTCGACGGCTATTATGGCGGCTGGATCGACATCGTCGTCCAGCGCATCATCGAGGTGTTGCAGAGCTTGCCCTCCATTCCGCTCTGGCTGGCGCTGGCGGCGATCATGCCGGTCGACTGGAGCCCGATCATCGTCTATTTCGGCATCACCATCATCCTAGGCCTGATTGACTGGACGGGGCTCGCGCGGGCCGTGCGCTCCAAGCTCCTGTCGCTGCGCGAGGAAGATTACGTCATGGCGGCGGAACTGATGGGGGCGAGCCCGAGACGCATCATCTTCCGGCATCTTATTCCCGGCTTCCTGAGCCATCTGATCGCCTCGGCGACGATCACTATCCCGTCCATGATCCTCGGCGAGACGGCGCTTTCCTTCCTCGGCCTTGGCCTGAGGCCGCCGGTAACAAGCTGGGGCGTGCTTTTGAACGAGGCGCAGAACATCAATGTCGTGGCGCTTTATCCCTGGCTCATCCTGCCGGTCGTGCCGGTGATCCTCGTCATCCTGGCCTTCAATTTCCTCGGCGACGGCTTGCGGGACGCGGCCGATCCCTATCATACGGCGTGGTGAGCTGGGCGCGGAAAAGAATCCGGAAACAGGCGTTTACGCCGCCTTACTGAATCAGCCTCGCAACGGTTTCATGCAGGAAGCGAGGAGATCGTCCGCCGCCTCGAAGGCAAAACCCTTCCTCATCTTGAGGTAAAGGATGAGGTCACGCAATGTTTGCCAGGCCTGGTCGTCCATGACCAGATGATGGGTGAGGATGCCGAGCGGCGCGCCTCCTCTTTCGCGCGCCTGTTGCAGCCGGCGGAGCAATTCGCCGGCGGTCCATTCGAGGCTTTGCCCTTTGCGGCTGTTCGCCCAATCGACGATGTCGATCTGCGTGTTGAGTTCGGGCAGCCTGGTGCCGTTCACATGCCAGGAATTGGTCGAGAGACCGGTGAAGCCGCATTCATGGATGCGCGCCGCCACATCAGGCGCGATACGGTTCCAGGGCGGCGCCAGAATGCCGGAAAGCTTTTCGCCGAAGATCTGCCGCAGCCCGTCAAGGCCTTCGCGAAGTTCCGCTAGCACTACGTCAGGTGATCGATCTCCGCCAAGTTCGATCGCGGGGGCAGGCTCGGCATTCTGACGTTTATGCGCATAGCCGTGGACGCAGGGCGTGACGAGAGGCTCCATGCGGAGCCGTTCCGCCAGCCCAGCATCCGCCTGCGTGGGAATGACCGCAAGGAGAAGCGGCGCGTGGAATTCGCGGGCGACGGCAATCAGCTTATCCAGTTCGGCGCTTGGCCGGGTCGCATCATCGTCGCGCAGCCAGAAGCGCGGCGTGAAGCCGTGCTCCCGCCATAGCCGAAGTTCCGCTTCAACTTCAGCAAAAGCGCTCATAAGGGTACAGCCTCATCGGCGAGGCGGCCTCCTCCAAGCAACGGGTCAATCGCGCGCCTGAGTGTCGCGGCGGCGCTTGCGATATCGTGTCCGGCGGCGATCGCGCCGGGCCCTGCGGCGGATAGCCGGCGGCGCTCATCCTCCGACGCGAGCAAGGCCGAAACCGTCTCGCGAAACGCAGCGGCTGTCGCTTGAGGCGCAAGCAGGCCCGTCACGCCGTTTGCCACCACATTAGCGACGCCGGCCGTGTCGCAGGCCGCAATCGGGAGGCCGAGCGCTTGCGCCTCGAGATAGACCATGCCGATCGCCTCGCCGATCCCCGGCCAGGCCAGCAGATCGCCGACCTGCATCCAGCCGAGCACTTGCGAGCGGGGAAGCGCGCCGGTGAAATGCACCCGGCCGCCGGCGAAAGCGAACATCGCCTCGACAGCTTTCCGTTCCGGCCCGTCGCCGATGATCACCAGATTCCATGGTTGGCTTTCGAGGCCCGAAAGCGATTCCGCCAGAAGGCGATAGGAGGCGGTCTTCACGCCGGGCCGCATCATGCCGACGGCGACAATGGTCGGGCCCGCATGGGCAAAGAGTACCGCC
>JBQCEL010000396.1:0-5824 GCA_051960255.1 Rhizobiaceae bacterium
ATGGTGGGCCCGGAGGGACTCGAACCCCCAACCAAGCGGTTATGAGCCGCCGGCTCTAACCATTGAGCTACAGGCCCCACCAGCGTCGCCTTAAAGGCTTTTTCCATCAGAGACAAGCGCACGCCGCATTCCACCCATATTCTTCCTCTAACGCCAGGGTTGAAGGGGTGAAGGCATGCGGGAGACTTTCATGAGACGGATTTCGACGACCCTGGCGCTGACTTTGGCGCTGGCGGCTCCAGGCGCCGCGCTGGCGGCGGAACATGAGCCCGCGCCGCGCATCGTCGTCACCGGCGAGGGCGAAATGGCGGTGAAACCCGATCTCGCCATATTGACGCTGACGGTGATGCGCGAGGCGCCCACCGCAAGCGAGGCGCTCAACGCCGACAACAAGGCGATGGGCGACGTGATCGCGGCGCTTAAGACGGCCGGCATCGCCGACCGCGACCTGCAGACGGCGAACCTCTCGATTGCGCCGCGCTACTCCACCGTCACGCCGCACAAGCCGGACGAACCGGCGAAGATCGTCGCCTATCAGGTGGCGAACACGCTGACGGTCCGCGTGCGCGACATCGGCAAGGTCGGCGGTGTGATCGACAAGGCGGTTAAGCTTGGCGTCAACGAGGATGGCGCCATCGACTTCGCCAATGACGACCCTTCCGCCGCGACGACCGAGGCGCGCAAGCGCGCCGTGGCGGACGCGGTGAAGAAGGCGCACACGCTGGCGGAGGCGGCAGGCGCCAAGGTCGGCAAGGTGCTGCAGATCTCGGAGCAGGCCTACGCGCCGCGACCGCTGCCGATGCGTGCAAAGACCTTCGCCGCCGCGGAAGCGGTCCCCGTGGCGCCGGGCGAGAACGATTATCGCGTCACCGTTTCCATGACCTTCGAACTCGACCAATAGCTTGAGCCGGCCATTCCGCTCCCGCGGAGGGCGGACGGATGGCGGCTCGGGCAGCCTATCTCGTTGTTTTGACGCAATTCCGGAAGCAAAACCGCTGCGCACTTTTGCTGGAATTGCTCCAGGTCACGGCTCCGCTTCGAGGACATGGTCGAAATAGTCCTCCACCTCTTCCATCTCGTCTTCCAGCGCCGTGACGCGGCCGCGGATCGAAATGCCCGCCTCATGCACGGTCTCGCGCGAACCGGAGACGAGATGGTGCCACCAGAGGAGATCCTGTCCTTGTGCAACCAGCCGGTAGGCGCAGGTGGAGGGCAACCAGTCGATCGTGCGGACGGTTTCCGGCGTCAGGCCGATGCAGTCCGGCACGCGCGCCAGGCGATTGGCGTAGTCGGCGCAGCGGCACGCGCCCTGATCGAACAGCCGGCAGGCGATGCTCGTCCAGTGCAGCTCGCCGCTGTCTTCCTCCTCCAGCTTGGCAAGACAGCATTTGCCGCAGCCGTCGCAAAGCTCCTCCCATTCCTCCGGCGAGAGTTCTTCCAGCGTCTTGGTCTTCCAAAAAGGTTCGTTCATGCGGCTTTCTGTGGTCTCCGGCGGCGAAGCGGTCAAGCTTGCCCTCGCCACAAATTTATTTGATCGGCGCGCTGCCCGATCTTTGCCGTTCTTTCGCTTTAAGGGAACCAATAGCGCTGCGGTGTGTTCCGACAGTCGATAGCGCGGAACAACCCCCGCGCACCAGAGTTCCCTGCCCCGTCCCCGGCGAGATCCGGGGGCACGGCGCCGGACCCGGCTGGTTGTCCCTCCACCAGTCGGGTCCATCCTTATCTTCTCAATGTAAATTGCAGGCGAGCGAGCCCTCGAACTGGCAGGGCTGACCGAGAGGCGTGAAGGCGACCCGGTCGACCGTCAGCGTCACTGGACGGCCGGGATCGCTGAACTTGCCCATCCAGCCGGTCATATTGTCGCTTCCCCACAGGCTGAAGAAAATCTTCTGCGGGTGGGTGGGGATTTTCGCCGGATCGGTGATCGTGTTGACCAACTTGCCGTCGACATACCAGCGGATGCGGTTCGGCTCCCAGACGAAGGCATAATCGTGGAATTTCGCGTTCGCCCCGCCTGCCACGTCGACCAGCTTCTCGTTCCCGCCCTTGCCGGAAGCGAAGGCGTTGACCTGCACCTTGCCGGGATTTTTCGTCAGCACCTCGAAATCGATCTCGTCATGCGGTTGCTTGTCGCCCGATCCGATGAAGGTGAAAAAGGCGGCGTTCAGGCCGGCGCCCGTATCGGTCTTCATCCGCGCTTCGTAAACGCCGTAGAAATAGCGCTTTTTCGTCTGGATCTCGGCGCAGGAATAGGCGCGGTCCTTGTAGGTCTTCTTGTCGAAGCTCAGCACGACATGACCGTCCTCATCCTTCACCTCGTCCTTGGACCAGGTGCAGTTCTGGTGCGATCCGTTCGTCCAGCCGTCCGAAATGTACCACCGTCTCCGGTCGAGCTTGTCGAAATTATCGAGGAAGGGCTGGGCTTCCGCGGCGGTTTCGGTCTGCTTTCCGGCCGCAAAAGAGGGAACGGAGAGACAGAGGAAAAGGGCGGGAAACGCCAGCGCGATGTTGAGGGCAGAAGGCAGGACCCGGCTTTTCCGTCTCTTGTCGGCGGAGGAGGGGACGCGGTTTATGGTGGCGGGATTGGCGCTCATGAAGGGTCATCCTTTCCGATGGTCCGTTGCAGATGGCGAAACGCCCGTTTCGCCGCGGCTTCTCCTCCCAAGCGGTCCACTTGCGATTTTCGCAGGAACCTTGGCGTAGTTAGGGCGAGGGTTGAGGAATGCTCCCTTTCGACGGCAGTGCGATCGCATATGACGAAATTTCCCCCACTCCGTCCGCTTCGCGGCCACCTCTCCCCCACATTCGTGGGGTAGAGGAAGGGCGCCAAGCCTCGCGGCCGGCGCTTCCTCTCCCCCGTCGAGCGGGAGGTGGCCGCGAAGCGGACGGAGTGGGGGGCGAACTTCAAATGCAATAGCCCTGCTTTTCGAGGGGAGAAAGCACGTCATTCATCCTCGTCATCCAACTCGTCGCGCGCCATCAGCCAGGGCCTTTCGCGGCGCATCCGCTCCTCTCCCTCCGGCGTGAAGATGTTGAGCGGCCCGCCAGCCGCGCCCTTGCCCTCGGCGAAATAGGCGATGAAGCGGTGGACGAAAACAAGCCCGAGCGCCGCCTTCTCGATCGTTTGGCCGGTGATGCCGCCGGGGCAGAAATCGTCGGGATCGG
Source organism: Rhizobiaceae bacterium (assembly GCA_051960255.1). GTDB lineage: Bacteria > Pseudomonadota > Alphaproteobacteria > Rhizobiales > Rhizobiaceae > Mesorhizobium_L. Next base: position 3,166 of record JBQCEL010000396.1, read on the forward strand.
TGCGCAGCATGCAGCGTTTCTCGCGCCGGCAGGAGACGCGGCGGCAGCGATCGGGCGCGCCCTCGATCGTGGCGGCGAAGCGCAGCGCAAACACCAGCGCCTCCTGCCCTGTCCGCGGCAAATCCTCGAAACGCCGGCTTTTCGGGCCGGAGGTTTCGTTCTGGTCGGTCGGTGTCTTTGGCATTCGAGTTCTCCTTTTTTGAAATCGTTTGTGGGGAGGAGTGTTTCTCCCCTCTTGAGGGGGAGATGGCCGCGCAGCGGCGAGAGGGGGTCCTTGCGGCCGCGCACGGAATCTTCGCACGGCATGAGGTGATGGTCGCGTCCATGGGAGACGACCCCACCCGGACAGGCCGCTTTCGCCGGCCGTCCGACCTCCCCTCAAGGGGGAGGTTTGGCGCGCCTCACCATCGCCACGCCTGCTTTCGCATCTGGCTGTTGTCAAAGAACCGGGAAGCGGGGCGCGAAAGCCTTGCCTTCCTTATGCTTTTTATATGGCGCAGCCTTGCGCCCCGCCGGCGGTCTTGCCCTGTCCCGGGAGTGCGCTCTCGCGAACGCATGCAGGCCGGAAGCGAGGGCCCGGGCCTCGGATGATGATGTCCAGCCGCATCACCTTTCATGCGGCCGGCCCGGCGCCGCCGCCCTCCACGCTCATCCGGTTCATGACCCGTGTTCCCGCGAGGACGGTCAGGCGATTATGAGGAGGACGGAGAGGGTGTGGATGAAAAAAACGAAAGCGTGACGCAAGTAGCTGAATCCGCTTTATTCCGTGCATGACGCCACACGAATTCATCCGCAAGTGGAAAGGCAATGAGCTCAGCGAACGCGCCGCGGCGCAGGAGCACTTCATCGACCTTTGCCGCCTGTTCGACCATCCTACCCCGGCCGAGGCGGACCGCTCCGGAGAGACGTTCGCCTTCGAGAAGGGCGTCACCAAGACCGGCGGCGGCGACGGTTTCGCCGATGTCTGGAAACGCGGCTTCTTCGCTTGGGAATACAAGAAGCGGAAACGCAATCTCGACCAGGCGCTGGAGCAGCTTACCCGCTACGCCTCGGCGCTGGAAAATCCGCCGCTGCACGTCGCCTGCGACACCGAGCATTTCCGCATCGTGACGGCGTGGACCAACACGGTCCCGAAGACCTACACGCTTTCACTCGAAGATCTGCTCGATGCCGATAAGCGGGCGGTGTTGCACGCCGTCTTCCACGATCCGGTCCGGCTCAGGCCGCAGCGCACGCGCACGGCGATCACGGAAGAGGCAGCGAAGCGTTTCACCACCATCGTGGAGCGATTGAAGCACCGCTACACCGACCGCGAAGCCATCGCCCACTTCGTCAACCAGCTCGTTTTCTGCTTCTTCGCCGAGGATGTGAAGCTTCTGCCGGAGGACTATTTCACCAAGCTCCTGCGCTCGGCGTCGCGCCGCCCGGAAAGAGCGAAGGAAATGCTCGACCAGCTCTTCGCCGCGATGGAGACAGGCGGCTTCCACGGCGTCGAGGACATTGCGCGTTTCAATGGCGGGCTGTTCGACGGGCGCCGGGCTCTGGAACTGAACCATGGCGAGATCGACCTGCTCGTGGCGCTAGGCTCGATGGAATGGGACCAGATCGATCCGACCATCTTCGGCACGCTGTTCGAGCGCTTTCTCGATCCCGACAAGCGGGCGCAGATCGGCGCCCATTACACCGATCCTGAAAAGATCATGATGATCGTCGCACCGGTCGTGGTGCGGCCGCTCGCGGCTGAATGGGGGAGGGTCAAGGCGCGGATTGCCGGATTGCTCGACGGCTCCGTGAAGCCGCCGAAATCGGAGCGCAAAGTCAAGAGACTGAAACCGCTGGAGGCCGCGGAGGCGGAGCGCGCCCTGTTTCTCGATCGGTTGCGCTCGCTCAGGATCCTCGATCCCGCCTGCGGCTCGGGCAATTTTCTCTACCTCGCCCTGCACGCGGTGAAGGACATCGAGAACCGTGTCGTGCTTGAAACCGAGGCGCTCGGCCTCTCGCCGCAGGCGCTCCTCGTCGGCCCCGAAATTGTGCGGGGCATCGAGATCAATCCGCTGGCGGCGGAACTGGCGCGCACCACGATCTGGATCGGCTATATCCAGTGGAAGATCAGGAACGCCATCTACGCCAAGGACGATCCCGTCCTGCGCCGGCTGGGCAATATCGAATGCCGCGACGCGCTGGTGATGCTAGAGGATGAAGCGGCGATCTCCCCTATTGTGGGGGAGAGTGGGCGTCATCGGACGCCCCGGTCCATCGAATCCCCGTGGCCCGAAGCCGAGTTCATCGTCGGCAACCCGCCCTTTCTCGGCGGCAAGCTTTTGCGCGGCGGGCTGGGCGACGATTATGTCGAGACGCTTTTCAAAGTCTATGACGGTCGCGTTCCGCGCGAGGCCGATCTCGTCACCTATTGGTTCGAGAAGGCCCGGGCCGAAATCGCGGACGGCCGTACAAGAGCAGTGGGGCTCGTCTCCACCAATTCCATCCGTGGCGGCGCCAACCGCAAAGTGCTGGAGCGCGTTATGGCCGACGCCACGATTTTCGAGGCGTGGTCTGACGAGCCCTGGGTAGTCGAGGGCGCCGCGGTCAGGGTCAGCCTGGTGTGTTTCGAGGCTCCGATCTCGGGGGAGATGTCGGGGAAGCCGGAGGGCGCCGCCCC
>JBQCEL010000397.1:0-2376 GCA_051960255.1 Rhizobiaceae bacterium
GGGGGCGACGTAGAGCGCAGGAATGACCATAATCATGGATGTCCTTCCAGCGACAGGCTGAGCAATCGCGTCTGCAATGCCTCGTCGGCGGCGAGCGCGGCCATGTCGCCCTGATGCACGATGCGCCCGTCCTCTATGACGGCGACGCCCCTTCCGAGCGCGCGGGCGAAATGGAAATTCTGCTCGACCAGCAGGATGGTCGTTTCCGACGCAATCTCGTGGAAAGCCGCGATCATGTTGCGGATGATTGCCGGCGCGAGGCCCTTGGTCGGCTCGTCGATCAGGATCAGTTCACGGTTTTCTATAATGGCGCGCGCGATCGCCAGCATCTGCTTCTGCCCGCCGGAGAGGGCGAAAGCCTCCTTGTCCCAGAACCGCTCCAGGGCCGGGAAAAGCGCGAAAATGCGCTGCAAGCGGTTATCGTCGAAGCGGCCGCGGGAGGCGGCAAGCCGCATGTTCTCCTCGACGGTCAGGCCGCCGAAAATGCCCATATTCTCCGGCACATAGGCGATGCCGAGCCGGGCGATGTCCGAGGTATGGAGCGTAGTTATATCTCGATTGCGAAAGGCGATGGCGCCACTTCTCGCCCGCCACAGGCCCATGATCGTGCGCAGCGTCGTCGTCTTGCCGGCGCCATTGCGGCCGAGCAGCACATGAGCGCCGCCTTCCGGCACATCGAAGGAAACGCCGTGCAGCACGTGATATTGCGCGATGTCGGTGTGGACATCCTCGAGTCTAAGGATCGTGCCGCTCACGCGACCTCCTCCTCGCCGACGCCGAGATAGATCTCGCGCACGACCGGCAATGCCATCACCTTTGCCGGCTCCCCATCGGCGATCAACTCGCCATTGTTGAAGACGATGATGCGGTCGGCGAGGGTGCGCACAACGTCCATCTTGTGCTCGACCAGCAGGATCGTCTTCGACCTGTCCTGCTTTATATCGGCGATCAGGTCGAGGATGACCGGCGCTTCGTCGGCCGACATGCCGGCGGTCGGTTCGTCGAACATGAAGATGTCGGGCCGCATGGCGATCAGGAGCGCGACTTCGAGCTTGCGCTGGTCGCCATGCGGCAGCGCCGCCGCCGGTAGGTCAGCGGCGTCCGCAAGACGCGTGCGCTCAAGCACGGCCTCAGCCTCGTCGCGCAATGCCGTCAGAGCCGATGCGCGGCGGAAAATGCTTGCGCCAGCCCCGGCGCGCGCCTGCACGGCAAGCCTGACATTTTCCAGGACAGAAAGCTGCGGAAAGAGATTGGTCAACTGGAAGGCGCGGCCGATGCCGGCCCTCGCGCGGGCGGATGGCGAAAGGGACGTGATCTCCACATCGCCCTTGAAGATACGGCCTTCTGTCGGGGTCAACTGGCCTGAAACCAGATTGAACCAGGTCGTCTTGCCGGCCCCGTTCGGCCCGACGATGACCGTCAGTTCGCCCGGCTGGAAGCCGACCGTCACGCCATTGACGGCCGCATGGCCGCCGAAGCGAATCGTCAGGTTCTCGGTGCGGAGGGAAGACATTTTAGGCAGTCGGCACTCGGAAATCGGCAGTCGGATAAAAAGGCGACGGCGTCTCCGGGGCCGCTGCTCGATTGCCGACTGCCGACTGCCTGTTGCCGTCTTTCACTTCTCGTCATTCCGGCCGATTGGAATATGCATCTGGTCGGGCTTAATGACATCGACCAGTTCGGGGATCGCCCATGCGACCTTCGGATCGACCTTGATCTTGAAATGGTACATCTCCTGCATTGCCTGATGGTCTTCCTTGCGGAAGGTCATCGGCCCTTTCGGCGTGTCCCAGGTCATGCCCGCCATGGTCTTGATCAGGGAATCGGTCTTCAGGTCGGGAGAGGTCTCGATCGCCTTGACGATGGCGAGCGCCGCCGCCATGCCGCCGCAGGTGAAGAAATCCGGCGGCTGGTGGTAGCGCTTCTCATGCTCCTTCACGAGCCAGTCGTTGATCGGGTTCTTCGGGATGCCATAGTAATAGTAGGTAGCGCCTTCCATGCCGGGCACCTGCTTGTAAGCCTTCATCACGGGCAGGATGTTGCCACCAGTCGACAGCTTGATGTTGTAGCGGCCGGGATCGGCGGCCACGAGCGGCGTCAGAGCATCGACGCCGGCGACATAGATGACGATGACGCGGCGGCCTGGCTTGTCCTTCAAGGCGTCGAACATGCGCTGGATGGTGGCCGTGAAATCCGTCGTCTTAATCGGCACGTACTCCTCGTCGACGACATGGGCGCCCGTGCCTTTGAGCGCCGTCTTGAACGCGGCGATGCCGTCCTTGCCGAAGGCGTAATCCTGCGCCAGCGTGGCGATATAGAGATCCTTATCCGGCTTCAGCGCGAGCGCCTGCGCCTGCATGTCCTGCGAGGAATTGC
>JBQCEL010000398.1:0-4250 GCA_051960255.1 Rhizobiaceae bacterium
TATCTCCGGTGCCACCAGCTCGGAAGGCTTCGGCAAGGCATTCCAGTCCGCGCTGCGGGACGACGCGGTAAAGGCGATCATTCTGGACGTGGATTCGCCCGGCGGCGCGGTCAGCGGTACGGATGAACTGTCCTCGATGATCCACGGCGCTCGAGGCCAGAAGCCGATCATCGCCCAGGTCAATGCACGGGCAGCATCGGCAGCGTACTGGATCGCCAGTGCGGCTGATGAGATCGTCGTGACGCCGACCGGATCGGTGGGTTCCATCGGCGTGATCGGCCTGCATGAGGACGTTTCCGGCGCCATGGACAAGCTCGGCGTGAAGAAGACGATTATCAGCGCCGGCAAGTACAAGGCCGATGGCAACCCCTATGAACCGCTCGGGGACGAGTCGCGTGCTCGCATCCAGTCGAAGATCGATGCGGCATACGACATGTTCGTACGGGCGGTCGCGCGCAATCGCGGCGTCAACCTCTCGGCCGTCCGCGATGGCTTCGGCGAGGGTGACATGGTCGATGCCGAGCCGGCCGTGTCCATGGGCATGGCCGATCGCGTCGGCACGCTTGAGGATACCTTGAACCGCTTCGGCGCCTCGCAATATGGCGCACCGCAATCCAAGCGCCGGGCCTTCGCGATCGAACGCGAAAAGCGCGCCCTGACACTCTGATCTGATCCGACATCGTTGAAGAAATCGCGCTCCCGGGGCCGGCCGGGGCGATTGCGAAGTCCTACCCGGCGTTCAGCACACGAAAGGGAAATTTCATGCTGAAGAAACTCCGTGAGAAGCGCGCAAGCCTCGTTGCCGAGATGCGCGGTATCGTCGAAACGGCGGAAAACGAGGATCGTGATCTGTCCGCCGAAGAACAGACGGCTTTCGACGAAAAGAAGGCTGAAAAGGATGCGCTGGACAAGCGTATCGAGCGACTGGAAGGTGTTGACGCCGCTTCGGCCGCGCTGGAAGAGATCGTTCCGGCGGCTTCCCGCCGCTCCGGCATCCAGCGTCCGAACGGTCCCGAGGCCAAGAAGGAATTCGAGAACATGGGGGAATTCCTCCATGCGGTTCGCTTTAATCAGAACGACCAGCGGCTGAACTATGTCGAGAATACCGCCGCTCTCGGCGAGGATGGCGAGCTTCGCGCCGAGATGCGCATGGACGACAATGCGAGCGGCGGCTTCATGGTGCCTCCGCAGTTGCGCACCACCATCATGTCGGTTCCTCCGCAGGATGCATTGGTTCGTCCCCGCGCCAACGTCATTGAGGCCGGCAGCCCGCCGGATGCGTCCATCACCATGCCGGCACTTGACCAGACTGGCGAAAATCCCGCCAATATGTTCGGCGGTATGCAGTTTTCGTGGATCGAGGAAGGCGGCGACAAGCCGGAGACGGATGCCAAACTGCGCAACGTCACCCTGACGCCGCACGAGATTGCCGGCTTCGTGACCATCACGGACAAGCTTCTGCGTAATTGGACCGCAGCCAGTTCCTTCATCGAGAACCTGATGCGACAGGGCGTCACGGCGGCGGAGGACTACAACTTCATCCGTGGCGACGGCAACAAGAAGCCGCTCGGCGTTCTCAATTCCGGCGCGATGTACTGGATCAACCGCGCCACCGCCAACCAGATCGGATATACCGATATCGTCAATATGGTGGCGCGTCTCCTGATGCGTGGCGGTCAGTCGCCGGTTTGGTCGATGCCGCAGTCGGCAATCACGCAGATCGCCACCCTGCAGGACCCGATGGGCCGCTACATCTGGCAGGCGAACGCCGTGAACGGCATGGCCGGCCAGCTCCTCGGCTATCCGGTGCGTTGGAACAACCGCGCTCCGGCGCTCGGCAGCAAGGGCGATGTCCTGCTTGCCGATTGGGACGACTATTTGATCAAGGACGGCTCCGGTCCCTTCGTGGCCGCTTCGGAGCACGTCAAGTTCACGTCGAACAAGACCGTGATCAAGATCTTCTGGAACGTCGACGGTGCGCCCTGGCTCACCGCGCCGATCAAGGAAGAGAACGGCTACGAGGTTTCGCCCTTCGTCGGCCTCGACGTTCCGGCCTGATAGCCGACACAGAAGCCGAGAGCCGGCGTCGAGCCGGTTCTCTTCGCCTCGTCCTCCATCACCAACCGAATGAAAGGAGTTCGCCATGCGCGATCTCGCAAGTCTCGTTTCGGCTGCCGCGCTTCTGCCCGCGGCCACCTATGCTGCCGACAACACGCCGGCAGCCGTCGATCTCAACGGCTATGAGAGCGCCGTCATCTTTCTTCACGTCGGCGTTGGCGGCATCACCTTCGACGACACCAACAAGATCGAGTTCAAACTCACGCATTCCGACGACGGCACGACTTACGATCCCGTCGATGCGACCGATGTTCAGGGCGTTGCCAGCGTTGGGGCCGGCGGTATCGTCAAAGCTTTGACCGCCGCGCATGCCGCCGATGACGTGACCAGGATCGGCTATATGGGCGGCCGTCGCTACCTCAAGCTGCTGGCCGATTTCTCCGGCACGCATGGCACCGGCACGCCGATCGCCGCCACCGTCGTCAAGGGCAATCCCCGGTTCGCGCCGGCCGCCTGACACCTCGCGGCCCGGCTCGTCCGGGCTCAATCCACTGGAGATCATATCCATGAATGAAGCTCTGACCGTGCTTGCCGAATGCGTCGATAAGCGCAGCGGCAAGCGGTACGTGGCTGGTGAGGAGTTCGATCCGGCTCCCGATATCGACCAAGCGAAGAGGCTGATTGCCGCCGGCTGCCTTCCTGATGAGGCCCTTGCCGCCGCGCAGGCTGCGGCGAAGTCGAAGAAATCGGCTCCTGCAGCACCTCAGCCTGCCGATGATGGCCTCGATGCGCTGACGGTCGAACAACTCAAGACCTTTGCCGGCGAAGAGAAGGTTGATCTGGGCCAGGCCATCAAGAAGGAAGACATCATCGCCGCCATCCGGGCGAAGCGCGGCTGATCCATGTCCATCCGCGTCGTCACCCCGCCTGATCCAATCGTCAAGCCGTCCGATCTCGCGGGCGGCTATCAGGATAACGATGCCTCCGCCCTTGCGACCATCGCGGCGGTGACGGAAACCATCGACGGCCCGACCGGCTGGCTCGGCCGGGCTCTCGGCCCGCAGACGCTGGAACTCACGCTTGAGCGTTGGGATGCGCACCATCACTGCCATCATTGGTACTATCGGCATGATCATGTGCATGCCTTCCGCCTGCCATGCCCGCCAATCATTGCGATCGAGAGCGTGATTTATCTCGATATCGATGGGAATGAGCAGACGGTGGATGTGGCGAACTATGGTCTCACGGATGACCTGCTCTGGTTCCAGCCGGCATGGTCAGCGCCGGAGCTCGGATGCTTTCCGGAGCCGATCCGGGTCCAGTATAAGGCCGGCTATAACGGCACGGATGGTGCCATAGTGGGTGACTTGCAGACCGGCCCCGTCCCGGCACGCGCCAAACAGGCGATCATCCTGACCGCCCAGCACATGCTGAATACCGGGTCGGAAAACCTCTTCCTCAGCGTCGATGAGGTCGCTGGCGTCGGCCGCCAGCAATATGTCGTGTCGGACGCAGCGCGGCAGACGATCGAAAACACCTGCGACCGGCTTCTGTCGGGGTTGAGGGTGTACTCATGACGCCCTCCACGGCACAGGCGATGTATCGGCGCCAGTTCGATATGCATGGTCGCAAGGTCACGATCACGCGCCCCGGTGCCGATCCGCTGCAGAACGTCCGTGTTCGGATCACAACCTTCACACCGGAAGAAATCGCCGGAGGTGTCGCTGTCGGCAACCGCAAGGTGATTGTGCTTGCCGAGGACGTGCCGGACAGCTTCGCACCATTGAAGAAGGGCGATTCCGTCCTGGTCGATGGCAAGTCGCTGATGTTCACGCAGACCCCGGATGATCAGACCCGGCGCGTCGGCGAAACGCTGATCGCCTATGAGTGCATCGTGGCGGGCGCCTGATGGGCCAACTCGACGATTTCGTGAAAGATATTCAGGTCGTCGTTTCCGACCTGAAATCGCCGGAGGAGAAATCGAAGCGGCTCGCTGCATTCGCAAAAGAGCAGATTGCCGAAGCGGTCCAGATCAACCAGGCGGCGACGGGCCAGCCAAGCACCTACGAAGTGGCTGTAGATGGCCGTATAGACGCTCCGATCGACAGCGTGAAGCCCGATGGCGTCATTGTCGCGACCTTCGACCTGATGGCCGATGTGCTGGATTGGATCGGCGCGATGCTGGTGAAGGA
>JBQCEL010000399.1:0-2187 GCA_051960255.1 Rhizobiaceae bacterium
AATGGATATTGTCCATGCAATCGACGATGCGGGCCGCATCGTAGAGGTCCTGCAGCATGGACTCGCGGTATTCACGCTTTTCCGCATCGACGACGTGAACGGCGGCGCCTGCCGTGCCGTAATGGACACGTTTTCCCTGCACGATAATGTCATGCTTCTGGTCCTGTCCGTACAGCGTAAAATGTCGTGCGGCGTCCTTCACCGTCGAGAGCGCCAGTTTGCGCGGGAAGCGCAAGCGACCGTCCTCGCCGAGTTCAGCGCCGACGCGGGTGCACGCCTCGATGCAGGAGGGGATGGCATTGGCGAAACCGACCGTTTCCAGCACCGTCAGCACGGCTTCGTGGATGCGCTCTAAGTCGTTTTCGGCAAGCGGGCGATAGCGCCCGCCTTCGAGGCCCGGCCGTACCGGGCGGATATCGTCGGCCAAGGGCGCCGCTCTCAGCGCCCGCCTCGCCTCGCGGCCTCCCGAGCGCCGCGCGCGGCTATCAGACTGTACGTCGTTCTGCTCCAGCGCGACTGGCATGGCCGGCTCCCTTCAATAAGCAGGCCGGCGGCTCTGCGGCCCCGCGATCCTGCTTTGCTCCCACTCCGACACTGACTATGCCGCGCGGAATATGGCCGTGTATGGGCCAGTGATTCTGGGTCCATATGCCAGAACCCCACCAAATCGGGATGCTTCAAACGCCGTCTAAGCCGCCGCCGGACGGCGACCTGCCGCGGTGGCGAGTTCGCGGATGCCTGGCTCGATATGCTGGAGCGCGATGGAGGAAATGCCGAGCCGCATATAGCGGGTGTGGTTTTCACGCTCGGCGAAGAAGCGCTCGCCCGGTTCTATGATGACGCTGCGCGCCAGGGCCGCATCGGCAAGCGCCTTCGTGTCCATTCCCGGAGGTCCTTTCAGCCAGACCGACGAGCCGCCGGCCGAATCGGTGGGCTGCCATTCAGGCAGGAAGGCCGAAACCGCCTGCACCAGCCGCCGCCGCCTTTCGGCAAATGCGGTGGAAAGCCTGCGCACCAGCGCCTCGTGGTGCCCGAGCGACAGGAAAAGCGCCACGGCGCGCTGGTTATTGGCCGGCGGATGCCGAAGCATGAAGCGCCTCAGCGCCCTCAGTTCGGCGATCAGATCGGCCGAAGCGACGATATAGCCAAGCCTCAAGCCCGGCGCCAATGTCTTCGACAGCGAACCGACATAGATGACGCGTCCGGACCGGTCGATGCTTTTCAGGGCCTGCTGCGGCGCGTCATCCAGAAGCTGGCCGTCATAGCCGTCCTCGATGATGATCTGGTCGCGAAGCACCGCATCGGAGAGCAAGTCCTGCCGCCGTTTTGTGCTGAGGGGCACCATTGTGGGGCAATGGTGGCTTGGCGTGACGAAGACAAAGCCGCAATCGCCAGGGATTTCCTGGGTCACGATGCCTTCCGCATCGACGCGGACGGGCATCGTTTCCGCTCCGGCCAGTTGGAAAATATTGCGTGCATCGGGATATCCCGGATCTTCCATCGCCACCCGCGACCCCCGGTTCATCAACAGCGTCGAGAGCATGTAGAGCGCGTTCTGCGCGCCAAGCGTGACGATGATTTCGTCCGGGTTGGCGAAGATGCCGCGCCGCGGCAGAAGCCGCGCCTGAATCTGCTCTATCAGGAGCGGATCGTCGCGGTCGACCATGTCTGCCGCCCAGTTGCGGATCTCAAGCACGGCCAGCGCCATGCGGTTGCATTCGCGCCATTCCGCCGTTGGGAAGAGAGCCGGATCGAACTGGCCATAGACGAAGGGATAGGTTGATTTGATCCAGTTTTCCTGTCGCGACGGGCGCGGCAATTCGCTTGCCTTGATCCGCCGCCTCGCCTTCCAATCGATCGTCTGTTCATCATTTTTCGGCTTCTGCGCCGGCCTGGCGGGCGAGGCGAGCACTTCCGGATTGACGAAATGGCCGCGCCGCTCCCTGGCGACCAAGAATCCCTGATCGACCAATTGCTGGAAGGCGAGAACGACAGTGCCGCGCGCGACGCCGAGCTTTTCCGCCAGGATGCGGCAGGACGGAAGCGGCATCGAGGCGGCGATCTGCCGATCGAGTATAGCCGCGACGATCGCCTGCCGGATCTGCGCCTGCAGCGTCTGGCCCGAATCCGCTGAAATCCTGAACAGCCCAGACCAGATGGCCGAATCATTCCTCGTCGACATGGCAC
>JBQCEL010000400.1:0-4198 GCA_051960255.1 Rhizobiaceae bacterium
ATCGTGCGACCAGCGCCTGTTGCCGACATCGAGCCAGGCCGTGCCGGCGGAATCCGACATTTCGGAGATATGCTCGCCGGAGAGCCACAGCCTCAGATAATCCTTCGGCAGGAGCACCTTTCTGACCTGCTTGAAGATTTCCGGCTCGTTGTTCCGGACCCACAGAAGCTTCGGGGCAGTGAAGCCAGGGAAAACGATGTTGCCCGTTATGGCGCGGAAGCGCGGATCGGCATCGAGTTCCGCGGCCTCCGCGAAGCTGCGTGTGTCGTTCCACAGGATGCAGGGGCGCAGCACCTTGTCTTCCGCGTCGAGCAGCGTCGCGCCATGCATCTGGCCGGAAAGGCCGATGCCCTTCACCGCGCCGAGCGCCTGCGGGAAAGCCGCTTTCAGCCCGGCGACAGCCTCCTCCGTCGCGCGCTCCCAGTCGGCGGGATTCTGCTCCGACCAGCCTGCATGGGGCCGCGAAACGTCAAGTTCGCCATGCGCCGAGCCGATAATGCGCTGATCGGCATCGATAAGCAGCGCCTTCACCCCCGAAGTGCCGAGATCAAGCCCGAGATACATGGTTGCCCTCCAGGAATTCCTCTGCGCCCTGCCGCGCCTCTCTGGTAGGACGGAGAACAGCTTTCTTCAACCGGTTCAAGTCTGTTTATCAGAGGCCAGCGTAGGCCACCGCGATCCGTGCCGCGACGGCGGCATTGTTGCGCACCAGCGCGATATTCGCCGTCAGGCTCCGGCCCTCCGACAATTCGTTGATGCGTGCGAGGAGAAAGGGCGTCAGCGCCTTGCGGGTGATCCCCTTTCTGTCAGCCTCAACCACCGCGTCGGCAATGATGTGGTCGATTTCGCCGCGATCGAGCGAAGCGTCGGTCGGGATGGGGTTGGCAAGCATAGTGCCGGTGCCAGAACCCACTGAATCATGCAGACGGATGGCGGCCGCAACCTCCTCCGGCGTATCCAGCCGCTGGTCGACAGGCTCGCCGCTCTCGCGCGTGAAGAAGGCGGGAAATTCGTCCGTGCGGTAGCCGATGACCGGCACGCGCAAGGTTTCCAGCGTCTCAAGCGTCTTCGGTATGTCGAGGATTGATTTCACCCCGGCGCAGACGACGGTCACGGGCGTCCGTGACAATTCCGTCAAATCGGCGGAGATGTCGAAGCTCTGCTCGGCGCCGCGATGGACGCCGCCGACTCCCCCGGTGGCAAAAAGCTTGATGCCGGAAAGCGCCGCGATTCGCATCGTCGCCGAAACGGTGGTTCCCGCCGAACGCTTTTTGACCAGTACTGTCGCAAGGTCGCGCGAGGAGGCCTTCACAACCGACGGATCGTTGCCGAGCCGTTCGAGAAGATCGCCGCCAAGACCGGCATGCGCCACACCATCGATCACCGCGATCGTCGCCGGCACGGCTCCGTTCTCACGCACCACCGCCTCGACGCCGCGCGCCACCCGCAGATTTTCCGGATAGGGCATGCCGTGCGAGATAATCGTCGATTCGAGCGCCACGACCGGCTGGCCGCCCGCAATCGCATCCGCGACCTCCTCCGATAGTTGTGGCTGGAACAGATCCGTCATTCGTCACTCCTTGATGGAAATCGCCTGTGCCCGCTCCGAAAAAAGCCGCGCCAGCGGGCTGGCGGGACGCGCGGCAAGGCGGCCTGCCGCGAGACTGGCCGCCTTTCCAAGATCGCCTGAGCGGATCGCCGCCTCGATCAGTGTCAGGTCGATCACATCGCGCTGGGCGTGACTGCCGCCGAACCGCGAGGCGATGGCGCGAACGGGTTCGAGCAATCGCACCGATTCCGCATAGTTGCCATGTCCGAATTCATAAAGCCCGCGCGCGACCGGCTGGCCGACATCGCGTGTGAAAGCGGCATTGTCATCGCCGGCCTTCATCGCTTCTTGTTGCGCTTCCATGAGGGTTTGGGCTGCGTCCCAACGCCCGGCGCCGATAAACGCCATCATCGCATGGACGTCGTTGAAGGCATAGTTGCCCGCACTCGCGAAAGGCAGCCAGTTTTGCGCCAGCGGCGCCCATCGTTCGCCCGCATCGACCCCGCCGAGGAAAAGCCGCCACAGGATCGCCGAGGCGTCGACCATGTTGAGCGCCATGGTCGAGCGCGCGCCATAAATTGGCCCGTCATAAAGCGCCAGGACCTCGTCGGTTTCGCCAAGATCGTAGTGGAAGAGCGACAGATGCCACCAATTATGGACCTGCAGGAAACTGTCGCGCGACCAGGCATCGGGATTGGCGCGCATCCAGCCTATGCCTTCCCTCTGGCGCGACTGCATCTCCATAACGTGCGCGACGGCATGCTGCGCCCACCCATTGCGTGGTTCGAGAGCGACCGCTTGCCGACCTGCGGCTTCGGCCGCGGCATAATCGCCGTTTTCCTCCAGCCCGAAGGCGTGCATGCCGAGGGTGGAATGATAACCCGGCATGGGTTCCTCCCAGGCGGGAAGAGCTACGGCGATGCGGTCGCGCAGCGAAGCCGTATTGCCGGTGAAATAGTCGATCTGATGGCCCGCCTGCAGCGCCAGCGTATCGAGCGGATGCTCCTCCGAAATAGTGCGGAGAATGGCGCCGGCCCTGTGCCAATTGCCGGAGGCTAGTTCGCCGAGCGCCTTGACATGCGCCTTTTCGCGCGCCGTTGCGGGCAGCGGCTCGGCCAGCGCGTAGAGATCCCGTGCAACCGCTGCGGCCTTCGGCTCGGTGCTCAGCGCGTAGAGGTAGCCCTTCAGCACGTGGGCCATGACGAAACCGGGCGCGCCGGCGATCGCCACGTCGGCCGAACCGATCGGGTCGCCGCCAAAGCGCTGGAAGCCGCTCACCGCGCGTTCGTAGGCGTCAAGGCTTCCCGCCGTCGCGCCGCTCAAAGCCAATCCGAGCCTATCATGAAGGGCCAAGCGAAACTCCCGCAACTCTCGTTCGACAGCGCAATATACCCATTCGATCGCCAAAGGGAGTCATGGCACAGCGGCACGGTTGAAGAAGCCGCGCGATGATTTACATTCCGGACGAAGGCCGAGCCCGCCCCAACCCGAGGAGAAGAAGATGGCGCATGTGACATACCATATCGTCGAGCATGACGGCGGCTGGGCCTATAAGCTGGGAGACGTCTTCTCCGAAACGTTCAGGACGCGTGACGCCGCGATCCGCGCCGCGAAGAACGCCGCGATGGAACAGCAGATTCCCGGCCAGACATCCGGTATCCGTTATGAGGACGGCAACGGCAATTGGCATGAGGAGATCGCCGAGGGCGACGACCGCCCGGAAGCGGATGTTTCCACGACCGACTGACGACTACTCCTCCCTGGTGGAGACTCCGGCTTCCGCGAAGCTCGCCATGCCGGCATGGCACTCGAGCGCCGAGCGGACGAGATTGACCGCGAGGCAGGCCCCAGATCCTTCGCCGAGCCGCATTCCGAGCGACAGAAGCGGCTCCATTTCGAGGTGCTGGAGCAGGCGCTTGTGGCCGGCCTCCGCCGAGACATGGCCGGCTATGGCATGATCGAGACCGCCCTTGGCGGCCTTCGCCAGCGGCGCGGCGGCGGCGGTCGAGACGAATCCGTCGAGAATGACCGGAATGCCATACTGGCGCGCCGCGAGCGTCGCTCCAAAGATTGCAGCAAGTTCCCGCCCGCCCACACGCGCCAGCGCTGCAACCGGATGGCGTAGCCCTTCGCCATGGAAGGCGAGCGCCATATCCACGACTTCCGCCTTGCGCCTCAGCCCGGCCGCGTCAACGCCGGTCCCGCGCCCGACCCACTCGGTGCCGGAGCCGCCGAAGAGCGCCGCCGCCACGGCCGCGGCGGCCGTCGTGTTGCCAATGCCCATTTCGCCGAGGCAGAGGAGATCGGCATCGCGCGAAACCGCCTCGTGGCCGATCGAAACGGCGGAAAGAAAGGCTGTTTCATCCATCGCCGGCGCTTGCGCGAAATCCTCGGTCGGCTTGTCGATCTCGAGCGGGATGACCTTCAGCTCCGCTTTCGCCGCGCGCGCCAATTGATTGATCGCAGCGCCGCCGGCGGCGAAATTCGCCACCATCTGCGCTGTCACCTCCGCCGGATACGCCGAAACGCCGCGCCTGGTGACGCCGTGCGAGCCGGCGAAGACGATCACTTCGACCTTCTCGAGCCTCGGCATCGCCCTGCCCTGCCAGCGCGCCATATGGATGGCGATTTCTTCCAGACGGCCGAGAC
>JBQCEL010000401.1:0-15664 GCA_051960255.1 Rhizobiaceae bacterium
AGGACTGCAAGGCGGCGCATGACGTCTCCCCAAATCGATCAGGCAACACTTTCGGCTTCGATGACCGTCTTTTCGTTTCGATGTTCGTAGATCGCCGCGCGGCGATCGTCACCCGCCAATAGCGTCCGTGCCGCCATCTGGCCCATTTCCATCGCGGTGTCGGTGAATATGTAGCGGAACGTACCCTGACGGCCGCATTGGATGAGATTGGGTATCTTGCCGAGATGGGCCAGCGCGCGGTCGCGCTCTTTCTGATAGCCAAGCGTCATCAGGGGGTAGGCGGTCGCGGCTCGGGCAGAGAACATCTCGCCAGTAGCGCGCGAGGGGTCGATGCCGAGTTTCAGGAGATCGCCGCTGATCCGGTCGAAGAGTTGGTCGTCCGGCATGGTCCACAACTCGTCTCCCGGATCGCAAGGGATTTCCATCATCAGCGACGACATGCCGGGGGGCGCCATATCCGGCGAGCGGCGACGTGGTTCCTGCAGGCGCGTGCCGACGATGTCTGGATCGGAGAGATATTGCCATGTCCAGGGCGAGACATCCGCCACGGCCATCGGAAAATTCAGGAAGCGCAGGCCGCGAAAGCGAAGATCCGCCTTGTCGCCGGTCATGCGCACCATTTCCGGCAAAGGCAGCGTAGAGATGACGGCGTCGCAGGCAATTGGGCCGCTATCCGTCAGCACGCGGACGATCCGTCCGCGCTCCACGCCAAAGCCTGTAACCGAGATGCCGGCGCGGATGCTCGCGCCCTCGGCCGCCAGCTTTGCGGCGAGACGCTGGAAGATCACGCCGAAGCCATGGCGCGGATAGCGGTAGCTTCTCGCATAGGTGCGCGGATTATCGGCGGCGCCGGGAAGGAGCCGTCTGAAGACATCGCGGATGTCGACGAGGCTGATGCGCTGCTCGGCCCAGTCGGCCGAGAGCCGGTCGGGCGGAATGCCCCAGAGCTTTTGAGTGTAGCCCTCGAAGAAGGTGCGGTAGAGCGTCCTGCCGAAGCGGCTTTCGGTCCAACTGGCGAAATCGCCGCCCGCAGGATTTCCTGGTCGCATCATTCTTTTCGCGAGGTCAAGCGCCGCTCCCGCGAGCAAGCCTGGCGGGGCGTTGCGCAGCAGGTCGAGCGGCGCGAGCGGATAGGCGTAGGTGCGCCCGCCGAGGCGGATGACGCTCTGCCGGGTCGCCGTCAGGAGATCGTCGCCGACAAGCTCATCGACCAGACGGAGGAGGTCACGGTTATGGGTGATGAAACGGTGGCCGCCGAAATCGAAACGGTATGTCCCGTGGCGGCCCTCGAAGAGGGTGGTCCCTCCAAGCCCTCCGAGAGAAGGGCGCTTTTCGAGGATGGTGACGCGCGTGCCAGCCTGGATTAGCTCATGGGCCGCCATGAGGCCGGCGGGACCCGCGCCGGCGATAACGACGTGATCAGGCCTTTGCAGCATAGCCGCGTCTCCACAATGTGACCGCGACGATCAGGTAGATCGCCCAGAGAGCGAATTGCGGCAGGGTCGGAGAGGCGTTGTAGCCGAACAGGCCGCGCAGGAAGACGCCGACGCCCGTGGTGTCCGGCAGGATTCCGGAAATATCGAACAGCACTCCCGTTTGCGGCACAATGTGAGCGCTTTGCAGCATGTTGACCGCCGAACCGAGGAGGCCCGCCGCGATGATGATCAAAAGCAGACTCGTATATTGAAAGAACAGATGCAGCGGCACTTTGCGTGTGCCCGTCATCAGAAGCCAGATCAACAGGATGGCGGCGATCATGCCAAGCAGCGCACCGGGCGCCGAAATGGGCTCTCCCGTATAGGCGAGCGCCGAAAGAAAAAGCACCGTTTCTATGCCTTCGCGCCAGACCGAGAAGAAGGCAAGCATGATGACGCCGAGCACATTGCCTGCCGTCATGTAATTCCGCAATTGCTCCTTGGCGTGTTCCGTATGCGCCCTGGCCTGTTTCTGCATCCAGATCGCCATGTAGGTGAGGATGCCAGTGGCGATGACCATTATACCGGCCGAAAGCATCGCCCGATAAAATTCGTTGTTGAACTGGTCGACAACGACCTGAAGAATAAAGGCGGCGACAAACGAGCCGATCAGGCCGGCGACGACCCCGACGAATATCCATTTGACATATTTCTGCCCACCGAGGCGCCTGAGGTAAACGATCAGGATCCCCGCCAGCAGGAACGCTTCGAGGCTTTCGCGGAAGAGGATGAGGAAGGTTACCAGCATGTCAATTCGCTTCCGTTGAGGCAGGCAGGGATTGCGTCAGCGCGGTCATCTCGACTGCCTTCGGCGATGTCAGCTTGGGATAGCGCTTCTGCACGAGGTCCGTGATCCATTGCGGGAAGGTACGGAACATCAGCTTCGCATCGACCTTCACCGGATAGATCGTATCGGCGGGTAGTGCGTAGGTTTCGTCACGGAAGCCGTCTGCGGGGATGCGCGTGTCCTCGTTCATTTTACCGAAGCGCCAGAATTCGAGACCGACGGCATGGGCATCCTTGTCGCCCAGCACCTTATGGAAGATGCGCGCATGGGAGTCGAGATGACCTTTTGCATCGAGCTTCCCCGAAGCGAGCACCGTCTTGCCGGCGGCGTCCGTCACCGTCACGTCGAGCCATAGCTGACGGAAATCGGAGACGCCGGTCGGCAGCCTGTGCCCGGCGCCGACATTTTTCACCCTCACCGTGACCTTGTCCTTACCGCCCGCGCGGATCGAAAGCTTCGCCGATGTCCGCAAGAGCGCGATGGTTTCCTCCGCCGCATGCTGATCGCGCAGGCCGACGAGGTGATATTGCGCGCCGACGAACTGATGCGTCACGACATTCGGTTCGAGCGGGCCGCCGTCAGTGGAGCGGCCCGGCACGGGCTTGCCGATCGCATCGACGCGGGCATGCAGATGGCAATCGGCGCAGGTGCGGTTCTTCGCCGGGTCGCCCGGCGCGTTGAAGGAAGAGTCGGCCCATTCCTTGTAGGTATCGGTGATGTAGGCGCCCGTTCCCGGCGCAAACTCCTCATGACAGGCGGCGCAGAGCTTCGGATTGTCCTTGATGTTGTGCATGAGCGAGGTGGCGTGCTCCTCCGGATGGGAGCGGATCAGCCTCCCGGCAAAGCTGCGCAGGGCGGCGATGTCGGACGTTTCTCCCGGATAGAGCGGCCGCTCTCCGGGGGAGATGTTGATGCTCGCATTGCCGGCCGATGTCCCGCCGGAATCCTCGACCTTCGTCACCGTATGGCAGAAGAGACAGCCGGTTCCCTCGTCGATGGCATGCACGTAATTTCGGAGGTCGGAAACCAGCGCCGCACCGTTCCTGTCCAGCATGTGCGAAGGTTCGTCGGTTTTCGTCTTTCCAGACAATAGCGCCTGCGGCGCGTGACAGCCCATGCACCAGGCGCGGAAGGGCTCGCCTTCGGTCTTCGCGGCAAGGTCTTCAAGCACGACGTAATAGGGGTCGGATTGGCCCATGAAATGGTGCATCGAGTTCGACCATTGCTTGAAGATCTCGCTGTGGCAGCTGCCGCAAACGGCGGAATTCGTCCAGGCGTTCGGATCGACGGAAGCGCCAGCGTTCTTGCCGCGCAGCCAGGTGGCGAGAAGCGGCAAATTTCCCGGCGAGGTCACATAGGCGTGCAAATCCTCCATCATCTTCTTGACCTCGGGCGAGGGATGGTCGGGATCAGTCTGCGGCGTCGGAAAACGCGTGTCAGCGCCCATGCCGCCCTGGGTATTGCGAACCATGCGGATGTAGTCGCCGATGAAATCGCCGGCGACCAGATGTTCCAGGCTGCCATGGCCGGTGAAGGCGGTATGGAACTGGTTGGTTGGGGTATCGCGGAAGAGCGCCCGGTTGGAGAAATTGAAGCCGTCGACATGGCAGCTCGAACAGCTCATCCAGTTGTCGCCCGCCATCGGCGCCTTGGGGAATATCGACGTGTTGGCTAGATCGAAAAGGCGTTCGCCGCGACGCAATGCCGGAGGAAGCGGGTCCTTGGCGACGAGCGTGGCGAAATGCGCCTTGACCACGGAAACGCGGGCGAAAGCACCATTGCCGCCGGTCGAAAGCTTCGACAGATCGAGGCCCATGGCGTTCTGGACATAAATGTCCTTGCCCGACACGACGATGCCGCGCGGGTTCTCGCCGGGCAAATGGCGGAAGATCTCGACCGCCTTGGCGCCGTCGGTGGTCGCCGCCTTGCGGCTGGTCGAATCGATCGGCAGGGCGCGCGCCAGATCGAAAACGACAAGATCCTCGCTGCCGGCCATGGTGACGTAAGCTTTCGAGCCGTCGTCGGAAAAGGCGACATCGGCGGGATTGGAGACGATGCGGGTGCGGTTGCCGTCCTCGATAATGTTGATTTGCTTGAAAAGCTCCTTCCTGCGCGAGACAGCTTCGTGCTCGTCTCCCGGCTTGAGCGACAAGACTGAAATTGCCGGGAAGACTGTGGATTGGAACTGGAACGGGTGGTCGAAATTCCATAATTCGTGCGGCAGCCACGCCTGCTTGCCGTCGGGGCTGACGGCGATGCGGTCCAGCACGCGCGGCAGGCCTTGAGAGACGGTCTGATCCGGGTTCTCTGACGAGGCGAGCTTGATGAACTTCGTCCGCTTAAGCGGCAGATGCGTGGTGTCGTAGATCGAAACGGCGCCGATGAACGCATGGCTGACAAGCAGGCGCCCGTCCGGCATCAAAGCAAGGCCGCGCGGCGATTCCGCTACTTCCATATTGACCTTGATCGTACCGTCCGGCGCTATGCCGTAGAGCCTGTTTCCCTCCGTCGCGGCGACCCAGAAAAGGTGGTTGCGGTGGTCGTAGACGATGCCGGCCGGGCGGTCGGGGATGGCGATCTGCTTCCTCAGCGCCAGCGTTTCCGCCGCCATGAAGGAAACCTTGTTGCCGACATAATCCGTCGCCGCGACCAGGTGATCGTCGGGATCGACAGTGACGGACTGGACGTCGCCGCCGAGCACCGCTTCGGCCAGCCGTTTGCCGGTCGCGCGATCAATTCGAGAGACGGAGCCGCCGTCGAAATTGGCGGCGAGCAGCGTCTTACCGCCGGTTTCGAGCAGGAGGGATCGGCTTTCGACGGCGCGCGGCAGCGGTGCGTCGATGGCCGGAGAAATCATTGCCGACAGCATTGCAGCGATCACGCCTCCGAGCAGCACGAGCTTGAGCAGGGAATAGCGCCAGGCGTGGATCGCTACGAGGAGGATGAGAGGCAGCGAAAGCGCGAGATGTGTCCAATGGGCGACCCCGCCGGTTGCCGTATCATTCCAGCCGATGAAAAGCAGGTAAGCGCCGGTCAGCAGTATCAGCGCCAGCATGATTTCCAGAACGCGGCCGCTCCATTCGTGGAATTTCTTTGACGTCTTCCGCACGAGCCCCCTATGCGTGGCCCAGAACGGGATGAGCAGGCAGGGCACGAAAATCACAGCAGCGGCGACGTGGACCACCAGCGCCCAGCGGACGAGTCGCCAGGACAGGCCGAAGGGTTCGAACAGAAGAGCGCCGGTGATCAGAAGGACATAGAGCGCCGCCTCGGCTGGCTTGGCCAGCCGATGGGACAGCTTTCTTCTTCTTTTTGCCCGGCGGGCCGTTGCAATGGCTCCGCCTGGATGTTCGATACGCATTCTGGAAATTATGAGAGCATTTCCGCTTTTCACTGAGCCACGGCAGCTCTATCCCTTTGTTTTTACGCAATTGCGAACGATCATTTGTAAAGCTATGGCGTCACCTCGGCGCGTGCCGCCATCACCGGGGCGGTGCCGTATTTGCCGCCGGCGAATGTGATGCTCTTGATGCCGTTCTCATTGATGTCGCCCGTCTCGTCGCCATCAACCAGATGTTCACCCGTATCGTTCAGCCATTCGGCAAGCTGGACGCCGCGGCCAACGGTGTGGAACCAGGTAGTATAGCGCTTGGCCAGTGCGGCACGATCGAGCGCCGGGTCCTTCTCGCTTTCCTTGTTATGCAGGTTTTGCAGCAATTCGCGAAGGCCGCCGCTGACCGCGCCCATTGTCCATGGCGTTACCTCGAAAGGCTTGCCCGGCGTCGGGTCAAAGAGGCCGGAGGTCTTGTCGACCATATGCGCGTCCACCGCGTCATAGATTTTGCGCGCGGCGGTGCGGTATTTCTCGTTACCGGTGGCGGTGAACGCCGCCGAAAGGCCGCGGATAACGGCGAATTGCGTGGCGAGTGAATGCTTCGCCGAGGCGCCTTCGCCGATCGTATAGCTGTCAGCGACAAGACCGTCGGCGCCGATCAGCTTGCCGGTGATGAAATCGGCTTCCGTCTTCAGCAGATTGAGCGCCTGCTTGCCTTGTTCCGTGCCGAGCGGCTTGCCGCTCGACGCCGACGCATAGCCGACCGGAAGCGCGTCTACCGCGCGCTCGAAGACATCGAGCGCGACCAGCGTATAAGCGGCGTCGAAGGCGGTGACAGTCTTGCCTTGTTCGCCGTCTTTCCAGCTATCGACGAACGTGCCCGCATCCTTGTTGAAGTGCAGCGTGAAGAGGTTCTGCAACGCCATGCCCGAGAGTTCTTCCACCAGCGAGAACGGATCGTCCGCCTTTATGTATTTTGCGGGATCGACCCCGCGGTTCGCGGCCGGCGCCGCCGGGAAGGGGTCGCCGTCGAACACTGCCAGAAACGCCTTGTTCTGATTGGTATTGGCGGTGCGCTGGTCCATATAGCCATAGGCTTCCGCGAGCGGCCAGAGCATCATCCAGACGCCGCGCAGCGAGGAGCCGCCATCCGTCACCTTGAGAGCGCCGAGCGCGTTGACGCCGTTCTTCTGATCGAGCGTGACGGCGACCCTGTTCGGGAACCAGACGGGATGTTTCGCCGCGTCATAATCCGGACCGATCGGCGCGCCGAGCGTCTTGCCGTCGTAACCGAAGCGGTTGCGCAGCGTCAAAAGCTTGTCCCAGGTGATCTCGGTCAGGATGACGCCGTTGATGCCGTCCGCGGCCGCCTTGCCGAGCGCATGCTTGCCGTCATGATCCATGTCGGTCGAGGCGACGTTGTCGATCTCCTTGTCGGTCGCCGTCTCGTGCATGCCGCCGAGGAAATCCTGCGCCCACATCGTGTCTTTCAGAAGCTCGCCGCCCACGGCTTGCGGGGTGAAATTGTCATCCATGCCGTCGGTGCGCCAAGCGAGTGTCCTGTAGTCGCGGTAATAGGCGGGCGTGACCGCCTTGATCTTTTTCGTCTCGTCCTTGTGAGTGAGGATTTCCTTGTCGGACGAGGAAACCGGCGAAACGTCGACCGCCTGGCCGAATTCCGGCATGCCCTTATCGAACGGGAAGGTGATCGGGTAGATATTCTGCGGCAGTTCATCGGGCGCGTAGCCGACGGACTTGGCGAGCGCGATGAAGCGATTGCCGAGCGACTCCAGGGTCCCGCCGCGCTTGGCGTTGACGGGTCCGTTGACGAGATGCGGCCCGAGACGGGACTGGTAGTTCACCGCATACATCGCCTCCTCCGAATATTCGTAAGAATCGATGCCGGCCGCGAAATCGAAGGGTGTCGGCTTGTCGGCCTGGTCAGGATCAAGCACGTCGAGGTCAAGCCCGAGGCTTTCGGCCAGCGGCTCTCCTGACAGTTCGTATTCGGTATAGGCGAACATGCCGGCGCCGACATCGAAGGTCTTGTCGAGCACTTTCACCGAGGGTTGGCTGGCCGGTTGGCCGCCGGCATAGGCGGTTCCGCTTACCGCCAGGATGGCGACGCTCGACAAAAGGCACGACATCAACCAACGCTGCATGAAATTGCTTCCCCTCGAAAACCGGTCCGAACGTGGCATGCTCCCTTGCGTGCCCGGTTCTCGAATACTGCAAGTTTATTTCTCTCTCAATTCATTATTTTAAAAAATATTTGTTTAGAACGATTATAAAATAGAATGACTGATAGCTATATTCTGGAATATTTCCAATGTAGCGCTTCGGCGGCGACCGTCGCTCCAGCGGCGGGATCGGAAGCGCCAAGAAATCCGCGCGAGGATAAAGCGGAATGGCCTTTGTTCACAAACGCGGGAGAATTTTTTGAAACGCGTTCACACAATGTTGTTTGAAGGGACGCCACCTTTCATCGTTTCCCATCCTATCTTTGCCGTGGGCGATGGGACATAAAAAGCGCGGGAGGACAGGTTTATTAGGAGATTCGCAAGTGCGTTCCATGAATACGTTCTATGCCCTCGGGGGCCTGCGCATCATCGCCGCTCTGCTCTTTATTGAGCACGGCACGCAGAAGCTCCTCGGTTTTCCCGCCTCCGCGCACGGATCGCCGGAGCTTTTTTCGCTGATGGGACTTGCGGGAATATTGGAAGCATGCGGAGGCCTGCTCCTTCTCGTCGGCTTCAAAACCCGCTACGTGGCATTTATTCTTTCCGGCGAAATGGCTGTGGCCTATTGGACGGCGCATGCGCCGCGCAACTTCTTTCCCGCCAACAATGGCGGCGACGCCGCTGTGCTTTTCTGTTTCCTGTTCCTTTTCTTCGTTTTTGCAGGGGCGGGAGCCTGGAGCCTTGACGGCCGCTCCGCAGCGCCACGCGAGATCGGCGTGCCCGCCGAATAAGGCAGCAGAGGCGGACGAGGAGGCTGACCGCTTTTCAAGCTGTAAAGCCGTCTGCCTCCCCCCGGTTCAGGGAACAATCCCTATCCAGATCAGCACGATGAGGATCGTGCCCGCACCGCCGATACGCTGCGGGCACGGCGCCGATCAGCGACATGCCCGATCAGGAAGGTGAGCATATTGTCGGCAGGAATTGGCAAAGTCCTATCGGACCGAGGTTGAAGGCGTCGTGTGTCCGGTCGTAGATCATCCGCCTAACCGACATCGGCGCCTGGAACGCCGCGGAGGAAGGGACGCGAGACGACGCGAAGCGACGAAGGACGGGCTTTGCCAGACGCGATCGTCTTCGGCTGCGGTCGTCGGATGATCGATGATGATTCGCGCGGATATCGGAGGCAGAAGAATACTCCGGATGGAATGAAAGGCAGGCCACGGACGGCCATGTTCGGCAACATCTTTCGCTGTGCGAGGCGGTCGATGGCCAGCAAATCGGAAGGTTTGCCGGGCAAGCGAGAGCTTGCGGCGAGCCCGAAAGCGTTCCGCTCGACAGGCTTTCTCATTTCAGAAGCGCCTTAACTTAACAATTTTAAATGCCTTTTCGGCGCGTTGGCGATACGCAACGTGCTCCGCTCCGTTGCTTTCCCGTTTCTGCGACTGACCGGTCGCAGGAGTCTCCCATTGTCGAATCCACTTATTTTGCAGCTCAGCCGGCGAGATGAAGTTCCCGCCTATGAAACGCGGGAACTGCTCGATCTGTTCACCAATGAAAGGGTGGCGCCGGTCGGACAGGAATTGATCCCGGAAGGGTCGCGTTCGTCGTTCAGTCTGCTACTCCTCGACGGGTTCGCGGCGCGCTTCAAGACATTGTCCACCGGCGCGCGCCAGATTACGGGCGTTCACGTCCCGGGCGATTTCCTCGACCTCCACGGCTTTCTTCTGAAAACGCTCGCTTACGGAGTCGTCACGCTTTCGGATTGCAGGATCGTTCAGGCGGACCACGAGGCTCTTCGCAAGATAACGGCGACTTCGCCCCATCTGGCGCGGCTATTGTGGCTGGACACGCTTATCGACGCCTCGATTTCGAGGGAATGGCTCGCCTCGATGGGGCGCCGCTCGGCCGAGGGGCACCTTGCGCATCTCATCTGCGAATTGTTCACGAGATTGGACGTCGTGCAGCAGACGAGCGGTTATTCCTTCCGCGTCCCCTTCAAGCAGGCCGATCTCGCGGACATACTCGGCCTCTCGGTGGTTCACGTCAATCGAACGCTGCAAAGCTTGCGCAAGCAGGGACTAATCATCTGGGAAGGCATGAGGGTGCACGTCGAGAGTTGGGACGGGCTGGTGAAAATCGCCGAATTCGATCCAACCTATCTTTGCCTCAACCGCGAACCCAGGTGACAGACAAAAGCGGGAGCCGGGTGGTTCCGGCTCCCCCCAATCCTGCATTCTACGCGGCCCCGCCGGCGCGGAAGCTATATGCGTCCGAGCACGACCAATATGATGATAATGATCAGGATCAGTCCGAGACCGCCGCCGCCGTAATATCCTGTACCATAGAACGGTCCGCCTCCGAAACCGCTGAAGCCTCCGAGCAGGAGCAGTATCAGGATGATGATAAGGATTGTACCCAAACTCATCGCGTCTTCCCTCTCCATTTAAAGCGCTGTTCCCGGCGAATCGTCCGCCGTGCCTAGAAGAACGCGTGAGAGGGCCGGTCGTTCCGGACCGGGCTTCGACCTCACTCGACGAGTCTCGCCGTTTGCTTCCTCTTCACCATGTCAAAAGCTTTGATGGAACGGCGCGCTGCTCTTCCTGTTGATCGCCCGAGCAGACAGGAGAGCCCGCGATGAAGATCACCGAAGCCGGCATCGACAGTATCAAGGTCAGCAACAGTCTCGGCGACGAACAAGGCGCCCAGTTCATCATCTGGCTCTATTTCCAGGTGGACGAGTCAGGCAGGCAGACCGGTCAGGAACTCGTGGTGACGGTGCCCTATGATCCCGACCTGACGTTCAATCAGATCGCCAGGGAGGCATTCGCCAAGGCAGCGGAAATGCTGCGGGCCGGCTGCGCCCTCGACGAAGATGCCTGGTGGCGGAAGTTCAACAAGACGCTGGAGCCGCTGCCGAACTGGGCCGCGGGCCCGCAATGAGGGCGGCCCGGCCGGTTGCCTCAATCACGATCGCCATAGACACGGTCATAGGCTTCAACGGCGGCGCGGGCGCGCGCTCCAATCTCCGCTGGCGTCATCCCCGGTTTGTAGAGGCTTGAGCCGAGCCCGAAAATGCCTATGCCTGCGGAAGCATATTCCGCGAAATTCTCTTCGGAGACGCCGCCTACCGCTCCGATTTCGGTCCCGGCCGGCAAGACGGCCTTGATCGCGGCGATCCCCTTCGCGCCAAGCACACTGGCGGGAAAGAATTTGAGCGCGGAAGCGCCGGCATCCAGCGCGGCGAAGGCTTCGCTGGGCGTCATCACGCCCGGCATGGCGACCATGCCGTACCGGCCGGCTCGCTCGATGACGGCCGGTACGACATTCGGGCTGACGAGCAGGCTTCCTCCGGAATCGTTCAGCCGGTCCACGTCCCCGACCTTCAGCACGGTTCCCGCGCCGATCATACAGTTAGCCGGCGCGTTGCATGCCGCAGCCTCGATGGAACGGAACGGATCGGGCGAATTGAGTGGAATTTCGATGGCCGTGAAGCCCGCCTCGACCAGCACATCGAGCGCGGCAAGAATTTCGTCTGGCCTGATCCCGCGCAAAATGGCGACAAGCGAACGCCGCATCTTCGGCCATTGGAGGGCGGTCATGAGTTCCGTTCCTTTCCGCCGACAAGGCCGAGAAAACGCGCGGCCTGGACCAGGCCATCGCGTACGGCCTGATCGGCATCGATTTCCTCGATGTCGATCGAAAGCGCGGCAAAGGCAGACCGGTAAAGTGACGCGAGTCTGCCGGAGGCGATGAGACGGACGGGTGCGCCGCAGCTCTTGCAGCCGCTTCCGGCAAGCTCTGCCCCGATCAGCATGCCCGAAAGGCGCGCCGCCGCCCTTTCGAGCGTATCGCCGAACAGGAGTTGGCTTCCCCGGATGGAGAACAGGCTGCCGGTAAGGCGTTGCGGCTCGTGATATGTCGCGAGGACAGCTTCGGCGAAGGCAGACGCTTCCGGATCGGCTTCCGCTTCGCCGATGCTGTGCGCCAGGATCGACCGGCGGGCAATCAGCGCAAAAAGCTCACCCGTCATGAAGGTCGAGAAGCCGGCCACCTTCCCGTTTTCCATGCGGACCCATTTCGAATGCGTGCCGGGCATGCAGTAAAGGCCGGCCGTTGCATTTTGCCGGCTAGCCGCGGCGCCCATCAGCTGCGTCTCTTCGCCCCTGATGACGTCGGCACGTTCGGGCAGACGCTGCGCGAGGCCGGGGAGGATGAAGACCCGGCGGTCTGTACCGCGTGGGCTCACCGCCTTCGACACGATCTCTTTGAGCGAGGCGGGCACGTCGAGATAGTTCGCCTCGATCCAGCCCTGTCGCGCGCCGACCATGCCGCAGGCGACGGCGGGTAGCCCGGCCGGTGCGCCGAGCGCCGAAAGATGCGCGTCGAGCGTTGCGGCAAAGCCTTTTTCGCGCGCGGTCGTCATGCCGTCGCCGCTGCGGCGTTCGGCCAAAACCATGCCGTCTTGCGAAATCAGCCACAGCCTGAAGCTCGATGTGCCCCAATCGACGGCTGCAAAGGCCGGAGACGCGGTCAAAGCATGCCTCCGTCGGCGATCAGCACCTGCGCCGTCACCATGCGCGCGGCGTTCGACGCCAGAAAGAGACAGGGTCCAACCATGTCTTCCGGCTGGATCTCGTCTTTCAGGCATTGCCGGTCGATCATCGCGGAAAGCGCCTCTTTTGTGACCCAGAGACGACGCTGCCTTTCCGTCATTACCCAGCCGGGCGCGATGGCGTTGACGCGGATACCGTGCCGGCCGAGCTTTCCGGCAAGCCCCTTCGTCAGCCCGACGACGCCGGCCTTGGCGGCGGTGTAGGAGGGCATGTCGCCGATGTTCAGCATGTAGGAGGTCGAGGTGAAGTTGACGATCGAGCCGCCGCCCGCCCGCTTCATGCCGGGCACGACCGCCTGGGCGACGAAGAACTGGTGGCGCAGGTTGGTCGCCTGGTTCTCCTCCCAGTAGTCCTCGTCGACAGCCTCGATCTCATGGCGGTCGTCGCGCGCGGCATTGTTGACGAGCACGGTGATGAGGCCGTTCGCTTTCGCGGCCTCGGCGACGGCGTCTTTGAGCGCCGCGATGTCCCTCAGATCGGTGTGCAGGAAAAGCGGCTCGTGCGCGGCATCCCGCTCAAGGCGCGTCACGAGAGCGTGGCTTTCGTCCGCGGCGATATCGAGAAAGGCGACCCTCGCGCCCTGGCGGACAAAGCCTTCCGTCAACGCCGCGCCGATGCC
This sequence comes from Rhizobiaceae bacterium, assembly GCA_051960255.1. GTDB lineage: Bacteria > Pseudomonadota > Alphaproteobacteria > Rhizobiales > Rhizobiaceae > Mesorhizobium_L. Next base: position 13,009 of record JBQCEL010000401.1, read on the forward strand.
CGTGCCGCCGCCCGTTATCAGCACGGAACGATCCTTCAGATCGGGGTAGATCGCGTTGGGTGTCATTCGCCCGCCTCCTCGCTGTCACGCTTTCTATAAGCGATGCGGGCATGCGAGCGGAAGCTCCCGCCTTGCGGATTATCTGCTTTGTTCAGGTTCCCTATTGCATTTGCGGCTTCTTGAGAAAGCTGTTGCGGTCGGCGGATTTCAAGCGCAGCCAGGTTTCGCGGCCATCGCGGATGACCCGCATCGGAACCTCGATGCCGGCAGGACCGCTTCCCCAGACCTGCCGATAAAAATCCGCCAGTCCGTCGATCTCCCTGTCGCGGATGTCGGAAATGATGTCTCCCTGTTGCAGACCTGCCTTTTCCGCCGGCCCCCCTTCGGTGACGCTCATCACGACGACTTCGCCATTGCTTTCCGCCGAAAAGACGCCGAGCCACGGCCGTGGCGGCTTGTTGACCTGTCCGCGCGTCAGAAGATCGTCCAGGATCGGCGGAAGAAGGCTGATCGGCACGATCATATTGATATCCGCAACCTCATTGCCCTTGCTCATCTGCAGGCGGAGCGATCCCACGCCGAGGAGCTTGCCCTCCGGATCGACCAAGGCCGCGCCGCCCCAGGAAGGGTGCGCCGGAGCTATGAAGACCGCCTCTTCGAGAAGATATTCCCAATAGCCGGCGAATTCCTGCTTGGCGACGATGTTCGCCTCCACGGACTGGCCGAGCCCGTCGATAAGAATAACTGGATCGCCGATCGCCGTATGGGCGATGTCGCCGAACTCGAGGGGCGGAAGATCGAGCCGGCCCAGAGCCTGGACGAGGCCGAAGCCCGTTTCCTGGTCGTAAGCGAGCGGGTGCGCCGGGATATTCCTGCCGTCCTGATCAATGAGCCAAATTTCGTCCGCTTCCGTGATGAGATAGCCGATCGTCAGCACGAGCCCATCCTTGCGGATGACGACGCCGCTACCCTCTCTCCGGATGCCGAGCGTTTCGGCCGTGAAGGCGTCCTCGGGGACCGAGGCGCGGACGGCCACCATCGACCGAGAAACCGATTGGATATCCATGCTCTTATCCTGCAAGTCACGCATCCCCTATGAAATCCGTGCCTAGGCAAAAGGTAGGAATATAAGCGGCGGCTGCAAGATGGGCGCGGCGCTGCCGAGCAGTCCCAATAACGGCGCCGCTCGCTTTCGTTCGATAGACTGGCTCCATAAAATCCCCGCCTCCGTTTGCGTGGGCCGCCTCCGCTTGCGTGGGAGAAATTACGCGATGGAGGGGAGGAGTTCCGGAAGAACTTTGACCCGCGGCAAGCCTGCCCCAATTAAGGCTGAGCCGACAAGGCGGCGAAGGCAACACCAGGAGCCGAGAATGGATAAAAGGCACACCTTCAATATCGGCTATTTCGTGGTCGCGATCGTGCTGCTTCTGGGATTCGAGTTCTGGATGAGCTACCGCAACGTCGCGCAGCTTTCCTATACGCAGCTTATGCAGGACGTGAAGCAGGGCAAGATCGCCGCGGTTACGATCACCGAAACGACAATACAGGGCGAATTCAAGCAGCCGCAGAACGGCAAGAAGCTGTTTATCGCCAACAAGGTGGATCAGCAGGCGGCGGCGCCTTTCGAGAAGGCTGGCGTGAAAGTCACGGGCGCGTCCGACAGCAACTGGCTGACTACGCTTCTTTCCTGGTTCTTGCCCGCCATCATCTTCTTCGGCGTGTGGATGTTCCTGTTTCGCGGCTTCGCCGCCAAGCAGGGCATGGGTGGGCTCGTCAATATCGGCAAGTCGAAGGCCAAGATTTACATGGAACGCAAGACGGGCGTGCGGTTCGACGACGTGGCCGGAGCCGACGAAGCCAAGGTCGAACTGATGGAGATCGTGTCCTTCCTGAAGGACAAGGACAAATATGGCCGGCTCGGCGCCAGGATACCGAAAGGCATATTGCTCGTCGGACCGCCCGGCACGGGCAAGACGCTGATCGCGCGCGCGGTTGCGGGCGAAGCGGGCGTCCCGTTCTTCTCAATCTCGGGATCGGAATTCGTCGAAATGTTCGTCGGCGTCGGCGCGGCGCGCGTGCGCGATCTCTTCCAGCAGGCGCGCCAGGCGGCGCCCTGCATCATTTTCATCGATGAACTCGATGCGCTCGGGCGGGCGCGCAGCCCCCTTGCGGGCTATGGCGGCGGCGACGAGAAGGAACAGACGCTCAACCAGCTCCTGTCGGAACTCGACGGCTTCGATCCGCGCATCGGCATCGTGCTCTTGGCGGCGACGAACCGGCCGGAAGTGCTCGATCCCGCCTTGATGCGGGCCGGCCGCTTCGATCGCCAGGTCGTCATGGACCGGCCCGACCGCAAGGGCCGCGAGGCGATCGTCAAGATTTATCTCAAGAACATCGCCGTCGCTGCCGACGTTAAACCCGAAGCGATCGCCGGCATAACGCCCGGTTTCACCGGGGCCGACATCGCCAATCTCGTCAACGAGGCGGCGATCTTCGCCACCCGGCGCAATGGCGACAAGGTGACGATGGACGACTTCAACAACGCGGTGGAGCGCATTCTCGCCGGCTCCGAACGAAAGGGCCGTCTGCTGAAGCCCGTGGACCGCGAGCGTGTCGCCTATCATGAAATGGGCCATGCGCTCGCTGCGTCTTTCCT
>JBQCEL010000402.1:0-2642 GCA_051960255.1 Rhizobiaceae bacterium
TGAGCGCCCCGGCGCCCCCCGGGGAGCAGCCGGAAATGGCCGGGCTGGTGCTGACGCGTGCGCCGCTCTTTTCCGAGCACCAAGTGATCGACCGGGTCGCCAGCGGCGACGACAATGTCCAGCGCGCGATTGCGGAACGGGCGCAGGTTGCAATGCCTGTTGCGGCAGCCATCGCGGAAGTCGGGTGCTGTACGGCATGCCTCGCGCTCCTCAGGAATGACGGGGCCGATATCGCCTCGCTCAGTTTCCGCCGGATCGCGGACAGGCACGGCCGTTCAGCACGCATCCGTGAGGCGATGCTGTCGGACAGGCGTCTTCCGGCGGACAGCCGTCATCTTCTCCTCGTCCGGTTGGGCGAGGCCCTGCAGGGCGCTCCGCTGGTCAGGGCGCTGATGGGGCAGGCAAGGGCGGAGCGAGTGCTGCGCGACGCATGCCTGCGCGCTTCGCTCACCCTGATCGAAAAAACGCGCATCGACGAACATGGCGCGCTGGTGGAGCATTTGCGCTTCGCCGGCCATCTGACGCCGAGCTTTCTCGTTCGCGTGGTCGCCTCAGGCAAGATCGACTTCTTCGGCTCAGTGTTAGAAGCGCTCACCGGCCAGGATCAGGGGAGGGTGCAGGCTCTTCTCGTCAGCGGTCGCGAGAGCGCGCTTACGGCTTTGTTGCGGAAGGCCGGGATAAGCGGCGCGGTCCATGGCGTCCTCATCTCGGCGCTCAAGGTCTGGCGCGACGTCGCCAACGGCAAGCGCATCGCGGGCACCCAAGAGGTGAGTTGGCTGATGCTGAAGGAAATCAACGCCGCACCGGGCCAATCCGGACCGAAGCCGCACCATGTCGACCTTGCCGCGCTGATCCGTTCCATCCATCTCGACGCGCTGCGCGCCAACGCGCGCGGCCACGCTTTGTCGATCACCGCGGCGTAGTCCCCGCCGCTTGCGACGAACCCATTTTCCGCTTCCTTCGCGCTGTGCCATGCATAGTGTGGAAGAGGACGGCGCCGAGCACGATCAGCCCTCCGGCCAAGCTGGCGAGCGGCGGCATTTCGGACAGGAAGAGCCAGGCGAAGAAGACGGCGAGCGGCAGTTCCGCCGTACCCAGCAGGCCGGATTCCGTCGCCGTCACGCGCATTGTGCCTTCGATCCAGAGGATAACGGCGAAGGCATAGGAAACGCCAAAAGCGCAAGTGATCCAGAAATCGCGCGCCGATATGGCGAGCGGATCGGAAACCAAAGCACTGAGGAAGGCGAGGAGAAGAGAAGAAACCGCCGCCGTCCAGACCACCGGCACGTCGCGGAATTTGCGGATCAGCACCATGGTGAGGGCACAGCCGGCGGTCATGATGATGGCAAAGAAATCGCCGAGGAAGGAGGTACTCGCCACCCAGCCGGCTCCCGCCATCAGGATAACGCCCGACAAGGAGACAACGGCTGTGACAATGGTGCGGTGCGGCGCCCTTTCTCCGATGATCATCCATTCGAGCCCGGCAGCCATGAACGTGACCGTGCCGTAGATGATTGTGACATTGGCGACATAGGTGAGCTTGAACGCGGTGATGAAGGCGATGCTCGAAAGCGCGCCGATGACAGCAAGCAACCAGCCGCCAGGGCCGAGGCGCAGCTTTTGCCGCCAGCTCTGGTTCCTGTGACGGCACAGCACATAGACCGCGATGATCGCCGCACCGACGAGTCCCCGCCAACAGGCGATGGTCCAGGCTCCCGCCTCGATCGAGCGGGTGAAGGTTCCGGCTGCGGCAAAGAGCGCCGCCGAAGCGAGCACGTAAAGAACGCCGGCGGTTTGGCTCTTCTGTCGCTCCAGCTGGTTGGTTGACACGGCGCATACCTCGTCCAGGAAGAAACACAGTACCAGAACGATCCTGCCAGTCTCTTGTCAGGAGAGTCTTCCGTCCTGTCTGATCCTGCGGAAGAAGGCCGGATGGTCCTCTACCGCCGCGGCGATGACCCTCAGTGAAGCGGCGGCGTCGAGCACTTCAGCGGCCTCGTTGTCGCGCGCGATCCGTGCCGCCATTTCGCGGGTCGCCCTGACGAAGTCGATGACAGGCTGCTCTCCGGTCGGCTTTAGCAGAACGCGGGCAAGGCGCTTCAGAAAGCGGCCGAGCTGGCGCTTCACGTCGGCCGGAACGGCATCGGCGAGAAGGAGGTGGCGCAGTTTCAATATTTCCAGCCCGACCGTGACGGAGGAGACGCTTCCCGAAAGGATCGCTTCGGTCCGGCTGCCGGGACCCCTATTGTAAGGAATAAGCTGGTTGATGCGGTCATAGGCCAGGCTCTCGAAGGCTGACCGCCGCGGAACGCGGTCGTGGACGCAGAGCCGTATGAGATCCTCCCTTATCGCGCCCGCAAGCCGCGCCACAGCTTCTCGCGGTCGAGACGGCAGGACGACAGCAAACACGCCCATCGCCAGAAGGATGCCGAGCAGCAGCGAAATCGCGCCGTTCAAGAAGGCTTGCGGCGCATAGACCATCGTCTGGTGAGGACTGAGGAAAACCAGAAAATTAACGGCGAAAGCGGTCGCAGTTCCGGTCCATCGGGGATTGGCCATGGCAAGCCCGGCCACGATGAGGACAGGGGCGACGACAATGACGAACCAGAAAAAGCCCGGCAATAGAGGCAGCAGAAGTTGGC
>JBQCEL010000403.1:0-2225 GCA_051960255.1 Rhizobiaceae bacterium
CCCGCTCGCGGGGAGAGGGTGTCAGGCGCGCCAGCGCCTGACGAGTGAGGGGCAGCACCGCCCCTCATCTGCCTGCCGGCATCTTCTCCCCGCATACGGGGAGAAGAGACGCTTTCATCCACCGTCCTATGCCGCTCTCTCCCCTTATTATGCCGGCCTTTCTCGCGTCCGCTCACGGGGCTCTCGCGCTCGACATCGCGCGCCAGCGGATCGTCGGCGATTTCCAGTTCCGCTTCCCTGAGCCGCTTGATCTCGTCGCGCAGGCGCGCCGCCCGCTCGAAGTCGAGATCGGCGGCGGCGTCGCGCATCTGCTTTTGCAGCGCTTCCAGATGCGCCGTGAGATTGTTGCCGATCAGCGCGCCCTCGTTCTCGGCAAAACCCTTGATGTCGGCGCGGACATGATCCTTCTCGTAGACAGAATCGAGGATGTCGGCGATGCGCGACTTCACACTCTCCGGCGTGATGCCGTGCTCCGCGTTCCACGCCGCCTGCTTCTCGCGCCGGCGGCTGGTTTCGGCCATGGCGCGCTCCATGGAGCCGGTGATCTGGTCGGCATAGAGGACGACTTTGCCATCGACATTGCGGGCCGCGCGGCCGATCGTCTGGATGAGCGACGTCTCGGAACGCAGAAACCCTTCCTTGTCGGCGTCGAGGATGGCCACTAGGCCGCATTCGGGGATGTCGAGGCCCTCGCGCAGGAGGTTGATGCCGACCAGAACGTCAAAGGCGCCGAGACGGAGATCGCGGATGATCTCGATGCGCTCCAGCGTCTCGACGTCCGAATGCATGTAGCGCACGCGGATGCCGTTCTCGTGGAGATATTCGGTAAGGTCCTCGGCCATGCGCTTGGTCAGCACCGTCACCAGCGTGCGATAGCCCTTCCGCGTCGTCTCGCGGATTTCGCCGACGACGTCGTCGACCTGCGCCTTGGCGGGCCGGACTTCCACCGGTGGATCGATCAACCCGGTCGGGCGAATAACCTGCTCGGCGAAGATGCCGCCGGCCTCCTCCATCTCCCATTTGCCGGGCGTGGCGGAAACGGCGACGGTGGCGGGCCGCATTGCGTCCCATTCCTCGAAGCGCAGCGGCCGGTTGTCCATGCAGGACGGCAGGCGGAAGCCATATTCCGCGAGCGTCGCCTTACGGCGGAAGTCGCCGCGATACATGCCGCCGATCTGCGGGATGGTCTGATGGCTCTCGTCGACGAAGATGATGGCGTTGTCCGGAATGTATTCGAACAGCGTCGGCGGCGGTTCGCCGGGCTGGCGGCCGGTGAGATAGCGCGAATAGTTCTCGATGCCGGCGCACGAGCCCGTAGCCTCCAGCATTTCGAGGTCGAAGCGCGTGCGCTGCTCCAGCCGCTGCGCCTCCAAAAGCCGCCCTGCCCTCTCCAGTTCGGCGAGCCGAAACTTCAGTTCTTCCCGGATCGACTTGATCGCCTGGTTGAGCGTCGGACGCGGCGTCACATAGTGCGAATTGGCGTAGATCTTGACGCTCTTGAGGTCGCCGGTCTTCTGCCCGGTCAGCGGATCGAATTCGGTGATGGCGTCGATCTCGTCGCCGAACATGGAGATGCGCCAGGCGCGGTCCTCAAGGTGCGCCGGAAAGATCTCGATCGTGTCGCCACGCACGCGGAAGGAGCCGCGCACGAAATTGATGTCCTGCCGCTTGTATTGCTGCGCAACGAGATCGGCGAGAAGCTGGCGCTGGTCGAGCCGGTCGCCGAGCGTCATCTGGAAGGTCATCGCCGTATAGGTTTCGACCGAGCCGATACCGTAGATGCACGAGACCGAAGCGACGATCACCACGTCGTCCCGTTCGAGCAGGGAACGCGTCGCCGAATGGCGCATGCGGTCGATCTGCTCGTTGATGGAGGATTCCTTCTCGATATAGGTATCCGTCCGGGGCACATAGGCCTCGGGCTGGTAATAATCGTAATAGGAGACGAAATACTCTACCGCATTATCGGGAAAGAAGTTCTTGAACTCGCCATAGAGCTGGGCGGCGAGCGTCTTGTTCGGGGCCAGGATCAGCGCGGGGCGCTGCGTCGCCTCGATTACCTTGGCCATCGTAAAGGTCTTGCCCGAGCCGGTGACGCCGAGCAGCACCTGGTTACGGTCGTTGCGGTCGATGCCCTCGACAAGATCGGCGATCGCGGTCGGCTGGTCGCCGGCCGGCTCATAGTCCGACACCATCTTGATCGCGATGCCGCCTTCCGACTTCTC
>JBQCEL010000404.1:0-4341 GCA_051960255.1 Rhizobiaceae bacterium
GCCAAAAAGCGGCGACAACAATGACGACAAGCGCGGCGAGACCTGTCATGAGCAGTGCGGCTGTCGAACGGACAAGCGATTGACTTGTAATCGGCATGTGTGAGGAAATGCCCGAAAACCCGAGGGCGCGCTATAATATTTTACAACCTCAATTTCTTTTCGCATTGAAAAATCTCCCGCATATCGGCCGCGCGCCGCTCATCGTCGTCTCATTGCTTGCAGGCCGGGAGCAATTGCCGCATCCGGTCTAAACGCGTTACTCGACGTCGCTCTCATGTTAATCAGTCGCGAAAAGAGGGACGGAATGCCGGATATCGGAAACAGGACTTTGCGCTGGACGGCCGCACTCGTGGTGGCCTGCGCTCTTGTCCTGCAATCCCTCACCATCGCCTTCGCGTTTTCCGACGGCGCCGGCGAGGTTCGGCTCGACCAGTTCGGCAACCCGATCTGCAACACCATCCTCAACCAGAGGGATAATGGGTCCGGAGGCTCTCCGCATGGCAAGCTTCCGTCCTGCTGTACCTTCGGCTGCTGCCTGTTCGCGCCCTTCGTTGCCGGCCCTTCCGCAGGCGTGGTCAACGAAAGGCGGTGGGAGAAGCCGAGTGAAATCCTCTTTCCCAAGCTGACGCAAATATATATTCGCGCGGCCGCTCACGATCCCGGGAACCCACGCGCGCCTCCTTTCATCTGATCGTTTGCCGGTGGTTGGCCGCGCACTCCTTCCGGCACTCGGCGAACGGCTCGACCGTCCTCGCCAGGCCGGGGCAGACATTGGACATCGGTCGGGCTTTTGCCGCGCGTCGCGGGCATTTCCGGCTATCAAATTGACTTTTTGACGAGGTGACAATATGCGCAATTTTCTTGCGGCTTTTGCAATTCCAGCACTGATTTTGGCCGCTCCCTTGCCCGCCTGGGCACATGCTCATCTGCAAACGGCTTCTCCTTCCGCAGACGGCAGAGTGAAGATATCGCCGTCCGAAATCACCCTCCATTTCAGCGAGGATGTCGAACCGCATTTCTCAAAAATCGCTCTTGCCACGGCAGACGGAAAGGCGCTGAAGCTGGAACGTCCCACCACCGCGCCCAACGATCACAAGACTTTGATTAGCAAAGTGCCGGAAAAACTTTCAGCGGGGACTTATCGCGTGACCTGGCACGCGGTTTCCGTCGACACGCATAAAACGCAGGGCAGTTTCACCTTCACGGTCGCTCCTTGAGAACAGGCCGGCCTGGCCCATGTTCCCGCCCAGCAGGAACCGGGCGGGCCGGCGCGCCTCCTACCGGCGGGGAATTGACGTGAATGAGGCCCTCATCCTATGCCGGCTGCTGCATTATGGCGCCGCCATCATGCTCTTCGGCATCGCCATGTTCGAATCGACGCTTGCGCCGAACGGCTTGAGAGCGGCGCTTGCATCAAGGCTGCGTCCTGTCTTCGCAGGCGCCTCCATGGTGGCGCTTTTCACGACGGCGGCGTGGCTGCTTCTCCTTTCCGGACAGATGGCCGGCGATTGGGCCGACGTCTGGACGCCGTCCACCTGGTATGCCGTCCTTGCGGATACGGAATTCGGCCAGGTATGGCGTTACCGGATTGCCATTGCGGTTCTGCTCTGCGGGCTTCTTTTCGTTCGCCGCCCTGTCTTCTGGCGAGCAGAGACGGTGCTTTCCGCCCTTTTCCTGGCAAGCCTTGGCCTGATAGGCCATGCCGCGATGCTCGAAGGCGTGGAGGGATGGTTGAACCGCGCCAGCCAGATCGTCCACTTGCTCGCCGGCGGCTTCTGGCTGGGATCTCTGGCGCCGCTTCTCCTCTGTCTCGGCAGGCTTTCGGATGCGGCGCTGCGGGACGATGCAGGCGCCGCGCTCCGGCGCTTTTCAGGCTGCGGGCATTTTGCCGTGGCCATTGTCGTTGCCACCGGCATATTGAACACGCGCCTCGTTCTTGACCGCTGGCCGGTGCACTTCTCGTCCCCTTACCAGGCGCTCCTCGCCGCGAAAATTAGCTTGGTGGCGTGCATGATTTGCCTCGCTCTCACCAACCGCTACATACTCGTTCCACGGCTGAAAGCAGGGAATGGAGCATTGACGAGCCTTCGGTGGTCTACCGTTGCGGAGATCGTCCTTGGTATCGGTGTGATCGCGCTCGTCAGCGTCTTTGGAACGCTTACGCCGCAATAGGCCGCTGGCGCGAAAGAACCGATTCACGTTCCGGCGCTATGTCGTTGTTCCGTCAGGACGCTTATCGCCTGACGATTGCCCGCAACACGTCGCGGACGCCGATAGCGCCGAGGAAGCGCGACTGTTCATCGAAGAGCGCCACGGGCGCCGTCTGGCTCTCATGCATGGCGTGCATGACCGTCCTCAGCGGCGTTCCCGGCTGCGCCCAGAAGACCTGCGGCGCGTCCGACGGCAATTTCTCGATATCGTCGCAGGAGACCCAGACGGCCGGTTGCCCGTTGCGCTCTGCCGCGACGACGAGGTCGTTGCCGTCGAGCTTGAAGCGCGTCGTGTTGCGCCGGTCGAGCCAGATCCAGCCGTCCTCCGCTATGTCGAGGTCGCGCCGGTCGCGCATGACGTTCCAGGCCGTCAGCACGGAGAGGGGATTCACGTTGGAGATGAATTCGCGGACATAATCGTCGGCGGGTTTCAGTACGATATCTTCCGGCGCGCCGCTCTGGACGATACGGCCGCCCTCCATGATCGTGATCGTATTGCCGATCTTCAGCGCCTCCTCCAGATCGTGGCTGACGAAGAGGATGGTCTTGTGCAGGCTTTCCTGCAGCATAAGGAGCTCGTCCTGCAGCTTGGTGCGGATCAGCGGATCAAGCGCCGAGAAAGGCTCGTCCATCAAAAGGATCGGCGCTTCGGTGGCGAAGGCGCGGGCGAGGCCGACGCGTTGCTGCATGCCGCCCGACAGTTCGTGCGCATATTTTTTCGCCCATTGTTCGAGCCCGACGAGGGTGAGCTGGCGAGCGACCTTTTCCTTCCGCGCCGCTTCCTTCATGCCGGCAAGTTCGAGCCCGAAGCCGACATTCTCCTCCACGGTGCGCCAGGGCAGGAGCGCGAATTGCTGGAACACCATCGCGACGCTCTTCTGGCGGATATGGCGGAGGGTCTTCTGGTCGCAATTGACGACATCGACCATGCGGTCGCCGTCGCGCACCATGACCTTGCCGCGCGCGGGCACGTTCAGCCGGTTGACGGCCCGCAGAAGCGTCGATTTGCCGGAGCCGGAAAGCCCCATCAGAACCGAAATCTGCCCGGTCTCGACTGTCATGTTGCAGCCGGCGCAGCCAAGGACGGTTCCGGTTTTTTCGAGGATGTCGCCGCGCGACGCCCCCTCGTCGATGAGGGCAAGGGCCTCCCGCCGGTTATCGCCGAAAATGATGTCGACGTCCTTGAATTCGACGGCGGTCGTCATTTCAAGCCTGCCGTGCCGATGCGGCAGATACGGTCGAGCATGATGGCCAGCACGACGATCGCAAGGCCGGCCTCGATACCGAGCGGAATATTGATGGAGTTCAGCGCCCTGACCACCGGCGTGCCGAGGCCGTTGGCGCCGATCAGCGCCGCGATGACGACCATCGACAGCGACAGCATGATACATTGGGTCAGCCCAGCCATAATGGTCGGAAGCGCCGCCGGCAATTCGACTTTCCACAGCAACTGGCGCTTGGTGGCCCCGAAGGCCTCACCCGCCTCAAGCATCGGCTTCGGCACGGAGGTGATGCCGAGATAGGTGAGGCGGATAGGGGAGGGCATGGCGAAGATGACGGTGACGATAAGACCGGGGGCAACGCCGAGGCCGAAAAGGATAAGAACCGGAATCAGATAGACGAAAGTCGGCATGGTCTGCATGAGGTCGAGCAGGGGATGGAGAACACGATAGACGCCCTCATTGTGCGCCGCCCAGATGCCGATCGGGACGCCGATCGCCATAGAGACTGCTGTTGCCGCTACGACCAGCACGAGCGTTTCCACCGTAGGCTGCCACATGCCCTGATTGATAATGAAGATAAGGCCGATCGCGACCACGAGGGCGAGTTTCCAGGAGCGTTGCAGCCACCAGGCAAGCGCCGCGATAGCAATCACCACAAGGATCGGCGGCACCCACTGGATCAGCGCGATCAGCCCCTCGAGGAAGCTCTGCAATCCGTCGGAGACGCGGTCAAAAAACCAGGCGAAATTGGTGGTGAGGAAATTGAAGAATTCCTTACCCCATTCACCGATGGGAATTTTCCAGTCGGCTATGCGTTGTGAAACCGGATCCATGACCCTCCTCCGGATGTTTCAGCCGCCGGCGCCAAATTCACCATGAAAAAGGCGGCCGTGTCGATAGCGGCCGCC
>JBQCEL010000405.1:0-12449 GCA_051960255.1 Rhizobiaceae bacterium
GCGCCGCCGCGATGAAGTCGGGCAGCAGGCCACGCGCGCCTTGAAGCACGACCCGTTCGGGGCTTGCGCCGCGCACGACGTGATAGAGCACCGGAAACGGCCACGTCGTCGCATTCCCCATGTCGCCTGGAATGCGCGGAAACCGCGCCTCCAGCATCAATATGCCGAGCGGCGCGCCATAGACCGCCTTGCCGCCTTTGGCGATGCCGGATTGCGATGACACCATCGGTGTGCCTTTCTTCAAAGGAAACGTCGCGGATCAAACGGCTCCAGCGGGATTTCCGGCGCCCGACCACCGATCAGCTGCGCCACCACCCGGCCGGTCCGCGCCGAACTGACCAGGCCGATATGGCCATGACCAAACGCATAGACGACATCCTTCGTCGCGCGCGAAAAGCCGATACAGGGCCGCCCATCCGGCATGCTCGGCCGGTGCCCCATCCAGAACTTCACCTTGTCCGCCGGCAGCTTTTCCGGCAGGCCTGGGAAAACGTGGATCAGCCCATCGCGCATGATCTCGGCCCGCTTCCAGTCCGGCGCGGCATCAACGCCGGCGATCTCCACCTGGCCAGCGCTCCGCAAGCCATTCGCCATCGGGTTGGCGACGATCTTCACGTCCGACACCATGACCGTGTGCCTGAGCCCGATATCCACGCCCTCCACCATGGCGTGATAGCCGCGCTCCGTCTCGAGCGGCAACCGGTCGCCGAGGGACGCGGCAAGCGGCTTCGACCGGATACCAGCCGCAACGACGGCGGCGTCGCAGGCGATCTCGCCTTGATCCGTACGGACCGCCGCGAGCCTGCCGCCGTCGAGCCGGAAGCCGATCGCTCTTGCTCGGACAAGCGTCGCGCCCCGCGCCTCGGCCAGTGCGACAAGCGCGGCGACATAGCCTCCCGGATCGAGGCAGCGCCCCGCCTCCTCCACCATCGCCGCGAAGCGATAGCGCGGATGCAGCGCCGGCTCGCGCTGGCGCAATTCGTCGCCGTCGAGTTCGAGCCATTCGATGCCGACCTTGCGGCGCACCGCCCATGCCAGGCCATCCGCCTCGAACGCCTCGCGCGAGGTATAGACATGCAGCACCCCCGCGCGCTCGACCAGGTGCGAAACACCGGCTTCCTCCGCAAGCTTCGCATGCAGGAGCGGCGCGCCTTCCAGAAGCGGACGCAACCCCCGCGCGGTTTTCTCTATGTCGGCGCGCGTCCAGCCGGAACGGAGATAGCGGAAAAGCCAAGGCAAGGCTCGGGGCAGATAGCGCCAGCGGATGGCGAGCGGCCCGAGCGGATCGGAAAGATATTTCGGCACCTTCTTCCAGACGCCCGGCTCGGCCGGTGGGATGACCGAATGCGAGGAGAACCATCCCGCATTGCCGTAGCTGGTGGCCTGCTCGCCGCCCGGTTCACCCGGCTCGATGATGGTGACGCGGTTGCCGTCGCGCAACGCCTCGATGGCGCTGATCGCACCGACGGCCCCTGCTCCGATGATGGCGACATGACGTGGCATGAGTGGCCCGCGTGAAACTACGGTTCTGTTTGCCCATTTGAACCGATACGGGTCAAGCGCCTTCTCTCGCAATCCTCCGGCAATGGTCGAGCGCCGCGCCGATGAGATTGTCGTTCGCCTCGGGCGTGCGGAAGCCGGAATGGGCGGAAAGCGTGACGTTGGGAAGCGTCGTCAGTTCATGGCCGGCCGGCAGCGGCTCGGTGGTGTAGACATCGAGGCTGGCATGGCCGATCCGGCCGCAGCGCAAGGCCGCGATCATCGCCGCTTCGTCCACGAGCGCGCCGCGCGCCGTGTTGATGAGGATGACGCCCGGCTTCATGCGCCGGATGCGCTCGTCGGAAAGTATGCCGCGCGTCTCGTCATTCAGCGCCAGATGCAGCGAGACGATATCCGCCTTCTCCAGCGCCTTGTCGAGAGCCATGAATGCGACGCCCGGATGCGTGACGGCTGAGCGGTTCCAGGCGACGACCCGCATGCCGACGCCGAGCGAAAGCCGCGCCATCTCTTTGCCGATGCCGCCGAAGCCGACGAGGCCGAGCGTCTTGCCGGTCAGTTGCATGGCTTCGGTGCGCATCCAGTTGCCGGCCCGCATGGCGCGATCCATGCCGGCCAGCCCCTTCGCCGCTGCCCACATCAGCGCGAAGGCGCATTCCGCCACCGCCGTGTCGCCATAGCCCTTAATGATATGGACCTTGACGCCAAGCTCCGCGCCGAGCTGGGCGGGGTCCATATAGCTCTGCGGCCCGGTGCCGAGGAAAACGACATGCTTCAGCCCGCCGCATTGCCGCGCGATATCGATCGGCAGATGCGTATGGTCTATGATGGCGATCTCCGCATCGCCAAGGACATCGGGCAGTTCGGCAGGCGTGATCGCCGGCTGCCGGTTGATCCTCACCGGCAGGTCGTCCGGCCGGAGGAGCTTTTCCATCACGGCGGATAGCGCCTCATTGGCATCGACGAAAACAGCGCGCAACAGTCTCTCCCCCAGGCTCGAACAGCATGTTCAAGCCCTATCCGATTCTGCCGCTATGCGGCCAGCCATCAGCCCCTTTCGTATTTCTCCACCGTCTGTTCGATCGCACCGAAGATGGAGCGTCCGGCCTTATCCTTCATCTCAATCCGGACGTGATCGCCGAACTTCATGAAGGGTGTCGAAGGCTCGCCGTCGCGGATCGTCTCGATGGTGCGCAGTTCCGCGATGCAGGAATAGCCGGCGCCGCCTTCCGCGATCGGCTTGTCGGGACCATCGTCGAGCTTGTTCGACACGGTTCCCGAGCCGACAATGCTGCCCGCCGCGAGCGGGCGCGCCTTTGCCGCATGGGCGATCAGCGCCGGGAAGTCGAAGATCATGTCGGTGCCGGCATCGGCACGGCCGAACGGCTTGCCGTTCAGTTCCACCAGAAGCGGCAGATGCACCTTGCCGCCGTCCCAGGCGTCCCCCAGTTCGTCAGGCGTCACCGCGACCGGCGAAAAGGCGGTGGAGGGTTTCGACTGGAAGAAGCCAAAGCCCTTGGCAAGCTCGGCCGGGATGAGATTGCGCAGCGACCAGTCGTTGACGAGCATGAGGAGCCGGATGGCCGCGCCGGCCTCCTCGACGCTCGCGCCCATCGGCACGTCATCAACGATGACGGCCACCTCGCCTTCCATGTCGATGCCCCAGGCCTCGTCGGCCAGCCGGACCGGATCGCGCGGGCCGAGAAAGGAATCCGAACCGCCCTGATAGAGCAGCGGATCGGTCCGGAAGCTTTCCGGCATTTCCGCGCCGCGCGCCTTCCGCACAAGCTCGATATGGTTCAGATAGGCCGAGCCGTCCGCCCATTGATAAGCGCGCGGCAGGGGCGCATGCGCCTTGTGCTCGTGAAAGCGCTCGGCTGGCACCGCGCCGATTTCGAGGCTTTCGGCAAGTGTCGCCAGATGTGGCGCGATGCGGCGCCAGTCGTCGAGAGCGCCCTGCAATGTCGGCGCGAGGAAGGACGCGTCGGTATAGAGCGTCAGGTCACGCGAGACGATGACGAGCTTCCCGTCACGCGTGCCGTTTTTCAATGTAGCGAGTTTCATGCATCCTCCGCTGATCTCCCTCCCTCGATGGAGGTCGACAATCGCCGCAGGCGATTGACGGTGGGTAGCTTACGAAACGCGCCGCGTCTATTCCATTGGCATTTCACCTGCCGCAGCGAGCCCGCCCGCCCGCGCCTGCGACGCCGCAAGCGTCTCGCGCGCGGCCAACCTCCGGCGGGCTGTGATCCTGATGCCGGCGAACTGGATGAGGAAAAGCGCGATTTTCGATGCGAGGGGAAAGGTGGCGATGAATTCCGGCCAGCGCGCCGTGAACCAGACCGCGATGATGAGATTGAGAATCGCGGTGAGGAACATCAGCCCGGCCCAGATGTAACCGAAGAGCGTCATCCGGTCTTCGATAAGGGGCAGCGATTCCTCCGGCACATAGCGGTTCATCCAGCCACGCTTCAGCATGACGCAACCGACGATGAGATAGACGATGCTCGGCTTGCCCATGACGAAACGCGGATCGCTGGTCAGATAGGTCGCGGCGGTTGAGAGGAGCACAAGGGCGAGGCTGATCCATTGCAGCGCCGGCACGGGACGACGCCGCACGATGTCGGAGAGCACGATGCCGGCGGCGATCGCCGCGCCGGTGATCGCCGCAATCAGGACATCGACCTTGAGCATCACGAGGACGGCAAAGACGATGACGCCGAGCGAATCGTAGATCAGCGGCCTGACGGCGTAGAGAAAATTTTTCATCTGCTCTCCGGTACAAAGTTGCCGTGGAAACCGAAAGGCACGCGCTGCGGCAGTTCCACTGTCGCAACGGGCCCTCTTTCGACCTCCCTCGCTTCGAGAACGAGGAGTTCGCTGGTATCGCTTCGCGCGCGCCAGACGACCGCAAGCACCCAGCCATCGCCTTCCGTTTCGCCGCGCGCGACGAAGACCGGTTCGGATGTGATGTCGCCATCTGGCAGCCAGTATAGATCGCGGCGTCCCGCACTCGCATCGAGATGAATGACGCCGTTCAGGCCATCCGCACCGTTGGCCGGATTTGTGCCGGCATACCAGCCATGTCGGTTCCGCAGCCCGGCCCTGCGGTCGTCGATACGTGGGAATTCGCCGGAAATGTCTTCCACTACGCTCTGCGAGAAATAGCTGGTTTCAGCGGCGAGATCGAAAGTCCAGCGCGTCGGGCGGGCGCGCTGCCTTTCAGGATTTTCGGGCGTGTCGTCGGCGTGAGGAAAAAGCGGCGGCTCCTCGTGGGCCATGACCTCGGCGACGATCCGGCCCTCCTCCTCCCAGGCGTTCATGACATGGAAGGCGTAGCAAGCCTCGCCCTGATACCATCTTATATCGGCCGCTGCGCCATCACGCGGCATAATCCCGATGAAGGCCCCTTTGTCCGGCTCCCAGGCATAGGGCGGCCGGCCCGAACGCGCCCGTTCCATGCTGCCGGTCAGGGGCAGGATCGGGAAGAGCACATGTCTTTCCGTGACGATGAAATCATGCACCATGCTGGCATAGGGCGCTTCGAAGCGCTCGTGACGCAGCAAAACGCCGTCCGCACCGAGAACGCCAAAGTTTATCGCGGGCGTCAATGGTCCAGCAGCATTGTAGCCGAAAAACAGCATGTCGCCGCTAACGGGATCGATCTTTGGATGGGCTGTGAAGGGGCCATGCAGCCCGAATTTTGCATAGCCATGCGTCTCAAGACTTCCCGGCGCGATAAGGGTCGGCTGGTGCGCCTCCTCCAACGCGAGCAATCGCCCGCCATGCCAGACGATATTCGTGTTGGCGACGCCCGAATCGCCGGTGGCCCAGTCGTCGGGCGCATCGGGCCGCCTACCCCCGAAGCCGTAAAAGAGCGAACGGCCAGCATGCTCCTCCGCAAGCCATTTCGGCGTGCGCACCCAGCGATTACGGTAGCTCGCCTTGCCATCCGAAAGGACGATCGCGTGGATCATCCCATCGCCGGTGAACCAATGACCATCGGATGCCGGAAAATGCGGATTGGGGCCGTTGCGGTAAAGCGTTCCATTGAGTTCGCGCGGCAGTTCGCCGCGAATGGCCAGATCCGCGACGCTGATTTCCCGCATGACGGGCGCGTAGTTCCCGCTCAGAAAGGCCGGCATTTCAGAACTGTCGAAGGCGGACGCCATCCGCGCCTCCCAATATTGACGATGTCAATATAAATGACACTGGACATCCGGTCCGTCAATTCTAAAATTGACAGCGTCAATAATAACTCCACACACGAAAATTCCTTCGGCAAAATCGGATGAAAACAGAAACCGGAAGCGGCGGCGAACGGATTTCGGGCGAGGAAAACCGCAGCCCCCCGGCGGCGCGCGCGACGCGCGGGAGGAAGAAGGCCGGCCGGCCTTATCATCATGGAGCCCTGCGCGAAGCCATGCTCGACGCGGCCGAGGAAATCCTCGCCAAGGAGGGAATAAACGGCCTGACGCTACGCGCCGCCGCCCGCAAGGCGGGCGCTTCCCATGCGGCGCCCAAAAACCATTTCGGCGATCTGACGGGACTCCTGAGCGAGCTCGCCTCGATCGGCTTCCGGCGCTTCAGCGCTGAACTCCGGGCCGCTGCTGCAGCTGAAACCGATCCGGACAGGCGCGGCGTGGCGCGCGGCATGGCCTATGTCCATTTCGCCGAGCGGCATCCGGGAATGTTCCAGTTGATGTTCCGCTCCGAGCGACTCGACCCGTCCCGCGCCGCGCTGCGCGAGGCAATGGACGACGCCGCGCAAGCTCTTGCCGAAACCGTGGAAGAAGGACGGGAGGAGAGCGCCGATGCGCCGCCGCTCGCCAAAGCCGCGCGAATGGCTGCGGCATGGTCCCTCGTCCACGGATTTTCCATGCTCCTCCTCGATGGGCGCATCCAGGCGATCATGCGGCAATTGCCGGCCGGTTTGGGAACGGAAGATTTGCTGACCGAGATGCTGGCGGCCAGATCTTCCGAGAAACGCGTTTATCCACCCCCTTCGCCGCGCTCCTAGACTTTGGCCGATTTCATTTTGAGGAAATTGGCCCGTGGAATACACATCAAGACTTGATCTTCCCTACATCATGCCTTCCCAGGCGCAGAAGCATGTCACGCATAACGAGGCGCTCAGGATGCTCGATTGCCTCGTCCAGCCTGTCGTCAAAAGCCGCAAGTTCTCCGCTCCGCCCGCAAATCCCGCCGAAGGAGATGGCTATATTGTCGCCGCGGGCGCGACGGATATTTGGGTGGGAAAAGAGAATTCCATCGCCTGTTTCACTGATGGGGCCTGGCAGTTCTTCACTCCCGCGGCCGGCTGGCAGCTTTACGACGCCGGCGCGGTCGAACGGATCGTCTTTGACGGAACCGGATGGCTAGGTGCGGATGCCGGCGGCAGCGCGCGTCCCTTCTTCGGCGTCAACACCGATGCCGACACGACCAATCGCCTGGCGGTGGCCTCCGCCTTCAGTCTTTTCACGCATGAGGGTAGCGACCATCGCGTCAAGGTCAACAAGGCTTCGGCGACGAACACGGCCTCGCATTTATTCCAGACCGGCTATTCCGGTCGGGCCGAATTCGGTCTGACCGGCGATGACGATTTCTCCATCAAAACGAGCATAGACGGCGCTTCCTGGACAACGGTTCTCAAGGCGAGCACGACCGATATCAGCCTTCTGCAAGGTGTGGTCGGGTATGTCGACATTGGCCCGCACTCGATATCGACGGCGCCCACATCCGGCGGAGCGGCGATGGAAATCAGCGCCGGCATTCCCGGCGACAGATATGCTTTCTTCGACTTTCATGCTTCGGACGAGCAACCGGACTATTCTTCCAGGTTCATCCGCAATCCGGGGGCGGACGGCGCGTTCGCGATCGAGAATGTCGGCGCCGGCGGCATCACGCTTAATGCAGGCGGGGGTGTCGTTGCACTGGGAACCAATTACGTGACGCGCTCGCAGCAATCAGCGAGCGATTTTAGCCCCGCCACCGACAATGCCTACAGTCTCGCCAATTCGACCTGCCGGTGGAGTTCTGTTTGGGCCGCCAACGGAACGATCCAGACCTCGGACGCCAGGGACAAGACAATAGTCGGCGAATTGCCGTTTGCCGGCGCGATGGTGGACGCCATCGAACCGAAGCTTTTCCGGTGGAAGGTCGGGGGCAAGACAGTCAAAATCGTGCAGCGCCGCAATGCGTCGATGAATACGAAAAATCCTGCCGCGAAATCGATTGCCACGGTCGAGACCGAAGAAGTCGAGAGGCCCGGGAAGCGGGTGCATGCCGGCTTCGTCGCCCAGGACATTAGGGCCGCGATGGAGAAAGCCGGCGTGGATTTCGGCGCCTGGGGGCTGGCAGAAAAGGACGATCCGGACAGCCGGCAATGGACCCGCCCGGACCAGTTGATCGCGGTTCTCTGGTCCGCCCTCAGGGAGACGCGGGCGGACCTTCAGGGCCTCAAGGCGGCGATGGCTTCCCGAGAACCGTGAGACAAACGAGGTCTGGTTGTTGCCGGAATGATCAGGCCCACTCGCCCTTCCTGAAGACGGGGACGCGGCTGCCGTCCTCCTTCACGCCGTCGATGTCGATTTTGTCGGAACCGATCATCCAGTCGATATGGATCAGGCTCTTGTTGCCACCCCGCGCCGCGATCTCGTCTGGCGTCAGACCGGCGCCGCCGACGAAGCATTTCGAATAGCACTGGCCAAGCGCGATATGGCAGGAGGCGTTCTCGTCGAAGAGCGTGTTGTAGAAGAGAATGCCGCTCTTCGAGATCGGCGAGGAATGCGGCACCAGCGCCACCTCGCCAAGACGGCGCGCGCCATCGTCCGTATCGAGCACCTTGGCGAGCACCGCCTCGCCTTTCGTGGCCTTCGCCTCGACGATCCGGCCTTCCTCGAAGCGCACCGAAATTCCGTCGATCAATGTGCCCTGATAGGAGAGCGGCTTGGTGCTCGACACATGCCCCTCGACGCGGCGTGCATGCGGCGTGGTGAAAACTTCCTCCGTCGGGATGTTCGGATTGCAAATGATGCCGTTCTTGGCCGTCGAGGCGCCGCCCTGCCATTCATGGCCGTCCGCCAGCCCGATCGTCAGATCCGTTCCCGGTCCCGAATAGTGGAGCGCGCTGAATTTCTGCCCGTTCAACCATTCCGTGCGGCTTTTCAGCGCCGCATTGTGTTCCGCCCAGGCGGCGACGGGATCGTCATTATCCACGCGCGAAGCGGAGAAGATGGCGGCGGCAAGTTTTGCGACCGCCATGTCGTCCTCCTCTCCGGCGAAGACCTGCCGCGCCCAGGAGAGGCCGGGATAGGCGACGATGTTCCAATTGATGTCGAAACCGGCGATCTTTTCCAATGCCGGCTGATAGGCCAGCGAATTGGCCTTGTTGGCACGCGCCACTTTCTGGGCATCCTCGCCCGAGAGCAGCATTGGATTGTCGCCAACGATGGCAAGCCGCGCCGTGTTATCTGAGAATGCCTTGGCGACTCCGTCATAGAGCCAGCCCGGCGCCCGGTCGAAGCTCGCATCGGCGGCATAGCGGTAGCGCGCAAGCGCGATCTCCTCATCGGAGAAGAGCGGCGTCACCAGCCCCGCGCCAGCTTTGTAAGCATGTTCGGCAATGCGCCGGACCAGCGGAAGCGCGACTACGGGCGCCGTGAGAAAAAGGTCCTGGCCAGGCTCGAGCCGCAATCCGACTTTCACCGCGACCTCCGCCAGCCTGTCGAGTTTGTTCGGATCGATGCCCGCGGAGAGGTTGCGCTGGTGCGTGTTCATGAGATCATCCTGTCACTATGCCTGGATTATCGATATCCCGGATATGTAGATAGCCTTCGTCAAGACTTTCCGCCACTTTTCCGCACAGCCGTTGTGAGTCTCTGGACCAGTCAAAACCGATTGCATCGCTGCGGTGCAGCAATATGGTTGCGACATGTTGTCGTCCCGAATATCGCCGCTTCGTTACGGGTTCGCCGGAATGGCCGGCATGGCTGTCGGCATGGGCATCGGGCGTTTCGTTTACACGCCGCTCCTGCCGATCATGATGGACAGCCTCGGCCTGTCGGCGTCCGAGGCCGGATGGATCGCTTCGGCCAACTATCTCGGCTATCTCTTCGGCGCGATCATTGCCGTCGGCGCCTGGGCGCACGGCAGGGAGCGTCCCGTGATGCTGGCGGCGCTCGCGGCCAATGCCGTGCTGGCGGCCTTGATGGCGTTGACGGTGAACATCGCCGCCTTTCTCGTGATTCGCTTCGCCGCCGGCGTCGCCAGCGCCTTCCTGCTGGTATTCCTGACCACGATCGTCTTCAGCCGTCTGGCCGAGCATGGCAGGGCCGACCTTCAGGCGCTTCATTTCGGCGGCGTCGGACTAGGCATTGCTCTTTCCTCCCTTCTCACCGGCTGGATGCATATAGCAGGCGCGGGATGGCGCGCCGGCTGGTACGGCTCAGCCCTTCTCACGCTCGTCGGTTTCGTCATAACAGCGCTGCTTGCCCCTGAAGGACCGGTCAGGACCGGCGAGGAAAAGAGCGAGCCGCCCGTGCGCTGGACGGCTCCGCTGATAAAATTGACCTTCGCCTATGGCGTTTTCGGCTTCGGCTATATCGTTACGGCCACTTTCCTCATCGCCATCGTGCGTCAGCAGGAAAGCGGCGGGCTGTTTGAATCCGTCGTCTGGCTGGTGACGGGGATCGCCGCAATACCGTCACTCTTTGTCTGGCATGTCCTCACCGTGCGGATTGGGCATGCGATGACATTCGCCATAGGAGCCGTCGTCGAGGGCATCGGCGTCGTCGCCAGCGTTTCGCTCGGCGGCTTTGCCGGTCCGCTGATCGGCGGTCTGCTGCTCGGGGGGACGTTCATCGCCATAACAGCGATCGGCCTTCAGGGCGGAAGGCTTCTTGCCGCCTCTTCGCCGAGACGTGTCCTCGCGTTGATGACCGCCGCCTTCGGTGTGGGGCAGATCATAGGACCGATCGTCGCCGGCTTCTTGGCCGACATGACCGGCAGTTTCTTCATTCCGTCTCTCCTCGCCGCAGCCGCCCTCTTGCTGTCAGGGTTTGCCGCATTCTCCGCGCGATACCAGATGCCCGCCGCGGCGGCCGCACGCTGAGCGGAAAAAGCCGGGCCGCTTCTCGCTCAAGCGTGTTTCGCGATTTCATTTCCGCCGTATTTGTGACTTCAATCGCCGCGATTGAACAAAACAGGCTTGGCCTCTCAGGATTTCGCCCGAATGTTTGTTTCCTTCTTTCCTCAGCCGAAAGTGTTTTTTTCGTCCGCCATTATCTGGAGCATTGCCGTCGTATTGTTCTGGTTTCTCGGCGGTGAACAACTCGGCGCTGTTTTTGGCCTGCCGCCCGCCGCTCCGGGAAGCGCGCCAATCATCGGCATCAGTGTTTTCTGGTCGAAACCGTATCTCTGGTTTTACGCTTATTTCATCGCGGCAATTTTCATCTTCTACGCTTTCTGGGCGCTTTACCGGCCGCATCCCTGGCAGAACTGGTCAATCCTCGGAACGGCTTTCATACTGTTCACGACCAACTTCTCGGTTCAGGTCAGCGTCGAACTCAACGAATGGCGTGGCCCTTTTTTCGACATGATACAAAAGGCGCTCACCCCGCCGGCCGGCACGGTGACGCAAGGCGAGCTCTTTCAGGGGATTTGGGTGTTCCTGACGATCGCCTTCCTGGCGATCGCCGTCTATGTCGTGCAGAGCTTTTTCATCAGCCACTACATCTTCCGCTGGCGCACAGCGATGAACGATTTCTACGTGTCGAATTGGGACCGGCTGCGCCACATCGAAGGCGCCTCGCAGCGCGTCCAGGAGGATACGATGCGCTTTTCAACCTCCGTCGAGGATCTCGGCACCAGCTTTATGCAATCGGTGATGACGCTGATCGCCTTCCTGCCGCTCCTTGCGCAGCTCTCGCATCATGTCACGGCCATGCCCTTCATGGGGCCGATCCCGGATTCGCTCGTCATCGCCGCCATCCTCTGGTCGCTGTTCGGAACGGTTCTCCTCGCCGGCGTCGGCATAAAGCTGCCGGGCATCGAATTCCGCAACCAAAGGGTCGAGGCGGCCTATCGCAAGGAACTGGTCTATGGCGAGGATCACGAGAATCGGGCGCAGCCCCCTACCCTGGCGGCGCTCTTCAACAATGTGAGAAGAAGCTATTTCCTGCTCTACTTCCACTATGCCTATTTCAACGTCGCGCGCATGTTCTACATCCAGGCCGACGCCGTCTTCGTCTACGTCATCATGACGCCGACCATCGCCGCCGGCCACATCACCTTCGGCATATTGCAACAGATCATCGCCGCCTTCAGCCAGGTTAGTTCCTCGTTTCAGTACTTGGTCAACTCATGGCCGGACATCGTGAGCCTGATGTCGATCTATAAGCGCCTGCGTGCTTTCGAGGCGACGCTGGGAGGCGGCAAACTGCCCGACCTCGACGTAAGATATATGCAACGGAGCGCCGACGATCCTGATCCCGCGTGATCGTCGCGCCGAGGCGGCGCCGGGGGAGCGCGGCGCCACCTCGATCGCGATTTTGCCGCTTGCCTCTTCCAAACGGGCGGAATTCGGCTAAAAGGCTCCCGCAACGAGGTGCGCTTGGGGAGTACGGAAGAAAATTCGCTCCGCACCCAAGATCTTGATGCGTGGACATGGCGATCGCCTTGTTCTGGGATTTGGGCGCTTTCCGCCCGAAAACGGTTGGGCCGGATGTCGGACGAGTCATTTTTTCGCGAAGTCACCGAGGAACTGAGGCAGGACCGGGCGAAAGCCTTTCTGTCGAAATATGGCCTATGGCTGATCGCGCTTGCTCTGATCGTCATTCTCGGAACCGTCGGCTTCGTGCTTTACCGGCATTGGGATGCGGAGCGCGCCAACCAATCCGGCGACGCTTTTTCGCAAGCCCTTTCCCTCGCTCAGGACGGCAAGAACGATCAGG